>NZ_QUDZ01000001.1:0-428947 GCF_003477765.1 Eubacterium sp. AF34-35BH
GGGCATTTGTTATGTGAAACTGTAGATGTTACCCGGTAATGTCTACAGTTTTTTCTTTTATCATTTTTATTGTTTTAGAAATGTTTAGAAAAATTAGTTTATATGTTTTGGGGATGTTGTTAATGTATTTTTTGCATATTTTACTTTGCTAGTTACTTATTAGCATTTATGTTATAATCAAAGTTATGAGTAAAGAGAGTTTATATAGTAAATTAATTGAATATAGCAAAAATGGAAGATATCCATTGCATATGCCAGGACACAAGCGACAGAGAAAATTATTTGATTTTAATAAAGCGTTTGTCGGTGATGAAGATTCTTTTAATAAGTTAGTTAATAAGCCATTTGATAACTCGGTTAACGAGTTAAATGAAGATAAAGAAATAAGTGTATATGTTAATAACCAATATGATCCCTTTGATATAGACATAACAGAAATAAATGGTTTTGATGATTTGCATCATCCTGAGGGAATAATAAAAGCTGCTATGGAAAATGCTTCAGATTTTTTTGGAACAAGGGCTACATTTTTTCTTGTTAATGGAAGTTCATGTGGAATTTTATCTGCAATTACCGCGGTTACAAATATAGGCGATACTATTATTTTAGGGAGAAACTGTCACAAATCAGCTTATAATGCTGTTCAGCTAAGAAATTTGAATGTTGAATATGTGTATCCTGAAATAGTTGAAGGGTTTAATATAAGTGGTGGTTATAAACCGGAAGAAATTGAACAAAAATTTGTCGAAGCAGAAAAGAAAAATATAAAAGTTAAAGCTGTTGTAATAACAAGTCCAACTTATGAGGGTATAGTTTCTGATATTAAAAAAATTGCAGAAATTGTTCACGGACACAATAGCATTCTTATTGTTGATGAAGCACATGGTGCTCATATGATTTTAAGTGATGAGTTTCCTACTTCGGCTTATAAATTAGGGGCTGATATTGTTATAGAAAGTGCACACAAAACGCTTCCTGCAATGACACAGACAGCCTTTTTACATGTGCAGGGGGACAAAGTTTCAGTAAAAGATGTTCAGAGGATGTTATCGGTTTATCAGTCAAGTAGTCCATCTTATGTACTTATGTCCAGCCTTGACAAATGTATAAGAGAGTTATCAACAAAAGGGCAAAAAGATGCTAACGAAATGTTAATAACTCTAAAGAAATTCCATAATAGAGTTAAAAATTTTAAAGTATTAAAAGTGTTAGATCGTAGTATTATAGGAAAAAACAGTGTGTATGATTTTGATATTTCTAAAATTGTTATTTTTCTTAATATGAAGTTGAGGAGTATAGAAAAAGATAATGTAGAATTAAATATTACAAAACTAAATAATACCGTATCAAGCAATACCGTATTAAGTGATACTGTATTAAACAATACCGTATTAAGTGATACAGTATCAGATAAAGCAGAAATAAATAATGCTAAATTAGATAATGCCAAAACAAACAATACTGAATTAAGTACCGATAAAATAAATGAAACTTATGATGGAAAATATCTTGAGAGCATTTTAAGAGAAAAATATAATTTCGAAATAGAAATGTGTTCCAAAGATTATGTAATCGGTATGACTTCTATATGTGATAATATGGATGAGATATTAAGACTAGCTGATAATTTAGTGGAAATAGATAATTATATAGCTGATAAAATTAAAGATAAAAGTTTGTTAGAGCAAACAAATACTGAAATTTTATTAGAAAAAACGGAGCAGGTAATGACAATATATGAGGCATTATTATGCAAAAAAGAAAAAATAGATGTTTGTAATGCTGTAGGTCGGGTAAGTGCAGGATATGTGTATGTTTATCCGCCTGAGATACCAATTATTGTACCAGGGGATTTAATTACAAATCAAATGTTGAAAAAAATAATGGAATATAAAATGTCTAATTTAAATATAAAGGGAATTGATAATGAAAAAATTATTGTTATCAAAAGATAAATTTTTTATATTTACATTAATTATTAATTTATGTAAATATTTGATTATCTATTATAAATATTTAATTAATCATTATGAATAATTGATTAGTTACTGTAAATGATTAATTACTTATTATGAACATATAGTAGATATTAAAGGTTAGATAATGAATGTCAAAAATTCTATTATTATAATTATTAGGAATGGTATGGATTATAGTATGCCTGTAAGTTGGAGGAGATATGTCAAAAATATTTTTTGTATTGGGAAAAAGTTGTAGTGGAAAAGATACAATTTTTAGATATTTGAAAAATAATAAGGAATTAAATTTAAAAACAATTGTTGGTTACACAACAAGACCAATGAGAGAAGGGGAACAGGAGGGTGTGGAATATCATTTTGTTAGTAGGGAAAAACTTGCTGAATATAGAAAACAGGGAAAAATTATTGAGTGCAGAGATTATGATACTGTGTACGGAGTGTGGAGTTATTTCACATTAGATGACGGTCAAATTAATTTGGGTGCAGATAATTACATTTATATAGGAACTTTGGAGTCTTACAATGCCATGGTTAAGTATTATGGAAAAGATGTGGTGGTACCTATATATGTAGAAGTAGAAAATGGTGAAAGGTTAGAGCGTGCCATAAAAAGAGAGCGCTTGGAGAAAGAGCCAAAATACGCTGAACTTTGTAGAAGATTTCTTGCAGATGAGGAAGATTTTAAGGAAGAAAACATCAAAAATGCCGGTATTGAAAGAAGATACATGAATGATGATTTAGACAGATGTATTGCCGAGATTGTGGAAACAATTAATAAATTATGATATGATAAAAGTTAGGTTTGTGAATAATAAAGTCTTTGTTTGTAAGTTAAAGATTTTAGAGTTTATGTGAAAGAAAGACCGTAATCTGTAAGTTAAAGAATTTTAAAGTTTACGGAAAAAAAGACCGTAATCTGTAAGTTAAAGAATTTTAAAGTTTACGGAAAAAAAGACCGTAATCTGTAAGTTAAAGGATTTTAGAGTTTACAGGAAAAAAAGACTGTAATTTGCAGGTTAAAAGATTAGTAGTTTATAAATTATTAAATTTTGTTGGATATAAAGGATAGTATGGAGTCAGGAAGAATTTTAGGACAAAACCATATAGTAAAACACTTCGAAAATGCCATAAAGATAGGAAAGATTTCTCATGCTTACATTATTAATGGGGAAAAAGGCACAGGTAAGATGCAGCTTGCAGTGGATTTTGCAAAAGCATTGCAATGTGAGGAGTTTAATGGCAAAGCATGTGGGCATTGTAAGTCGTGTAAGCAGACAGATTCCAAGAATCAGCCGGACATAAAGTATGTTACTTATGAGAAATCCGGAATTGGTGTTGACGAAATAAGAGAACAAATTAATGATGATATAGATATTAAGCCATATAGTAGCAGGTACAAAATATATATTGTTGATGAAAGTGAAAAAATGACTGTGCAGGCACAGAATGCATTGCTTAAAACAATAGAGGAGCCGCCGGAATATGCAATAATAATTTTGTTGACTACAAATGCAGACACATTTTTGCCAACAATTTTGTCAAGATGTGTAGTTCTGAATATTAGACCGGTGAAAGAGGAATTAATTAAAAACAAGTTAATGTCGGAATATGGCATTGGTGCTTATGAGGCATCGATGGCAGCAGTTTTTAGTGGAGGTAACCCTGGAAAGGCAGTTGAACTGGCAACATCAGAAGATTTTAAGGATTTGAAAAATCATGTTGTTGGGGCATTGTTGTCGCTGGAAAAAGGTGGCATGGATATAATATCAAATAATGTAAAGGAAGCAGCATCTTTTAAGAAGCAGATTGATGAATATTTCAGTCTAATTAGAATATGGTTCAGAGATGTTTTATTATATAAGGCTTCAAAAAGTGATGATAAACTGGTATTTCAGGATGACTATAAGTTAATAGAAGAAATGTCAGAAAAAATAGATTATTATGGTATAAATATTATTTTACAACAGTTAGATAAGGCTCAGAGTAGAATAAAATCAAATGTTAATTTTGATGTAACAATGGAAGTCTTATTTTTAGCAATAAAAGAAAGGATGAATGATGGTAAAGGTAATAGGAGTTAGATTTAGACAGGCGGGAAAAATTTATAATTTTGATCCGCTGGATTTTAAAATAGAAGTTGGCAATCATGTAATTGTTGAGACAGCAAGAGGTATTGAATACGGAAAAGTTGTACAGAGTGTGCAGGAAAAAAACGAAGAAGACGTTATTATGCCTCTTAAACCTGTCATAAGAGTGGCAACTGAGGAAGATGACAAGATTGCCAAGCAAAATAAAGATAAGGAAAAGAAGGCCTTCTTTATTTGTAAAGAGAAGATTAAAAAACATGGTCTTGAAATGAAATTAATAGATACAGAATATACTTTTGATAATAATAAAGTATTGTTTTATTTTACTGCTGATGGACGAATTGACTTTAGAGAATTGGTTAAGGATTTAGCATCAGTGTTCAAAACAAGAATTGAACTTAGACAGGTTGGTGTAAGAGATGAGACAAAAATGCTTGGTGGTATTGGAATTTGTGGAAGACCACTTTGCTGTAGCACATATTTGTCAGAATTTATTCCGGTGTCAATAAAAATGGCGAAGGAACAGAATTTATCTCTTAATCCTACCAAAATATCAGGAATATGTGGAAGACTGATGTGTTGCCTAAAAAATGAGCAGGAAGCATACGAGTATTTGAATTCTAACTTACCAAATGTAGGTGAAACAGTTAAAACTTTTGATGGTTTAAAAGGAGAAGTTAAGAGTGTTAATGTTTTACGTCAGAAAGTTAAAATTGTTATTGAGCAAAATGACGAAAGAGAAGAACGTGAATATTCTGTTAATGAATTGAAATTTAAGCCAAAGAAAAAGAAATTTGAGTTAGCTTCTGATGAGTTAAAAGAATTAAAAGGTTTAGAAGATATGGAAGCTTCAAAGTTAGATTAGAAAAATCAAAAGGATAATTATGAATTTAGAAAAAGAAAATAATCTGTTTTTAAAAGAAGGGGAAAGGATAGATGACCTGGAGAGAAACGGATATAAAATAATTCAGGACAGAAAGCGCTTTTGTTTTGGCATGGATGCAGTTCTTTTGTCAGGCTTTGCCCAGGTTAAAGAAAACGAAAAAGTTTTGGATATGGGAACAGGCACAGGAATTATCCCAATATTGCTTGAGGCAAAAACTGTGGGTGAAGATTTTTATGCTTTGGAAATCCAGCAGGACAGTGCTGATATGGCAAAGAGAAGTGTAATTCTTAATCATTTAGAAGAAAAAGTACACATTGTTCAGGGTGACATAAAAGAGGCGTCGGTTATATTTAAGCCGGCTTCTTTTGATGTAGTAACATGCAATCCGCCTTATATGACAGAAAATCATGGGATTGAGAATTTTGAAGAGCCTAAGGCAATTGCAAGACATGAAATTAAATGTACTCTTGATGATGTTATAAGAGAGGCTGCCAAGGTTTTAAAACCCGGTGGAAGATTTTATATGGTTCACAGACCAAGACGTTTGGTAGAAATTATGAATCTTATGAGTGTGTACAAAATCGAACCTAAACGACTTAGAATGGTACATCCTTTTAAGGATAAAGACGCAAACATGCTTTTAATTGAAGGACATAGAGGACGCAAGTCCATGATGAAAGTGGAAGCACCACTAATTGTCTACAAAGAACAGGGTGTGTATACAGACGAAATTTTAGAAATATATGGAAAAAGGTAAATTATGGCAGGAAAGTTATTTTTATGTGCGACACCAATAGGAAATCTGGAAGATATTACTTATAGAGTAGTTAGAACACTAAAAGAGGTTGATTTAATTGGTGCAGAGGATACAAGAAACAGTATAAAATTGTTAAATCATTTTGATATAAAAACGCCAATGACAAGTTATCATGAATTTAATAAATATGATAAAGCAAAGGTGTTGGTTCAGGATATGTTACAGGGAAAAAACATTGCATTAATAACTGATGCAGGAACTCCGGGAATATCTGATCCTGGGGAAGAACTTGTAAGACAGTGCTATGAAGCAGGAATAGAAGTAACTTCTCTTCCAGGAGCTGCAGCATGCATAACAGCACTTACCATGTCAGGTCAGAAAACAAGACGTTTTGTTTTTGAGGCATTTTTGCCAAAGGATAAAAAAGAAAAGCAACAGGTACTTGAAAGTTTAAAAAATGAAGTGCGAACTACTATTATTTACGAAGCACCTCATCGTTTAGTTAAAACTTTAAAGGAACTGGAAAAAACAATAGGCAACAGACCGCTGACTATTTGTAGAGAGTTGACAAAGAAATACGAGGAAGCTTTTCAGACAACTATCAGTGAGGCAATTGAATATTATGACAGCAAGGAGCCAAAAGGAGAGTATGTTTTAGTAATTGCAGGAAAGCCAATGGAAGAAATTCAGGCTGAAAAAAGAGAACAGTGGGAATTAATGACTATTGAGGAACACGTTCAATTCTATATGAATCAGGATATGGACAAAAAGACTGCAATGAAAATGGTTGCAAAGGACAGGGGCGTTTCAAAAAGAGACATTTATAATGAGCTTATTAAATAATAAAAATTTATTAAGCGACGAAAGTTTGTGGAGAAGATGGATCTGACTGATTTATATTCCCATTAAAAAGTGCGTAAATTTTAAACTTTTAAAACAGATTAACAAACCTCTATGGGGGCTTTATTTAAGTGCACCTTTTTTCTGAAGACAAAAGAAAAAAGGCGCACTATTATTTTGGGGAAAACAATAAAATATGGTCAAAAAAGGTACTGTGCCCTAACGATTATAAATGGTTAGAGCGACAGCCCCTTTTTTTGGGGGGGGTGTGCGACCTGTTGTCGCTATATGAATTGATTTCTAATTAACAAAGATAATTTTTTAATGATTTTGTGATTTCATCACAATTGTCGTTAGCATGAATGTTAAGTTGTAAAGGTTTTGACAAATCAAAGGCGAATATCCCCATAATTGATTTTGCATCAACATAATTGCGTCCTGATACCAAGTCAAAATCATTTTCATACTTAACAATATCATTAACGAAAGACTTAACTTTCTCGATTGAGTTCAAGTTAACTGTAACTGTTTTCATTGCAAATACCTCCTTTAAAAACTGTCACTACTTGAATGGCACAGTTTCATCCCTCATTCGACATACAATACTAATGCCTAAAACAAATTAAGTCAAGAAAAAGAAAAGGGCAAAAATAACCAAAGTTTATACATTAATATATGAAAAAAATATCGTATTTTTATAGAAAAATCGGAAAGGTTTCCAATAATCTGTAAAAAAATTAGACAAAGTAATTTAATCGTTTTTATAAAATAGCAAAATGTACTATATTTTAGGCAAAAATCACTGTTGAAAAAAAATTCGTTCATATAAGAACAAAATCCTTAATATTATGTGTAAATAGGCAAAAAGAGCGGAAAATGTTAAATTATATTTGGACTTTTATGATTATAGTTGGTGTGGTTTATGGTGTGATAACAGGTAATATTGATAAGGTTGGCAACGGAGCAGTAATGTGGGCTGAGGAAGCTGTGAAAATATCAATAACAATGTTGGGGATAATGAGCATGTGGATGGGCTTTATGAATATAGCTGAGAAATCAGGCTTAGTCAAAAAATGTGAAAAAGCAATTAATCCACTTATAAATTGGTTGTTTCCCAATTTGCCATGTAACCATAGTGCAAGACCACACATAATTACAAATATAATTGCAAATGTTTTAGGTTTGGGCTGGGCGGCAACACCGGCTGGCTTAAAAGCTATGGAAGAATTAGCAAAAAATCCAATACCACAAAAGGGAAAAATAATAGAAAGTCATATTTCCACCAACGAGATGTGTACATTTTTAGTATTAAATATCTCATCATTACAATTAATTCCTGTTAGTATGATAGCATACAGAAGCCAGTATAATTCTCACAACCCAGGAGCTATTGTTGCACCAGCAATTATTGCAACCACAATAAGTACCCTGGCAGGAGTGAGTTTTTGCAAAATTATGTGCAGGAGAGTAAGAAAATAAAATAAATAATATTAGTGTTTGACACTGTAAAGCCATTAGTATAGAATGAGTGTGTCAATAAAATAAAAATAGTTATGGTCTGGATATATTTTAATTAATTACAATTAAAAAAAATTACATAAATTTAATGGTTGTATGTGAATATTAAAATTATTTAGTTTAAGGGAAGTCCGGTGAGAATCCGGCACAGTCTTTCTCTACTGTATAAGGGACGAAATAAGCATTATGTCACGGATGATTTCTGGAAGGCGCTTAGAATAGGATGAACTTGAGTCAGGATACGTCAACATAACCAGCTGGAAATCGTAAGCAAGGCGAGTAGGAGTATATATGGCCCATAAGGGTTTTTTTGTCTTGCTTTTTAAGCAGGACTTTTTCTAATTTTAGAGAAATTTTATACTTGATTTCTGAATAAATTTATATTGACAAAAGGAGGATAAAATGAACAAAGTAACAAAGAAGATTTTAACTTTGTTAATGGCAGTAACATTAGTTGTTGGTATGTTTACTACAACATATGCCAATGAAACAAAGAAAATTAACGTAACATTTGCTATTGAAAGATTTACAATTGGACAGGGCTTTTTAGTTGAACCGGTTACAGTTCAGGTAAACGAAGGGGCAGCAGCTAAGGATGTTTTAGAAGAAGTTGCCAAGGAAAAGAATTTAACAATTAATTTATCATCTTATGGATATTACATTGATTCAATCAGTTATGCAGATACAGGCGTTATTAATATTCCTGAAAGTATTCAGAAGATGCCAAGTATTGATGTTGACTATGGTTATGGAAATCAGCATTATGATGCTCCAACAAATACAAGTACAAATGCGTTATTTACAGATGACCAGAAGTTAGGTTCAGGTTCATATAGTAGTTTAGCAGGTTGGATGTATACAGTTAATAATGTTGCACCTGATGTGGCAATGGATTCACAGCCTGTAAAAGATGGAGATGTTATCAGACTTCAGTTTAGCGTTTATGCAGGTGGAGCTGATTTAGGTTTTGTAAGTTACTATGAAAATATCGAAAGTGCGAAACTTCCAAATAAAGATGCACTTACTAAATTAGTAGCTAATACACCAGACAACCCTCAGGTAGTAGCAAAGGCAGAAGCTATTAAGGTTCTTGCAAATTATGATGCAACTCAGGAAGATGTAGATGCTGCATACACAAACTTAGAAAAAGTGCAGGTAACTACAGCAGAACCTACAACAACACAAAAGACAACTTTAAAAAAAGCAAGTATTAAGTCTTTAAAGAATGTTAAGGGTAAAAAGGTTAAAATTAAAATTAATAAGGTAACAGGTGCAAAAGGTTATCAGATTAAATATGCAACAAATAAAAAATTCAAAAACTGTAAATACAAAAACACAAAGAAAACAACATATACACTTACTAAGCTAAAGAAAAAATCAAAATGCTATGTAAAGGTTAGAGCTTACAAGAAGTCAGGAAACCAGAAAGTATATGGTAAATGGAGTAGTCCAAAATCAGTTAAGATAAAAAAATAGCAGGAAGATTGTCGCAGTAGATTTTTTATAAATTTGCTGCGATAATTTTTAATGTAATAATAAATTCTTTCAGAATTTCTTATTACATTAAAACGTTTCACTAGGAATGCACCCTGGCGCGAAAGGAAAAATGTTGCGCGGCAACACGCACTCGGTGCGAAGAATGCCGCAAGTAACATTCTTTTATAATAGAAATCTCAACAAAGATAAAGGTGTAGAAGATGAGAGAAAAAGTTTTAAGTACAATAAAAAAATTAATATTTATGTTTTTAATAATGTTGTGTGTTGTATCACAATCTACTTCTACACAATGTAAAACAGTATTAAATAAGAAACAAACGGAAAGCTATTTACAGAAAATTTCCAAATATGAAATGTCTACAATTCAAAATCCCCAGTACGGAAGTATAGGTGGCGAATGGTTGATGATTGGATTGGCACGTTTTGAAAAAGTTCCGTCATCTTATGTAGAAATTTATTTAAACAATTTAAAAGAATATGTGAAAAAGTGCGATGGAGTTTTATCAACAAGAAAATACACAGAGTATTCGAGAGTTGTTTTAGCTTTAACTTCATTAGGTATTGATCCTGAAAATTTTGAAGGCTATGACTTATTAAAATCTTTGGCAGAATTTGATAATGTAAACAAGCTTGGAATCAATGGACCAACTTATGCATTAATAGCTTTAGACAGTGGAGATTATGCAATTCCTGAACCGGCAAAAAGTTATGATGGAAAAGTTACAACAAGAGAAAAATTGGTTGGTTTACTTGTAAATGCACAAAACGACGATGGCGGTTGGTCATATATGGGTGGCAAGTCAGATGTTGATGTGACAGCCATGGCAATGCAGGCGTTGGCAAATTATAAGAAACAAAGTAAGGTGGAAAAAGCATTAGAAAAAGGAATTGAATACCTGTCCAAAAAGCAGAATAAAACAGGGGCTTATTCCACATCTAATAGTGAAAACTGTGAAAGTACAGCACAGGTTTTAACAGCAATGTCAATGCTTAATATTAGCGTAAAAGACAGTAGATTTATAAAAAATAGAAATACAGTATTAGACGGTTTGTTGCAATTTTATTCAAATGGTGCCTTTAAGCACACTAAGGATACTTTTGTAAATCAAATGGCAACAGAACAGGGCATGTATGGACTTGTTGCGTACTACAGGAATTTAGCTGACGACAGTAATCTGTATGATATGGGTGATGCCAAAAAGAATAATAATTATGGCACAGATAAGAAAACTAATAAAAAATCTTATGAAAAAAAGGGCAGTAAAACATCAGAAAATAAAAAGAAAAATAGCCTAGGTAATACTACAGACAATAGCACAGGTAGCAAGTCAAATAATAATAGTGTAAGTTCCGGAAATAGCAAAAAATCAAATGCATCAGTGAATTCAAATAAGAATATTTCAGGCACAAATAGTGATACGAAAAACAAGTCAAAAAATAGTAAAAGCAAAAAAAGTAACAACAATAAAGATAACAATAACAAAATTAGTAATATAGAAGATTCAGGAAATACAGCAGAATCCGTAAATGTATCAGAGAATGAAGCCCACAAAGCTATAAATCAGAAACAGAAAGAAAAATCCGTAAAAAATTGTATAATACTAATTTTAATAATTGCTGCATTAGCGACAGCTACAGGTATAGGAATTTTTGTAAGAAAGAAAAAGAAAACTACTAAGCTAACAATGGTTGCATTAGTTTTGTTAGTTACAGTAACAATGTCAGGTTGTGGTAAAAGTAATGCACCACAAAAGGAAGCCGGAAACTGCACCATTTTGGTAGAGTGTTCAACAATTTATGACAACTTAAAAGATTTAGACAAAGGGTTGAAAAATCATATACCAAAAGACGGCATTATATTAAAAAGTCAGAAAGTAAAATTTTATGAAAAAGATACTGTTTACGATGTTCTTAAAAGACAGCTTGATAAAAACAGCATTCTTATGGAGGCATCTTTTACGGGAAAAAGTGCGTATGTAGAGGGCATTGATAATATTTATGAGTTCTCCTGCGGGAAGAAATCAGGTTGGATGTACAGTGTAAATGACAAATATCCACAGGTAAGTTGTAGTGAGTACACTGTAAAAGATGGCGATGTAATAAAGTGGCGATACACATGTGATTTAGGCGAGGATGTAAAATAGTGACAGATGAATTTTCAAGATACCACCCAGTTGTAAATTTAATATTTTATTTACTTGTATTAGGAACAACAATGTTTCAAATGAGTGTAGGGTTAGTTTTTATTTCTCTTTTTTCGGCAGTAGTCTATTATTTTATGCTGAAAAAAACAGAGGGATTAAAGTATTGCGCAGTAGTTGTAGGTATAATTATTGTCTCTGCAATTATAAACCCATTGTTTTCTCATAAAGGTGGAACGTTGTTGTTTTATCTGTTTACGGGAAATCCTGTAACTTTGGAATCTATTATTTACGGATTAATATCTGCAATTATAATAGGGGCAATGTTGTTGTGGTTTTCAACTTTTAATCAGGTAATGGGCGTGGAAAGAATCTTAGGTGCAATAGGAAAAGTGCTACCAAACGTGTCTCTTTTAATAACCATGATAATGAGATTTATACCCCAGTATACAAGGCACCAACGTAAAGTTTCAATGGTAAATAAAGTCAATAAAAGAAATTATGACGAGAAAATAAATCTTTTAAATAGAGAAAAAACTGAAAAAGAAAATGTTATAGAAGCACGCAAAAGACAAAAAAAGAAAAGTGGTATAGAAGCACATATAGGACAAAAAAAGAAAAATTATATAGAGGCATGCAAAAAACAAAAAAAGAAAAATGGTATAGATAAGATAATTGATAGCATAAAAGAAGGCAGCAGAACTTTCTCAATAACCACCACCTGGGCGTTGGAAAATTCAATTTACACAGCGGACTCCATGAAAGCAAGGGGGTTTGGAACAGGAAGAAGAACAAATTACAGCAATTATAAATTTCAAAAAAGAGATTATTTGCTAATGGGCTGGCTGGTAATTTTATGGTTGGTTGTTGTTTTTTCATTAGAGAGAGAAAAAGTTTACACTTACTATTATCCTTTTATACAAGTAAAGAATAATATGGTTGTGTATTTGATGTACGGTTTGTTGTGCTTGACACCTGTATTAATTAACGTAAAGGAGGAAATAAGATGGCTCATATTGAAATCAAGAATTTAAGTTTTAAATACAAGACCTCAGAAAAAAATAGTTTGTCAGATGTTTCCTTTACAATTAATAAGGGGGATTTTGTTGTATTATGTGGAAAATCAGGTTGTGGAAAAACAACATTGCTTAAATGTTTAAAGCCTAATATTATGCCGGCTGGAAAAACTGAAGGCGAAATATTGTTAGAGAGTAGAAACATAGAAAGTTTAACTGACAGAGAGCAGGCAAAAAAAATAGGTTTTGTAATGCAAAATCCTGAATATCAGATTGTCACAGACAAAGTTTGGCATGAACTGGCATTTGGCTTGGAGAGTATGGGTGAAAAGAACGAAATTATAAGAAGTAAAGTGGCAGAAATTGCTGAATATTTTGACATAACTGATTTGTATAATGAGAATACAGACAACCTTTCAGGGGGTCAGAAGCAGCTTGTAAACCTTGCAGCTGTAATGATAATGAATCCTGAAATTTTGGTGTTGGATGAACCGACATCTCAATTAGATCCAATTGCAGCAGAACGGTTTATGGATATTGTAAGCAAAATTAACGAAGATTTTGGAATTACAGTTATTATTTCAGAACATAGACTGGATTATCTTCTTAAATATGCAAACAAATTAGTTGTTATGGAAGAGGGCAAGTTAGTACAGTGCGGTTGTCCACAGGAGGTTTTAAGGGAAGCGTTGAATATGGAAGTAAGTCCTTTAATGCCAATACCAAGTAGGATTTTTAATGGGCATAACGGCGCAGGTCAAATTCCTATATCCACGAAAGAGGGAAGAAGCTGGCTTATAAATTATATAAGTGACAGTAAAGATGAGTCATTTTTTTCAAAAAGAAATTTTGCTGAAAAAAAATCCAGTGAATATAAATCTTACAAAAAAGATGAAAATTTGAGTGAATGTAAATCTTATAAAAAAGATGAAGATTTAAATGAAAGGAAATCTTTAAATTTGGGATTCCCTACATCATATAACAATGAAAAGAATATGAGTGTAGTTAACGTGAAAGACGTGTGGTTTAGATACGAAAAAATGAGCAGAGATATTATAAAAGGTCTAAATCTGCATATAAATAAAGGAGAAATATTCTCAGTTATTGGTGGTAACGGAACAGGAAAAACAACTACAACAATGTTGCTTAGTGGTATTCTTAAACCTTACAGGGGCAAAATCAAGGTGAGGGGTAAAATAGGATTCTTGCCACAGGACGTGCAAATTCTCTTTGAACAGGAATCTGTAATGGAAGAATTGAAAAAAGTGGACAAGTCATTGATTGAAAAAATGAACTTGCAAAAGCTTCTAAATATGCACCCTTATGATTTAAGTGGTGGGGAGCAGCAGAAGGTTGCCTTGGCTAAAGTCCTTGGAGAAAAGCCGGCTGTTTTGTTATTGGATGAGCCTACAAAGGGAATCGACAATATTTACAAAGAACAACTGGGAATTCTATTAAGGGATTTGGCTGAAAATGGAAAAACAATTATTTTAGTAAGCCACGATTTAGATTTTTGTGGAGAGTATTCAGACAGATGTGGCTTGTTTGCTCAGGGAAGTTTAATTAGTGAGGACACTGCCAGAGAATTTTTTCTGAACAATAGATTTTATACTACTACAATTGCAAAATTAGCAAGGGGGATTATTGATGGTGCATACAAAATGGAGGACATGTTATGATAAGACATTATTACATAGTATCCATACTTATAATTGTGGCGGCAATTGGAATTTTTGTGTGGTCATTTGAAAAAAGAAAACCCAAAACAAGAGAAATAGTAACCCTTGGTGTTCTAACAGGCATGGCGATTGTGGGTAGGGTTATATTTTTTATGACACCACAATTTAAACCATGCGCAGCCATAATAATAATTACAGGAATTATGCTGGGTAAACAATCAGGATTTTTATGTGGCTGTTTAACTGCGTTTATTTCAGACTTCTTTTTCGGTCAGGGACCATGGACCCCTTGGCAGATGATTGCTTTTGGTTTAATAGGTGTACTTTCGGCAATTGTATTTAGTGGAAAAAGACAAAAGCATGCAGAAAAAAGAGTTCTAATTAGTATATATGGTTTTTTTGTAACATTTGTGCTGTACGGACTAATTCTTGATACGGCCACAGTTGTTATGTACACAGACAAGCCAAGGTTGTCTACGTTTCTGGCAACTTACGGTGCAGGTATATTTTTTAACTTTGTACATGGTTTATCCACTTTTGTTTTCCTAATGATTTTGTCTCAGGAAATGTTTAGAAAAATAAAAAGAATAAAAGTTAAATTCGATATGTTTAGTTAGGTAGTATATAAAAATATTTTAAATTGGCAACTTAAATAAAAGTTTAATTTAACATATATGATAAATATGTTATAATGAGCTGTAAAAAATAATAAGAAGAGAGGTATAAATTGTGCTTAAAGCAGAAAATTTATCACTTTATGTAGATGATGAAGGGGAAGAAAAGTGTCTCCTTAATGATATTTCATTTCAGGTTGATGATGGGGAAATGCTTGTTATTACAGGTCCAAACGGAGGTGGAAAGTCCACTTTAGCCAAAACATTAATGGGTATTAACCATTTGAATAGTGGAAAAATTATATTAGACGGTGAGGATATAACAGATTTTGACATTAATCATAGGGCAAATGCAGGAATCGGCTATGCATTTCAGCAACCACCAAGATTTAAAGGTATGACAGTTTTAAGACTTTTAAAACTTGCGTCAGGAGAAAATCTTTCAGATGAAGAATGTTGTAATCTATTGAAAGCCGTTGGCCTTTGTGCAAAGGATTATATTCACAGACAGATAGACGGAACACTTTCAGGTGGAGAGATGAAGAGAATTGAGATTGCATCTGTGCTGGCTAAGGAACACTCACTTTGCATTTTCGATGAACCGGAGGCAGGAATTGATTTGTGGAGTTTCTCAATGCTTATACACAAGTTTGAAGAAATCCATACAGAGAAAAAACAAAGTCTTATTGTAATTTCACATCAGGAAAAAATTATCAATATGGCAGATAAAATTATGATTATTGATAATGGAAAGATTAAAAAAATAGGCACTAAAGATGAGGTTCTACCATATCTTACCGGTGTGCAGGAATGTCATAAATGTGCAGAAGAATTGGAGGGAAGAGCGTAATGGTGAAGCTTAACAATGTAACTGAAGAAGTTTTAAATGTTATTAACGATAATGAATTTAGCCAAAGCGGTGCCTTCAATCTTAGAGAAAATGGCGTATCCATTTGTCATGGAGACAGTGAACATATTAAGATTAGAAAAAAAGAAGACAATCCGGGAATAAACATTTATATTGACGGAAAAACAAACGGTGAATCAGTATATATACCGGTGGTTGTTAGTGTTTCAGGTATGATTGATCTTGTTTATAATGATTTTTACATTGAAGATGGGGCAAACGTAAACATAATTGCCGGCTGTGGAATTCATAATAGTGGTTGCAATGAAAGCAGACATGATGGTGTTCATACTTTTCACGTTGGAAAAAATGCAAATGTACGATACGTGGAGAAACACTATGGCGAAGGTAATGGAACAGGCGCAAGAGTTTTAAATCCTGTTACAAATATCATTGTGGGAGATAATTCTGTTTTTACTTTGGATACAGCGCAGATTGAGGGTGTAGATTCAACTGTTAGAGAGACAAATGTTGAACTTGGAAAAGAAGCCAAGCTATATGTAACTGAGCGTCTTATGACAAGTGGCGAGCAGAAGGCAGAGTCAAATATTGAAGTTCAGCTTAACGGCGAAAACAGTTCGGCACAGATAGTTTCAAGATCCGTTGGAAAAGGAAATTCAGTACAGACATTCCATCCAAATGCCATTGGAAATAACAAATGTCAGGCCCATATACAGTGTGATTCAATTATTATGGACAAGGCTGAGGTTGGTTCAATACCGGAAATTAGAGCAAAAAACATAGATGCGGCAATTATTCATGAAGCTGCAATAGGAAGAATTAATGATGAACAGCTTCTTAAGTTAAGAACATTAGGTTTAACAGAGGAAGAGGCTGAAGCAGTTATTATACAAAACTTTTTAAATTAAAAAATATAGTGTCCAAAGGTCATAACCCAAATTGTGTAAAAACAGGTGGAGTTATGACCTTTTAATGTTGTAGTTTTGATTACAGAGATTGTTATGTGTTACGCACTTTTATAAACCCACAAAAATCTTAAATTTATTAGTTGAATTTACTAAAATAAGGTGTTATTATGATTCAGGTTGTAAAATAAATTTTACATAACTATATTCTAAATACATAGAAAAGAGGTCGTGAAAATGGAAGAATATGGATATCTATGGCAACTTGCTTTAATATTAGCAAGCACTAAACTTTTTGGTTTGGTAACAAAGAGATTCAAAATGCCACAAGTAGTAGGCGCGTTATTAGCAGGACTTATTTTAGGACCGGCAATTTTAGGTAACTTGTTAAATGGTGTTATGGTTGGGGGACACGATTTAGGTGCTTTAACATTATATCAAACACCATTTATTGATCATATGGCAGAAATAGGCGTAATCGTTCTTATGTTCTGTGCAGGTCTTGAAACTGATATTAACGAATTAAAGAAATGCGGTTTAGCATCATTTGTAATAGCAGTTTTAGGCGTAATCGTACCATTAATTGGTGGTGGATTATTTACTTATTGGTTCTTAGAAGCAGGATGGATTGAACCTGCAAAGGCATCATCATTATTTATGCAGGCTGTTTTCGTAGGTGTAATTCTTACTGCAACATCAGTTAGTATTACAGTTGAAACATTGCAGGAAATGGGCAAGTTAAAAACAGCTTCAGGTAATGCAATTTTAGGTGCAGCTATTATTGATGATATTTTAGGTATCATTGCACTTACAATTGTAATCAGTTTAGGTGGAAAAAGTGGAAAAGGTGCAGAAACAACACCACTTGAAATCGTATTGTTAAAAATAGTATTATTCTTTGTATTTGTTGCTGTATTTGGATTTATTATTTACAAATTATACAAGAAATGGTGTGAACATGACGGAAAAGGAATGCACAGACATGCTATCATGGCATTTGTAATCTGTCTTCTTATGTCATTTGCAGCAGAATATTTCTTTGGCGTTGCAGATATTACAGGAGCTTTCTTTGCAGGTGTAATTATCTCAATGACACAGAAGGACCAGTTCATTGCATCAAAATTTGATGTTGTAGCATATATGCTTTTAAGCCCAATATTCTTTGCAAGTATCGGTCTTAAGGTAGATGGTAAGGCAGTTGCAAGCATGGGAATTTTAATTGTTGTATATGCAATTGTGTTAACAATTATTGCCATTATTACAAAAATTATGGGTTGCGGACTTGGTGCAAAAGTATGTGGATACAAGAACTACCAGTGTTTAAGAATTGGTGTTGGTATGGTATCCAGAGGTGAAGTTGCATTAATCGTTGCAAACAAAGGTATTGAGGCAGGACTTATGAGTTCTGAGTTAGTAGCACCGGTAATTATCGTGGTTATTGCTACAACAATTATTACACCTATTGTACTTAAACCTGTATTCTTAAAGACAGGTCAGGATGTTGTAACTGAAAGTAAGTTAGTTGAAAACATTGAAAACAGAGATAAGTACAACAGACCAATAGAAGGTTAAAAAATTTAATAAATACAAGTTATATACCTCTTTATCGGATGCCCGGTAAAGAGGTTTTCCTTTTTTGTTCTCGAATAAAATTTCTATGCATAGATTTATAAAAAAGACAGGGTTTCGTATGGAGATTTTAGTTAAACTATCTTCTTTTATAATTCCGGGAGTAATGCTTTTTATTACAATATACGGAATTAAAAGTAAGAGAAATATATATGATGATTTTGTTTCGGGAGCAGCAGATGGGTTAAAAACAGTGGTAAAAGTTTTGCCAACGTTAATTGGACTTATGGTTGCTGTAGGTGTTTTAAGTGAATCCGGTTTTATGGAATTTTTAGGAAAATGGTTGGGAAAAATAACTAATCCTTTAGGTTTTCCGGGAGAACTTATGCCGGTTACAATTGTAAAAATATTCTCTTCCTCGGCAGCAACGGGTATGGTGCTTGATATTTTTAAAAGATATGGCCCTGATTCATATCTTGGAATAGTAACTTCGTTAATGATGAGTTGTACGGAAACTATATTTTATACAATGTCTGTATATTACATAACTGCAAAAGTAACGAAAACAAGATGGACTTTGCCTGGTGCAATTTTGGCAACAATTGCTGGAACAATTGCCAGTGTAATACTTGCAAATTTAATGTAAATACTATATATTTTGATTAGATATTTGTCAGAAAAATAAAATATATAGGAGGCAAAAATGATTTATACAGTTACATTTAACCCATCTATTGACTACATTGTTTCAGTAGATGATTTAAAGTTAGGCTTGGTAAATAGAACATCGGAAGAGCTTATGTTCCCAGGTGGAAAGGGAATTAATGTATCAATGGTTTTAAGTAATCTTGGATTTGAAAATACAGCTCTTGGATTTTTAGCCGGATTTACAGGTGAAGCTATTGAAAGCATGTTAAAGAGCAATGGAGTAAATGCTGATTTTATACAGGTTGCAGAAGGCATTACAAGAATTAACGTTAAGATTCGTGCTCAGCAGGAAAGCGAAATTAACGGTATGGGACCTGCAATTAAGAAAGAAAACATTGACGAATTATATAAGAAATTAGATCAGTTGCAGGATGGTGATATTTTAGTTTTAGCGGGAAGTATCCCAAGTGTTATGCCGGAAACAATGTACAGTAACATTATGGAATATTTACAGAACAAGGATGTTAAGATTGTTGTTGATGCAACTAAGGATTTATTACTTAACGTTCTTAAATATAAACCATTCTTTGTTAAGCCAAACAATCATGAATTAGGTGAAATTTATGGTGTTGAATTAAAGACAAGAGAAGATGTTGTTCCGTATGCAAAGAAGATGCAGGAAGAAGGCGCAAGAAACGTTCTTGTATCAATGGCTGGCGAAGGTGCTGTATTAGTTGCTGAAGATGGACAGGTTTATAAGAGTCCATGTCCAAAGGGCAAGGTTAAAAATTCTGTAGGTGCAGGAGACTCAATGGTAGCCGGATTTATTGCAGGTTATTTAGAAACAGGCGACTATAAGGAAGCACTTAGAAAAGGTTTATTAACAGGTAGTGCAAGTGCATTTAGTGATAATTTAGCAACTAAGGAAGAAGTTGAAGAATTAGGCAAGACTTTCCAGTTAGACTAAGTATTAAACAGAATTAGAGAGTCTGATTAATAAAATAATTAATTAATAAATAAAATCACTCTGAAGTATAATATTTTAGTTTATGGGTGAAATTTAATTAAACTAAAGCTTGGTAAAATTTAATATATTAATTTATAAAATGAGCAGAAACTCTAATTAGAAGTTGGGTGTGTTGACATTCAACTCTAATTTAGAATTTCTGCTTATTTGCTTATGTAATGTTAATAATAATATTCTAACCACTTCTCAACTACATCAAAGCTTGTAGGTCCAATAGTTAGAAAACTATTATGAAATCTTTTTGTATCGAATTCTGCTCCAAATTTTTTCGTGAATTTATTCTTTAGATTAATAATTTCTAAATAGCCAACATAGTATTGCAAATAATTTGCAGGCTCTTCAATTACAGCCTCGTAAATTGAATTACAGGCATTGTCATCAAAAATACTATAAGTTGACAGAAACTTTTTTGTGTCCTTACGGTTCCAACCTTCATAGTTAATTCCAATATCACAAAGAGAATAGAGAGCCAATGAGTATGAAGTGTTACAACTTAAAGCTCTGGCAACAATAGAGTCTTTGTATTGATATTTATACGAAAAAATTTCCGTATAAGTTGCCCAACCTTCGGAATAGCCACCAAAATTTAATATGTGCCTAATGGGAGAAGGATTAGTTGAGGCAAAAAAATTGTTTTGATACATATGTCCAGGTATTCCTTCGTGTGCTAAAGTGGCATAAAGATTTTGCCCTTTATTCTTTTTTGAATTATTAATATAAATATTGTTTTTGTTCTTACTGTCAATTGCCGGTGACAAATAAAAAGCAGGACTTAAGTGTTTTTCTAAGGTTTTATCAACATACTTAATATTAAAAGAGTAATTTTGTTTTATCTGAAAATCCCCGGAACTTTTTTTCGTAAGTTCTTTTAAAATATCTTTTGGAGATTTAGCCACTGACAAACGTTCAGCAGCGTCCAACTTCTTATCTAATGAAGGACTTATGTTGTACAAAGAATAGAGACTTTTCATATCCTTTGTTATCTGTTCCTGAATCATTGCTTTTATCTCTAATATGTTTCTGTTACTACCGGTATAGGTTTTAACCAGATACTCGTAATAATTTTTGCCGTTTGGCAAATTACATAGACCACCTTGGTTTTTACAATAGCCCTGCTTCATTAGAGAGGAGAGAGTACTAATAATGAGATTGTAACCTGAGATTACACTGTTTTGTAAATATTTTTTATTTTGTGCAATAAAAGCCTGTTTTTGTGACCCACTTAAAAAAGAACATTCATTGATTTTTTGTACAAAAGATTTGTGTAGAAGGTTATTTTCAGGGACTTTGTCACCAACAAAATCCTGACATTGATTAATTATGTTTTGGCAACAAAATGAGCTAATAAACACATTTTCCTTTGCTTTCAGTTTTTGAAAATCACAAATGTCCTTAAAATAGTCGTAAACCTGAGACAAAAGCTTTAAATATGTGGTAATGTCCTGCTTGTTTTTAAAAGTATATTCAGAAAAAAGTATGGGAAGTTGGGACTGAAGACCTGTTGTGGGACTTAATATTTCTGAGCATAAGCATAAATCAGCAAAATCAAGCTGATTATTAAAATAACCGGCTAAGGTATCGTATGTTATTTTCTGTTTAACCGATAATTGATTATAATTGAATTTTTTTAAAATATTAATTTGGTTTATGTAGAATTTCTGACTATCCATCATGGATTGATAACTGTATTCTCCGAGAGTTGGTTCTTTCACATTAATATTCCATTTTTCCGGGTGTTCCAAATAAAAATGCAAACTTAAGTAATCATTAGACAGATTAATTTTAAAAAGCTGATTACTATACAAGTCAAAATTATACTGATCCTGATTTTGGTAATGGGGTGTTGAATCCGCATAATCGTTACTTGGGGAATGATTATAAAAAGCTGCAAAAAAGTAAGTTATGAAGATAAAAGTAACTAAGCCAATAATAAAAACAGCTAAAAATTTTTTTGATTTTAACATTGAGTTTATATTTTTCATTTGAGGCTCACCGAAAAACTAATTATTATAGAATATGGAAAGTCGCGTAAAATTATGATATTTTAGAATAGTATGATAAAATATCATTTAGTAAAGGGAAGAAAGAGGTGGATTATGTCAATTTTAATGTTACATCCAGTATTTAAGGATGCCATTTGGGGCGGAAAACTATTAAAAAACTTTGGATACGAAGAAGCCGGGGATAATGCAGGCGAGTGTTGGGGAATCAGTGCCCATCAAAACGGAGACTGCACAGTTGCAAATGGAGAATTTGCAGGCAAAAAGCTTTCATGGTGTTATGAAAATCATAGAGAATTGTTTGGAAACATAAAAGAAGATGTTTTTCCTTTATTAATTAAAATAATTGGAGCAGAGGATGATTTAAGTATACAGGTTCATCCTAACAACGAATATGCAGCAGAACATGAAAACGGTGCATTAGGAAAAACAGAATGTTGGTATATTTTAGATTGCAAAGAAGATGCTACTATTGTTATTGGTCACAATGCCAAGGACAAAGCAGAGTTAGAAGACATGATTAGAAACAAAAAATGGAACGACTTAATCCGAGTTATTCCAATTAAGAAGGGAGATTTCTTCCAGATTAATCCGGGATGTCTTCATGCTATAAAAGGTGGAACTTTATTAATAGAAACACAGCAAAGCAGTGATGTTACTTACAGAGTTTATGACTATGACAGACTTCAGAATGGTAAGCCAAGGGAGCTTCACGTTCAGCAGAGTATTGACTGCATTACTGCACCACATGTTGACTATAACGAAGAAAAAGTTGTAGAAAAACATGATGGTATGACTAGCGAAAAATTAGTTATATGCCCATATTACACATTGGAAAAATGGGACGTTGATGGAGAATATGAATTCAAGATGGACAAGCCATTTTTAAACGTAAGTGTAATTGACGGTAAGGGAGAAGCTGACGGAATTAAAGTTAAGAAGGGGGATCACTTTATAGTTCCTGCGACAATGGATAGTTGCGGTTTTTCAGGAAAAATGACAGTAATGGTATCTTACTGCTAAAGAAAAAAGAAAGTTGGGGAATATATGTTATCAGAAAGAGGACTTCAGATAATTGAAAAGTTAATAGATAACAATCGTGTGCCGATTACATCAAAGACTCTTGCATTATATCTAGGGGTGTCAGAAAGAAGTGTAAAAACTTACATTAAGGAAGTGTCTGATTTTTGCGAAGAACACAAGATGATATTAGAAAGAAAGCCGGGCATAGGTTTTGTTGCTAATTTTACAGACGAGCAAATCAGTCAGATTAATGAATTAAAGAGAGACAAGAAAATCGTAATGTCTAAACGTCAGAGAATGGGATATATTATGTATATTCTTTTAAGTGGCTGGGACACATATACGTTATCATTATTTTCAGAGGAATTAAATGTCAGCAAAAAAATGATTGGTGACGACATTAATTCCATATCAAAAGAATTAAAAAAATACGGAATCAAAATTAACAGAGTGGCAGGACATGGTGTTTTTATAACAGGAGATGAATTTTCCATTAGAAAAGCCATGAAAACATGCTGCACATACGCAATCGGAAGCAAGGTAATAGAGGAAACTTACGATTACCGAATGAACATAGAAGAAGAGGAACTTTGGATAAATAACTTTGGAAAAGATAATTTTGAAAAATCAATAGAAGTTATTCATGCGGTAGAAGAAAAGTTTGACGTGGCATATACGGACTATAGTTTTAGAATGTTGGCAGAATATTTGTCTATTCAGTTGTTCAGAACAAGAATGGGAAATGTAATAACTGAGGACATTTATATTCCTGAAACATTTAATAGAAATGAGAGTCTTGTAAATATGGTTGTGGAATATTTTGAACAGCTAGGAAAAGTAAATCTAAACGAATATGAGAAGCAGTATATTGATATTTTATTTGCTTCAGCAGCAGTGCAAACTGTGGAAAATGCAAATAAAGTCCATATGATTTCAGAATTTGAAGAAAAAAATAAAGAAATCTGCGAGGAAATGCTGGAATATCTTTCAGAAATTTTGAATATAAATCTTTTAGACAATGAATTATTAAGGACAAGTTTGGAAGGTTTTATACCGGCATCAATTGTTAGAACAGCTTATGGAATCGAAGTTAAGAATCCGTTCTTATCAGATATAAGGGAAATGTATTCGGGAATTTTCGCCACATGTTTTACATTAGGAAAATTCTATGAGGAATACAGTAAATCCATACCTACAGATCATGAAATATCATTTATTGCCTTATATTTAGGTGGTGCTTTGCACAGAAATGTTAAAAATGTGAAAGCTGTTTTAATTGGAACAAGCGGTATTGCAGCAGCAAATATTGTCGCCAGGAAAATAGAAAGTAAAATATCTGATATTAAGATTGTAGCCATACTTTCATCAGGCAAAATAGATTGTATTGACGATTATGAGTTTGATATTGTATTATCAATGCTTCCAAACTTCAAATACAATGACAAAGTTGTTTATATTTCACCAATTGTAAGTAAAACTGACGAGAAAAATATAAAGGATGCTTGCTTTGAGACTCTGTCACATCCGAAGCTTGAAAAAGATAATTTTACGGATATGATAGACAAAGATCATATTCTTTACGTTGAGGAGAAGGTCGATAGAGATTTTGTCTTAAAAGCAGCCTGTAAACAATTAGTAAACGAGGGATATGTTACTAAAGAGTTTTACAATGATGTTCTAAAAAGAGAAAACATTGAGCCTACTGCAATTGGTAACGGCGTAGCAATTCCTCATGGAATACCGGAAAATGTTGTTAAGCCAAAAGTATATGTTATTAGTTTAAAGCATCCACTTAATTGGGGTGGGAAAATGGTAAACGTTATGTTTTTACTTGCATTAAACTTCAATAACATAAAAACAACAAAGGCATTTTTCTCAGATTTTGCAAGAATTGTCGGTTCGGAAGAGAAACTTGAGAAGTTCAAAAAATTAGACAATGTTCAAAAAATGGAGCAAAATCTTAAAGAAGAATTGCATTGGGAGTAAAAAATATAAGAAAATTAAAAATGTTTCAATCCCAGTGGATAAAAAGCTTATTGAAAATTGCACTAACTTTAGTGCAATTTTCTTTTTTTGCGACAATTGAAAAAAAATAAATATGTAGCTAGAATAAAATCACACAGAGGTGATAACTTAAAGAGAAGGAGGACAAAATTTTGGCTAAAGAACTTATGAACGAAGCAATCGTAATGTTCGATGTTGAAGCTAATAGTGCTGAAGAGGTAATCAGACTTATAGCTGATGCAATGGACAAGGATGACAGACTTATTGACAAGGAAGGATATGTAGCGGACGTTTTGGCTAGAGAGGCAAGCTCAAGCACAGCAGTAGGTTTCTCAGTTGCTACACCTCATTCAAAGTCAGTACATGTTAAGGAACCATCACTTGCATTTGTTCGTCTTGCTAAACCAATGAAGTGGGATGATTCAGAAGAAGTTGATATGGTATTCCAGATAGGTGTTCCATCACCAGGACAGGGTGACAGACATCTTGAAATTTTAGCTGGTTTGTTTAGAAAAGTTATGCATGATGACTTTAGAGAACAGCTTGCTAATGCAAAAACAGCCGATGAGGTTATTAATCTTATAGGTGCAGTTTAAAACCTAAATAGGTAAAAGATTACATGATAGGAGAAAAGTTATGAAAGAATTAGTTGATATTTTAAAACACACTAAAACACATCTTATGAATGGTGTATCTTACATGATACCAGTTGTTGTTGGTGGTGGTATTTTAATGGCTATTGCCGTTTTATTAACAGGTGAAGGAGCAGCTCCAGGATGGGGTTCAGGAATTCCTTACTGGTTATGGACAATCGGAGTTGATGCTCTTGGATTAATGTGTCCTGTATTTGCAGCATACATTGCATTTTCAATCGCTGACAGACCTGGTATTGCAGTTGGTATGGCAGGTGGATTTATGGCATTAAACATTCCTACAGGTTTTGCTGATGGCGCTGTTACAACAGCTTCAGCAGGATTTATCGGAGCAGCTATTGCTGGTTTACTTGGTGGTATTATTGCTCATTACTTAAAGAAGATTCCACTTCCTAAGTCAATGCAGTCGCTTAAGTCAATTATCATCATTCCAGTAATTGGTGTATTGGCAGTTGGTATTATAATGTTTGCATTCGGAACACCTATTGCAGCATTCATGACATGGTTAGAAGATGTTATGAGAAACATGGCTCACGGAGATCATGGAAACTTAGCACTTGCAGGTATCAGTGCATTAGCATCACTTATGATTGCAACAGACCTTGGTGGTCCTGTAAATAAAGTTGCTTACTCAATCTTAATGGTAGCATTTGTAGGTACAGGCATCTATACATTTGCAGCTCCAGTTGGTATTGCTATTTGTGTACCTCCAATTGGATGTGGTGTTGCATCATTACTTTTAAAGAAGAAGTTCTCAAAAGAAGAACAGAATGCAGGTATCGGTGCTATAGCAATGGGCTTCTGTGGTATCACAGAAGGTGCTATTTCATATACAGCAGCAGATCCTGCAAGAATGATTCCTATTAACATGATTTCATCAGCAATTGCCGGTGGTATCGCAGGATTCCTTGGAGTTGGTGCTAAGATGTCAGCTTGCTGGGGTGGTTTGATCGTAGCTCCTGTTATTCAGGGTGAAAGCTTCTTAGCTGGTTGGCCACTTTACATTATTTGTATCTTAATTGGTGTTGCAGTTTATGTACTTCTTTGTGCATTACTTAAGAAAGATTATGTAGCTCCAGAACCAGAAGATATGGGAGATGTTGATATCTCATTCGAATAAGATAAAGTTTTTGAATTACAAATGAATACTAAATGAGAACCACTTTTTAGTGGTTCTCATAAATTAAAAAAATTAAATTATTGTATGAAAGAGAGTGATTAGATATGAAATTTTTAGCAGTTACAGCTTGCCCATCAGGGGTAGCACATACTTATATGGCAGCTGAAGCAATTCAGCAGGCATGTGAAAAAGCAGGAGTTGAATGCAAGGTTGAAACACAGGGTTCAATCGGAATTGAAAATCAGATTACAAAGGCAGATGTAGAATCAGCAGATGCTGTTATTCTTACAACAGATATGCCTATTAAGAACGTTGAAAGATTTGACAACCTTAAGAAAGTAAAAATTGGAATCAGCCCAGCAATTAAGCAGGCAGATGCTATTGTAGCTAAAATGATTTCAATGCTTAATGCATAAATAAAGTTTATAAAGGATTAGCCAAAACCCTGCTTCTATGAAGCGTTATTACTTGATCGATTATAGGCATTTATAATCATAGAAATGATATAAGGCAGGTAGTTATTGCCTGCCTTATAAAATATAAAGCACATGAAAGACTTTAATAATGATATAGGAACGATTAATTAAAGTAGAAAATTATTGCATAAGCAATTAACATATATGAATTATTAAAGAAAAAAGAGAGAGATTTTTAAATTAGGAGGAAATGAAAATGGTAAGTAGAACATTAACAGTAAACAATCCGGAAGGATTACACATGAGACCAGCAGGAGTTGTAGCAAAGGAAATGGGAAAATTCGCATGTGATGTTACAATCGTATTTGGAGATAAGAGAATCAACGCAAAGAGTCTTATTAATATTATTTCAGCTTGCATTAAGAAAGGTGCAGAAGTAACTTTCGAATGTGATGGAGCTGACGAAGAAGAAGCAATGGCAAAAGTTGTTGAATTAGAAAGCCAGAATTTTGGTGAATGAGAGGTAAGATTATGTACAAGGGTATTGCAGGTTCTGAGGGAATCGGAATCGGAAAAGTTGTTATAATTGAAGAACATGAAATTAACATTGAAAATAAGAAAGTAACAGATACTGATAACGAAATTAAACGTCTTCAGGATGCCATTGAGAAGTTTGTAGAAATTACAAATCAGATGGCAGAAAAAATGGATGTTACAGTTGGCAAAAAAGATGCAGATATTCTTAGAGGACATATCCAGATGCTTCGGGATCCTATGATTGAGGAGCAGATTTCTACTCTTTTAGTAGCTGAAAAGATTACAGCAGAAATGGCTGTAGACCAGGTTTTAGAGCAGACAGCAGAAATGTTTGCACAGATTCCTGATGAATTACTTCAGCAAAGAGCAACAGATTTTAGAGACATTAAAACAAGAATGATCAAAATTCTTCTAGGTATTGAAGAAGTCGATATATCACAGGTACCAGCAAATACTGTTTTGGTTGCCAGAGATTTAACACCATCAATGACAGCAGGAATTAACCCTGATAATATTGCAGGAATTTTAACAGAAGTAGGTGGTAGAACGTCACATTCAGCAATTCTTGCAAGAGCAATGGAAATTCCAGCCGTACTTAGTATCGAAGGTATTTGCAGTATTGTTAAAAATGGTGACGTAGTTGCGATAGACGGTACAAGTGGAGAAGCAATTGTAAATCCTGATGAGGATACTGTAAAAGAATATGAACAGAAATTAGCTGATTACAAGAAAGAAAAAGCTTTACTTGCAGAGTATGCCGGAAAACCATCAGTAACAAAGGATGGTACAAAGGTTGAATTAGTTTGCAACATTGGAAAACCAGAAGATGCAAAGAAAGCTGTTGAATGTGATGGCGAAGGAATTGGTTTATTCAGAACTGAATTCTTATTTATGGATAGAGACAGCGTTCCAACAGAAGAGGAACAGTTTGAAGCTTACAAGTCAGTAGCTGAAACAATGAAGGGTAAACCGGTAATCATCAGAACGTTAGATATTGGTGGTGACAAGGCTATTCCTTATTTAGGATTAGAAGAAGAGGAAAATCCATTTTTAGGATTTAGAGCTATTCGTTATTGTTTACAGAGAACTGATTTATATAAGGCACAGCTTAGAGCTTTAGTAAGAGCAAGTGCATTTGGAAAGATTAAAATAATGGTTCCATTAGTAACTTGTGTGGACGAGCTTCGTAGCGTTAAGGCAATGGTTGCTGATATTATGAAAGAACTTGATGGTGAAGGAATTGCATATAACAAGAATCTTGAGATTGGTGTTATGATGGAAACTTCAGCAGCATGTATGATTGCTGATATCTTAGCAAAAGAAGCAGCATTCTTTAGTATTGGAACTAATGATTTAACAGGTTATACAATGGCAGTTGACAGAGGAAATGCTAAGGTTGCATATCTTTACTCAACATACCAGCCAGCTGTACTTCGTTCAATTAAGAGAATCATTGAATGTGGTAAGAAGGAAGGCATTATGGTAGGTATGTGTGGTGAAGCAGCAGCAGATCCTAAGTTAATTCCATTACTACTTGCATTTGGTCTTGATGAGTTTAGTGTAAGCGCAACAAGCGTATTAAAGACAAGAAAGACGATTTCAAATTGTACAGTAGAAGAATGCAAGGCATTAGCTGACAAGGTAATGCAGTGCAATACTGAAGAAGAGGTTTTAGATATTTTAAAATAAAGTTAGCATAGCATAAACTCCCCCGGCGCGTGTACCAGATAGTTAATTGAAGGTGCATGCGCTTTGGAGGATTTTTGTATTTATAAGGTAAATATGCTAATATGAGTAATGGTTCATAACTGCAGGAAGTTATTTTTTATACTATGAAATTACGTGCTAAATTAATGTGTGCTTTGTGTTAGGAGTAGCATAAACTACATGTTACATTAAATAACCAACATTGCAGGATATGATAATATACACAATAGGCAGGAGGATAAGATGGACATTAAACTTATTGCAACAGATGTAGATGGAACTTTAGTAGGGGCAGACCATATGGTAATTCCAAAGGTAAACATAGAAGCAATGAATATGGCCAAGGAAAAAGGAATTATTAACGTTATCAGTACAGGTCGTTCACTAAGTTTGGCAGCAGGTGAAATCGAAAAATTAGGTTGTATTGACTATGCTGTAATTTCAAATGGTGCGGCAGTTGTAGATTTAAAAGACAACAGTGTGATGACAAGCTGCTATTTAGATAAGGAAAAAGTAGAAGAAATTGTAAATATTTTTAATAAATATCCATTAGTATATGAAATTTATGCTGATAAAAAGGGGTTTATAAGCCAATATACATATGATAATTTCAGAAAATGTTCATTACCAAATGAATTCATGGATTATTATAAAACAAAAATGGAAATGTATGATGATCCAATGGATGTTGTTAGAAACACTAATGTTGAAAAGTTTAATGTGGATTACACACCCGAAGAATGTATTGAAGATTTATATAAGGATTTAGAAAAAGTAACAGATATAGTTATAACAGCCGGCTTTAAGGGAAATGTTGAAATTACAGCAGTTGGTGCAGACAAGGGAAAAGCACTTAAGTTCCTTTGTGACGAGATTGGTGTAGACATGAAGAATGTAATGGCATTCGGTGATTCAGGAAATGATGTAACAATGTTGACAGAAGCCGAAGAGTCCTACGCTATGGTATCAGGAAACGAACTTGCAAAAGAAGCGGCAAAGCATGTAACAAAACTTTCTAATGAAGATGGTGGTGTTGGAGAAACAATAAAAGAGTATTTGACAAATACTGAAAAATAAATGAAAATAGAGCTATCAATACTAAGGAGGAAATTATGCTAGCTAGGGAAAGACAAAATAAAATTGTAGAGATGGTGAATGCTAATGGTTCTGTCTTAGTAAAAGAATTAAGTGAAATGTTCGAAGTCACTGAAGATAGTATTAGAAAAGATTTATCATTATTAGAAAAGAAAGAACTGCTTAAGAAAACATACGGTGGAGCAGTAAGAAACAGAGTCAATACTCATGAACTCTATGTTTCTCAACGTAAAGGAAAAAACGTTGAGGAAAAAAAGAAAATTGCAAAAAAAGCATTTGAGTTAATAGAAGAAGGAGATTTTATTTTCTTAGATATCTCAACTATTAATATAGAGTTGATTAAGTTAATTGTTGAAGCTAACCTTGATGTTACTGTTGCAACTAACATGATTGATGTAATGCTTAGTTTTACAGCATCTTTAGATACCAATTTAGTTTTCGTAGGTGGTAAAATGAACAGGGGACGTGATGGCTTTATTGGTTCATATACTAATAAACAAATTGGCGAATTCAGTTTTGACAAGGCATTCATGGGAGTTGTAGGTGTAGACATTAAGAGAAACAAAGTTTACACATATACAACAGACGATGCATTAACCAAAAAAGTCATTATGGAAAATAGTGAGAAATGCTATATGCTGATGGAAAACACTAAGTTTGCAAGAGAAGGTAATTACAGATATTCTTCAATAGATGAATTTGAAGGAATTATTTTAGATGAAGAACCAAGTGAAGAAGTACAAAAGCATTTGGCAGACAAGAAAGTAACAGTTTTGTATTAGGAAAACTACAACTACAAATTAAGATAAGACGTTGCATTAATGAATTTGATTTAGTGAAAAAATCAGATTAATTAATGTGGCGTTTTTCTTTTAAAACAATGTAGATTTTTGTATAATATTGACTATAAGATAAGAGCGGAAAAAAATAAAAATAAAAAAGTATATGATGGAAAAAAATACATATTTTCCATACAAAACATAATAAATGTATAAAAAATGGGACTTTTTTCAACTAGAAACAATAAAAAACAATAAAAAGTAATAAAAAACAATAAAAAATCGTTGACTTAGGTTAAACAGGGATGTACAATTAAATTATCAAATAGGAGGTGGAACTATGAGTGATTTAATCAAAACAGATAGAATTGAAACATTGAAGAATAGAATGTTATCTCTTCCTAGATATGCTTCAATAGAGCAGGCAAAAATTATTACAGACACATACAAAGAGCATGAGGGAGAACCAAGAATTATGCAGAGAGCATATTCACTTAAGAATGCTCTTGAGAAAATAAACATAAGCGTTGAACCAGAAGAATTAATTGTTGGAAATAGAACAGCAGGAGTTAGATATGGAGTAGTATTCCCAGAGAGCGGTAGCACATGGGTAGATAAGGAATTCGAAACTCTTCCAACAAGACCACAGGACAAATTTAACGTAAATGAAGATGACATTAAATATTTTAGAGATGTTATTTATCCATATTGGCAGGGGAAATCATTAGAGGATGTTCTCAGATCAAGATATGGTGAAGAAATTGATGAAATTGCAAAGGTTGTTAAGATTAACCAGAAAGACCATGCACAGGGACATATTAACCCTGACTGTGAAGGTTGGTTAAAGAAAGGGCCGGCTGGATTAAAGGCTGAGGCTGAAGAACATTATGCAAAGGAAACAGACGAAGATAAGAAACTTTTCTATAAGAGTGTTGTAACTGTTATGGAAGGAACAATTAATTTTATACAGAGATATCGTGACCTTTTAAACGAGCAGGCTGATGAAAATCCTGAATGGGCTGATAACATGAGAAGTGTTGCAAAGATTTGCGATAACATTTCAAAGAGACCGGCAGAAACATTTCATGAAGCAGCTCAGGCGTTATGGTTCTTATTCGTTATTTTACAGATGGAATCAAATGCATCATCTTTCTCACCGGGAAGAGCCGATACTTTTATGTATCCATATTATAAGCATGATATTGATGCAGGAATCGCGGACAATCAGTCAATACTTGAAATTATCGAAAGCTTATGGCTTAAGTTCAATGAGATTGTTTATATGAGAAATAAAAACAGTGCCAAGTTCTTCGCAGGCTTCCCAATTGGATTTAATATTGCAGTTGGTGGTCAGGATGAAAACGGAGAAGCTTTTGAAAATGAATTATCATATTTATTCTTAAAGGCACAGGAGCACATTGGTCTTCCACAACCTAACCTTTCAGTAAGATTGTGTGAAAAGACAAGTGATAAATTATTGAAACAGGCAATTAAAGTTGTTTCTTTAGGAAGTGGTATGCCACAGTTCTTTAATGACAAGGCTATCGTTCCAGCAATGATTGAAAATTTAGGCGTTGAAGAAAAGGATGCCAGAAATTATGCAATTGTTGGTTGTGTAGAACTTACAACACAGGGAGATAACTTAGGCTGGTCTGACGCAGCAATGTTTAACTTAAACAAGGCATTAGAACTTACATTAAATAATGGTAAGTGCTTAATAACAGGAAAACAGTTAGCACCTGACAGAGGTAACTTAACAACATTTGATACATTTGAAGATTTAGAGAAAGCGTTCAAGGAGAACATCGATTACTTTATGGATAAGATGATTCTCGCATGTGAACAGGTTGAACAGGCTCACATGGATCTTCTTCCAACACCTTTCTTATCATCAGTAATCAAAAACTGTATGGATAAGGGAATGGATGTAACAAAAGGTGGAGCAAAATACAACTTATCAGGCATTCAGATGATTCAGATTGCAAACCTTGCAGATAGTTTTGCAGCAATTAAACAGTTAGTATATGATGAAGGAAAAGTTAGCAAGGAAAGATTGTTAAAAGCTCTTCAGACAAACTATAAAGACGATGAAATCCTTAGAACAATGCTTCTTAACAAAGTTCCAAAATACGGAAATGACGTAGAATGGGTTGATGAATTAGGAGCAAAATGGGCAGGATATTTCAGAGAAAGAATTGGGAATTTCAAAAACTATCGTGGTGGAAAATATCATACAGGAATGTATACAGTTTCTGCGCATGTACCTATGGGTGAAAATGTTGGTGCATCTCCTGATGGAAGATATTCAGGAACACCATTAGCAGATGGTGGTATGTCACCGGTATATGGTCGTGACGAACATGGCCCTACAGCAGTTCTTAAATCAGTATCAAGACTTGATAAGAATTGGACAACAAACGGTGGACTTCTTAATATGAAGTTTTTACCTGAATTCTTTAAGACAGAGAACGGAATTGATAAGTTTGCTAAGATGCTTAGAACATTTGTAGATTTAGAAATTCCACATATTCAGTTCAACGTAGTTAATAAAGAAGACTTGTTAGCAGCTAAGAAGAATCCTGAACAGTATAGAAACTTAACAGTTCGTGTTGCAGGTTATACAGCATATTTCGTAGAACTTGCAGGAGAATTACAGGACGAAATTATTGCAAGAACAAGTTATAACGATATCTAAAAAAAACTCCGGTGGTTGAACCACCGGAGATAACATAAAAGTGTTTGGAAGGAATGAGTCATATGAAAGGATATGTTTTTGATTTTAAAAGATTTTCAACACATGATGGTAATGGAATACGAACTACAATTTTTTTAAAAGGGTGTACTCTTAATTGTGTATGGTGTCAGAATCCGGAAGGCATTTCCATAAAGCAAAGACCACTATATTTTCCAAACAAGTGTATTCATTGTAAGACTTGTGTTCACCTGTCAGAAAATGGTGGTGTAACAGAAGAAGATGGCAAGATTAAGTTAGATGTTTCTAAGGAAGAAGATTGGGAACATATAATTGATAGTTGTCCGGCAGTTGCATTGACAATGGATTCAAGGAAAATGACAGTAGAGGAAGTTGTAGAAGAGGCCAGCAAAGATGCACCATTTTTTAAGTACGGTGGCGGAGTTACTCTTTCAGGCGGTGAACCTTTATACCAGCATGAGTTTGCAATTGAAGTTTTAAAAGAATTAAAGAAAAAGAACATTGCTACAACAATTGAAACTGCTTCTCATATACCAACAAGAATATATCAGGAAGCAATGAAGTATATTGATTATGTTTTTGCTGATTTGAAAATTATTGATTCAGCAGACCATAAGAAATATACCGGTGTGGACAATGAACTTATAAAACAGAATTTAGAATGGTTGTTATCCTCAAAGAAAGCGAAGGATGTAATTATAAGAACACCTTTGATTCCTGGAATGACTACCAGTGAAGAAAACATTGCAGGAATTGCAAGATTCATATCAGATATTTATCCTGATGTTAAGTACGAGATACTTAATTACAATCCATTAGCGCAGGCGAAATATGATATGGTTGACAAGCAGTTCTGTTTTGAAGATAACCCACCGTTATATAGCGATGAACAAATGAGAGCATTTGGAAAAATTGCTACAGATAATGGAGTAAAAAATCTTATTTTAGAAATATAGTGTAAGTGCAGAAGACAAAGGTCACAATATCTAAAATAAATTACAGATAAAAATTGAAATTAAAGATTAATATGTACCTAATTAACATAGTGTTAATTTAAATAAACAATAAAGAAAGAGAAAATTTGGAGGTATCAAAATGAAATTTATTATTGATGATGCAAACATAGCTAAGGTTAAGGAAATTTGGGATTTATATCCATGTGATGGTGTAACAACTAACCCATCAATTCTTGCAAAAAGCGGAAGAAATCCTTACGAAGTTTTATCAGAACTTAGAGAAATCGTTGGAAAAGATGGCGAGCTTCACGTACAGGTAGTATCAAAAGATGCTGAAGGAATGATTAAAGAAGCTGGCGTTATTAGAGAAAAATTAGGAGAAAATACATTTGTAAAGATTCCTACAACTCCACAGGGCTTAAAGGCTATGAAGACTTTAGCACCACAGGGAGTAAATATTACAGCTACTGCTATTTACACACCAATGCAGGCATTCTTAGCTGCAAAGGCTGGAGCTAAATACACAGCACCTTACATTAACAGAATAGATAACTTTGGATATAATGGCGTACAGGTTGCTATGGATATCCAGGATATTTTTGAAAATAACAATCTTCCATGTGAAGTTCTTGCAGCAAGCTTTAAGAACTCACAGCAGGTACTTGAACTTACAAAATACGGAATTGGTGCAGCAACAATTGGTTGCGAAGTTATTGAAAACCTTATTAAGAATAAGGCAATTGATGCAGCAATCGATGTATTCAATTCAGATTTTGCTTCAATTACAGGCGAAGGGAAGACAATGGCTGATTGCTAATTCACAATCTCTTTCTAATAGGCGGGTTTCACCTACGGGTGGCCCGCTGTTTTTTTTATATAATAAGAAATTCCTTTAGAATTTCTTATTATATAAAAAACGTTCCACTAGGGAAGCACACTCGTGCGAAAGGAAAAATGTTCCTTTCCAATTAAAAATCCCAGTCACTATAACTATCATAGCTACTATATCCGCCTAAACTATTAGAAATAGATGAACCTACCATTGATGCAGCCATTGAAGCTACAATCGCAACGGCAACAATAGTTAAAACAAAAGAAATTAATAAAGCATATCCTTTTTTGTCAGAGCTAATATCAGCTAAATCAATATAGCTAATTATAAACATTAAGGATGCATATATCATTCCGACATATAAAACTAACATTCCCAAAAGCGGAATAATCATCATTAATATAACTGAAACCACAAGTACGATAATATTAATAAAAGCATTAACACCTACTAATGAAACAGCATCGCTGAATTTCATCGAACCTTTAAAGAATGTACTTGTTGTTAAAACGAGTAAACCAGCCAATGCAAAATAGTAAGCTGCAAATATTAAAGCAAACATAAGTGAGACTGAAAAAGCAGAATTACTTATAAGCGAACCCAAAATAGGTATACGGTATAAAGCTGTTGCACTTGCACTAATAAGTATAAAAAACATAAGAAATGTTACGATTATATTTGTGCAAATCATTAAGATGCCGTAGGTAGAATCTTTCTTATCTGCGAATTCTTTTGCAATACCTGTTGGTGATTTAAAGAAACTTGTGAATTTTGAAAAGATGAATTTAAACTTTTCAAAAACAGCATTTGCTTTACCAGCTTCGAAAGTTGCTTTAGTATCTGAGGAGTTACTGTTTGCATTTTCATTAGTTGCTGACTGTGAATTGCTATTCTGATTTTTATCTTCATTGCTTGAAGAATTATTATTTTCAGAAGCAATGGAGTTCTCTGCAATTACAGAATTAATGTCAGATTCTGGGTTGCAAGTGTTTGGGTTTGTAGTTTCATTATTAGAGTTTTGTGCATTTGGATTAGTTGTTACATTATCCTGGCAGTTGCACACTTCGCCGTCTTCTAGCGGTTTACCGCAGTGGATACAAAATTTTGCCATTGTTATCCCCCTCCTAAATTATTATTAAAATATATTTAAACAGATTATTATATGAAAAGAATTATAAGAATCTGATTAAACGTTACATAAACTTAGATAATTGTACAAAAAAAAGGAGTAATATGTCAAATTATGCAAAAAGCTCATAGGATAAATACAAAAAAATAGTGTAGATAGTCAATAAACACTTTAAAATACTAGAAAAATAAGGTCGAAAAGATTCATAAATAATGATAAAATAAAGGTAATATGAAAAATTGTACAGACAAAAGGATAAATGTAAAAAAGTGTTCAGGAGAAAGGAATCTGTATGCATATAGTAGTATGTGATGACGATAAAGGTTGTTGTACCAAAATAGAAAGATGGGTGAAGGAATACAAAACTATAGAAAGTGTCAATATAACAGTGGACGTTTTTTATAGTGCAGAGACTTTAATTGAAAAAATGAAAACAGGATATTTTTTCGACATGATATTTCTAGATATAGAATTACCGAAAAAAACAGGAATTGATTTAGGAAAAATTATTGTAGAAAAATATGATGAACGCTTAGTAAGTATAGTATTTATTTCAGGTAAAAATATTTATTGCGAAAAGCTATTTGATTTGGAACCGCAGAATTTTCACTTGAAACCTATAGAAAAAGAAATGGTTTTCAATGATTTGAAAAAATATGTGGATAGAAATAGAAACAATAGAGCAATTTTAAAGTACAATGAAAACGGTGTGAAGAAGGGTATATACATTGGAGATATAATTTATATTGAGGCTTGTGAGAAAAATCTGGATGTATATACTAATGATGGAAAGATGACACAAATTCGAGGAAGCATCAAGAACATAGAAGATGAATTTGGCAAGTATTACATAGTTAAGTGTCATAAATCCTATGCAGTAAATGCAAAGTATATAGAACGTTATGTTAATAAAAATCTTATATTGAGTAATGGAAAAACTATAGCTGTTGGCAGAAAATATGTACAAAAAATAAAAGAAATATGGTCTAAGTACGAGGAGGATTCGTTTAGATAATGGAAACTATAATTTTTTTAGCAACAGGAATTTTGCAGGTATATGAAATAGATATATTATGTAAAGGTTTTTTCAAAGAACAGAGAACTAACAGGCTACAATCTTATGTGGCATATTTTATAACATATTGTCTCATATCTTTTCCATATTTACTATTTAATATTCCGGTATTAAATACAGTATGCTCTTTTTTAGGAATTATCGTAACGGCTATTACATATAAAGGAACAGTTAAGAAACAAATAGCATCTGTATTTCTATTTATGGCGACAATGAGTTTGTCTGAAGGTATAGTGTCAGTTGGCGTAGGCGTTTTTACACCGGAATTGTTCCAGCAGAACGAGTATTATTCATTAACAGGAACAGTGTGTCTTCCAATCGTTCAGCTTGTTGTAGTATTGTTGTTGAGAAACTTTAGCAACATACGTGACGGAGAACACATTTCAGCAGTATATTGGATAATATCAATATTCCTACCAATATCATCAATAGTAATGTTTTATCTATTTTGTAGAAATATAACACACAATGATGTTGCAATTATAACTTGTGTAATTATTTTGATTGTTATAAATGTTTTCGTTTTCTACTTATATGATGAGGTGGCGAAAAATTACAAGTTAGAAAGTAAAAGTAGAGAGCTGGAGTTACAAACAAAATATCAGGAACAACAGTTGAAAACAATGAATGATTCTGTTGAAAAAATCAGAGCATTAAAACATGAATTCAAGAAACATTTTTCCATGCTGGAAACTTTAAGTGAAAGTAAAAATTATGAGGAACTTAACAAGTATTTGCAGGAAATTAATGCAGGCTTTAATCAGGCAAACAAATATATAGAGTCCGGAAATATAGTAATTGACAGCATACTAAATTACAAACTTCAGGAAATGTATGAAAAGGACATAAAAGTAGACACAGAAATTGTACTGCTGGAAAAACTGGACATATCATTTTATGATTTCAATATTATTCTGGGAAATCTCCTTGATAACAGCATTGAGGCAGCAGAACAAACAGAAGAAAAGTACATAAAAATTTATATAACCTATAGAAAACACAAATTAAACATTGAGATACATAATACCACAAACAATAAAGTGGATATGAACAACGTAAAGACAACAAAAAAAGATACAGTAAATCATGGGTATGGAATCAAAAACATAAAAGAAATTTTGAATAAATACGAAAGTGTATATGATGCAGAGCAGGACGGAAATATGTTCAAAACAAAAATGTGCATTTTCATGTAAAAAGATAACCTTAAAAGTTTTTATTTTGAAAAGCTACTTAAATTTTATTGTTAGGAAATTTAAGCAGCTTTTTTGGGTTACAAAACAATAAAATGCAGAAAAAAGTGTCGTTCATTCCAAAAAAACTACCGTTTATCGCAAAAGTGAATTTTTAGAGTAAAAGTGTGCTAGAATAAAAGTGTGTTTATTATAAGTTTTTAAGGAGGTATGAAATGAGAAAAAAACTAAAGAAAATTACAAAGATACTTGGTGCATTGGGAATGAGTTTGGCTGTATTAGTCACAAGTAGCGTAGCAGGGTATGCATCAGAGCAACAATTAACAGAAGAAAAAATAGCTAGAATAAAGGAAATGGCTAAAGAGAATGATTATTTAAGAGATGTTGATGACTTTGAAAGTGAAGAAGCATATAAAAAATACTTAGAGTTTCAAGGTATATCATGTAAAGACTCAAATAATGCAATTGCAACATATTCATCAGTAAAAAAAGTTGAAGCAAAACTTGGAATTAAATTGAAAGGATTAAAGCCAGATGCCAACAAACCTGAGATTGAGCAAGCAATGTCTCTTCCTATACAAACTTTTTATATGGGATCTTCATATGTGTATATTGTGCAGAAATCAGGCTCTACAGTATATTTATCTAGAATGGAATATTCTACGGACAAAAAAGAGGCAACATTTAAAGACAAAATGATTTTAAAAAAATTTGGTCATTGCCAAACTTTGCAATATTTTGAATGGAAAAATAAACCCTATTTTTTGATGACATGTAAAGATGATGGTGGTGCACATACAAATGAGGATGGTAGAGCTTACTATTGGGCGACAGAGCTTGCAAGAGTACAATACGAACCTAAAAAAACATATGATTATATGCATTTTAAACGTCTATGTCAACTATCGAAAGCAAATACAGAAGGAACAGCTATAGGCACAGCAAAAAGATGTGACGGAGCTTTATCAAGTGATAAAAAAACATTATTAGTTTGGTGTAAAACTACTCAAAATAAAATGCAATTCGCAAGATATAATTTAAATGACGTAAATAAAGCGTTAGATAATAGTGATAAGATGTATGTATCTTGTGGCTCGTTGAAAGAAAAGTGTTTGGCATCGTATACGCCATCTGCGAATGAAGTATTTGGAAATGTAGAGTCATCTTCGATGCAAGGATTGGAATTAAATGATGCGAACAATACATATATTGCAAATGGAGCAAATAGCAAAAATAAATATATTATAAAACTTGGTAAAACAGCTAAATTTTCAAGTGCGATTGGAATATCAAATAGCAATTTGGTCGCAAAGACAAATACAGAAATAGAAGGACTCCAATTAAAAGGGGACAATGTATATTTTGGAATTTGTAATCATAATGAAAAAGGGCAGGGGATACAATATATTTATTATGTAAGTAAAAATGTATTTTAAAATGTAAAAATAGTATAAGAAGTTATGGTTAAAGTGAAAGGAGTATATTATGAAGAATTTAAATAAATTAGTTATATTTGCTATGACAATAATGTTAATGGTAACGTCTAGTTTAAATGTTAACGCGGAAAGTGTTAGTTTAAAAGATAAAAATTTTGAATATTCTATAGATAAGAATACAGAGGGCACTAAAGGAATATTTATAACAAAATATATTGGAAGCGATAAAAAAGTTACGATTCCAGATGCAATTGATGGAAAGAAAGTTATTGAAATTGGAGAACGTGCTTTTTCCAATAATAAGAATATAGAAGAGATATCAATGCCTAATGGAGTTGTACGAATTTGTGAGATGGCTTTTAGTGACTGCACAAATTTAAAAAGTGTAAACTTAAGTAAAAGTCTAAAATATATTGATGATAGTGCATTTGCTGATACTGCAATGAAAAAAATCAAGTTTCCTAAAAAATTGATTACCATAGGAGTGGGAGCGTTCCAAAATACGAAACTTGAAACTATAAAATTGCCGGAAAATTTAAAATACATTAATTCATTTGCATTTGAAGGAAACAGTGTTACCGGAAAGATAAAGGTTCCAGATTCTGTTTTGAAAGTGGGAAAGGACGCATTTGGTAGCAATTTTAATTATAAAAAAGTTGTAATGCCATCATATTTAAAGATAACATCTTTTAAAAAGAATTATGTGGCAATGGCAACTGTAACAAGCAAAAAGAAAACAAAAGATTACGAAGCTATATATATAAAGAAAATAAAAGCAAAAACTAAAAAAATTACTTTAAAAAAGAAGTCCAAGAAATTACAGACAATAGCTTATGTTAAAGGTTTGAAAAGTAGTATGACAGGGATATTAAAAAATAATATCTTAAAATATAGTTCATCAAATCCTAAGGTTGTAAAAGTAACTTCAAAAGGAATACTTAAACCAGTGAAAAAAGGAACTGTAAAAGTAAAAGTTACTTTACGAACAACAAAAGCAAGTTTTAAAGTAAAAGTAGTTGTAAAATAGAAAAAGAGTTGCTTAAATTTTATTTTATCTAAAATTTAAGCAGCTTTTTCTATATGATAGGAAGTCCTTTTATGCTACTTATAAATCCACAAATTTCGAGAAAAAACAAGAAAAATTTCTTAAATTGCAAGAAAAAAGTGTCGTTCATTCCAAAAAAACTACCGTTTATCGCAAAAGTGAACTTTTGGGGCAAAAATGTGCTATCGTATAAGGCATAAAAAGGAAAGGAGGAAAAACATTATGAAAAAGGAAAAATTCATAAAAGGCTTTGCAAATGTTTTAGCTGCTGTAGCTGTTACAGTAACATCTGGTGTTGCAACAACAGGTTGTTTTACTTTTTTACATCAGCCGGAACTTCCAAAGGGAGCAGAAAAACTTAGAAAATTTAAATAGGAAAATTTAAATTGGTAAGATTTAAAAATTACCATGAAGTAACAAATGAAAAGAACTACAAAGGAAATAGATAAAATGACAAACATGCTAACTAATTTTATTATTCAGCATAGCGATGCTAAAAGGGAAGACGCAGACATAATCGCATTCGGCGTAAAATATGGATTAATTACATTGGCAGAAATATTGGGAATGGTTGTTATATCTTTTCTTATGAGAGAATTTATTCCGGGAGCGGTTATATTAATCGCTTTTATTTCTATTAGAGTTTATGCAGGTGGCTACCATGCGAAAACTTTACTAAGATGTGTCGTAATGTCCACCATTTTGTTTACATTGATAATTCTTGGTTACAAAATGTTATACTTGCCGATAATTGTTAAGGGACTAATTGCATTATTTTTGGGAGTATTAATATTGATATTTAGTCCGGTTGAAAATGATAATAGAAGATTATCTAAAAACGAGAAAAAAGTATTTAAAAACAGAGCGCTTCTTTTCTATAGCATAAGCTTGATAATTTTTATGTTAATCAAAAAATTATCCAACATATTAGTGTGGGCGTATTTGATGATTCTTGTAGTGTTAATTGGGGGCATTGTAAAAGAGAGAATGAAAATGACTAGCGAGCGCTAGGTTGAAAATGAAGAACAAAAGAAAGGAATCAACAGGCAGAGGATGGCGGCTTTGGCGCTTTGAATAAACACTGGCAGTTGATTTTGAGAAAAGCTTCAAAAAATCTAGGAAGATAGGTTTTTTGAGGCTTTTTTGATAAAATAAGAAAAAAGAAGAATAACAGAAAAATAGCAAATATAATCCGGATAGAGAGTGGGATAATATTTTTTAAATAACATTACACAGGAAAGGGGCATTTTATGTCTAAGAAAAGAATGTTTATAGGTATAATAATTTTATGCCTAATGACAGTGGCAATATTTTGTATAAATGACTATAGACATCAGGAATGCTATCACGACATTGAAAAAATAGTATCAGAATGTATAAAGGGAAATATAGATAGTAATGCTATAGACAGTGAGGCTGGTAAGAAATTATATGATTATGTACAAGATATGTATAAGGAATATGATGGCTTAGACGTAAAAGAAGCTGAAGGTTTATGGGATGAAGCAGACTGGAATAAAAAGACAGTTTGGATTAATGAAACTTTTAGTGGAAAGTTAAAGAATTCCTCAAAATCAGAAAAGACTGAGAATGCAGAGAGTTTTAAGATATTTTTTATTATAAAAACTTACTAAATTTCTGATTATCTTTTCATAAGTTGGTAAATGCCGATATATCCCGTATTTTAGGGCTTTATCGGTATTTTCTTTTTGGAAGATACCTTGCATAAGCTGGCATTTACCAGCATGAAAATGCAACCAAAAGTAGTAAATGAGTAGTAAATATAAGCTCCGATATTAACAAGCCAGTCTTTCCAGTTCTGCTTTTGCAGATTGAAATGTACCGTGTGCATAATAGCCAAGTGTCATGGTTATGTTAGCGTGTCCCATAAGATATTGCAGGGTGTTTGGGTTCATTCCTCTGTTTGCCATATTCGTACAGTAAGTATGTCGGAATGAATGTGGTGTGATGTTCGGTAACTTGTCCGTGTGATACTTGTTATACTTCTTAATTAGTCCTCGCACCATGCCCTCATAGTTTCCTGCAACTTTAGGTAAGCCCTCACGGTTCAAGAATAGGAAATTGCTATAACCACCTACAATCAACGGTTGTGCCTTTCCTCTGTTCTTTAGTATTCTTTGGATTGCTTGATAAGCCCGTTCTGTCAATGGAAGTTCTCGTTTTCCGTTTTTGGTCTTTGGCGTTTCAATATAGTAGCCGATTTCGCTGTCTTTCAATAACTGGTGGTCTATATTGAGTATTCTGTTCTGCATATCAATATGCGTCGTTAGTCCGCAAAATTCAGAAATACGAAGTCCCGTTTCCAGCAGAAGCACAACCTCATCATAATACTTGCTGTAAATCTTATCCTTTTCCATAAAGGCAAGCAGGCGTTCTTCCTGCTCTGGTGTAAGGATAACTTTCTGCTCCGTATCATCTTCCAGAACATCACTTAGCTTAAATTCAAACGGGTTCTTTCTGATACAGTCGTCTTGTATCGCCATGTAAAATGACGCTTTCAAGGAACGCTTGTAGTTATCAATCGTTTTATAGGCGTATCCTTTTTCGCTCATTCTGATAGCCCATTCTTTAGCGTCCGACTGCTTAACAGTATCAATCGCCCTCATACCCAATGGGTCATTTTTCAGAGCGTTCATAAGATACTGTCGTCCTTTTTCAGTAGCCCTCTTGATGTTCTTTCTTTGGCTGTTCTTCTTGTCGTAGAGCTGGCAGACTGTCATTTTACCGCCTGCTGTATCGATACCGTCGTTAAGGTCTTTTTTAATCTGTGTTTCTTTTTCCCTCAACGATATATCATCACGCTTTCCAGCAGGTGTCTTGTCTGTCGGTACAAGTTTCCAAGAATAGATAAATTGTGGCTTTCCGTATATATCGGTATATTTATAAACGTATCTTCCGTCTTTTCGCTGGCTCTCTCCATTACGCAAATTGCGATTTTTACTGTCTTTTCGTTTTACATTAGACATAGTGTAAAGCTCCTTTCCGTCATGGAACGAGCCGTGATACGCTATATTTATTATACCATATCTACGGCTCAATGACATTAGATTTCGTCCAATGTATCTATGATTTTTTCAAATTGTTTTCGCTTAATCTGAATACGGTTGCCGTTCACGATAACCCAGCCAGCGTCAAGATTTTCTTCGGCTAATTTACGCAATTTCTTTTCGCCAATGCGGAAGTATTTGGACGCTTCTTCAACCGTCAGCGTATATTTTTCCCAAATAGGCACATCAGTATTGTTCATAATCTATGCACCCCCCTTTACTGTGTGTCGTTTTTTACAAGCAGGCAGACGGCTTTGGAAAGCTCCATTAGTATCTCAACTATTCCCATTCTTGTGGGCAGAACCGCACCATGCGGACGTATCATTATTCTGTGAGGATAGGTCGTGGCAAAACGACTTTTCCAACAGTCGCTCTCGGATCACTGCGTGGGTCGCTCGCTTTCTTTTGAAAAGGTCGTGGCGTACAGTCCCCGTGGCTCGCCATCTCACAAACGTATCTGTCTGCTTTATTCAGTTGTCAAAGAGCTGTGGTGAAAGCGTGTTGCTTTCATATAAAAGCAGGTGGCAGAGCAGGAAAGAGGGGGATATTAAATCATGCTCCGCTAAAAACTGCTTATTCTTCTGGTTCTAAGTCCATATCTTCAATATCAAAACCTAAAATCATTTTGATAAGTGCTTCTCTGATACGTCCTTTTAATTCCATATCTACAACGATATAAACATTGCCGTATTCATCATAAAGTGAACGCAAACAGCACTTTGATATGTAAGGGTCATAAAATGCCAGTAATTTTTCAATCGCTTTTTCGTTTCCGTCCATAGCTGATGAAATCAAGTAATAAGACGGTTTCTTAAATAACTGTTTCATTTTCTAATGTTCCTCCTTGAGTATTTTTTTCATAGTTTCCAAAGCGTGATGTCGGTTTCTAAATACACCGCTTTGCGTGATTTTCTGCAAGTTGGCAATTTCACTTTCTGTCATTTCCAAGAAGTAATACATCAACAGAGTATTGCGTTTTCTTTCTGGAAGTTTCTTCAAGGCTTCTGCCAATTCATCATCAAGGACACGAATATCAATGCCACATACTGAAAAGATTGTATAATCTGTTTCGTAGTCGTCCCAAACAGCCATTTTATCAACAAGGACATCTGGCAATTCGCTGAAAGATATTTCTTTATTCTTACGACGGTTTAATTCCTTGTAATAATCTTTCACGACACTACGGACAACTTTCTTTAAACAACTTTCAAAACGACATTGAACTGTTTTCTGGAAGTCAGACGGTTTCATCAATCTCACCTCCTTTCCTTTATGATTTGAAAAGTGTTTATCCCTCTTTCCGCACCATATAAGGACAGCTAGGTGTGATTTAATGACCTCTTTTGAAAAATTTTTTAAATTTTTTCGGGTATGAAAAAAGCCCGCACAAAACATATAGTCTGTACGAGCCTTTAAAGCTAAAACATAGTAATATTGTATCATTAAGAATCACAAATCACAAGTGATTTGTGATTAATCACTTGTGATTTGTGATAAGTGATTTGTGATTAATATATAAAAGCCCTCTTTAAAGGGCTTTTATGTTTATTTGTTAGGCTTTAAGCCTGTTCAGCATAGTGGAGTTTCTCAGAAGAGAAACGGAACTTTGATGAACAAATAAACCACCGGCTAGGCCGGTGAGTCAGCATTGCTTAAGCTTACAGTAAAAAACCTCCAGTGATATAATTATGTTGGTTCGCCAACCACATAAAATCAAAGGAGGTTATCCAAATGGATATAAACAGTTTAGCACATACGAAATGGAATTGTAAGTATCATATTGTTTTTGCACCAAAATATAGAAGAAAAGTAGCGTATGGGAAGATGAAACAGGATATTGCGAATATTTTAAGTATGCTATGCAAAAGAAAAGGTGTAGAAATAGTAGAGGCAGAGATATGCCCAGACCATGTGCATATGCTTGTAAAGATACCACCAAGTTTAAGTGTTTCAAGTTTTGTAGGGTATTTGAAAGGAAAAAGTACACTTATGATCTTCGAACGCCATGCAAATTTAAAATACAAATATGGAAATCGCCATTTCTGGTGCAGAGGATATTACGTAGATACTGTAGGGAAAAATGCAAAGAAGATACAAGAATATATTCAAAATCAATTACAAAATGATTTAGAGTATGATCAGATGACACTAAAAGAATATATTGACCCGTTTACGGGTGAGCCAGTAAACCAAAATAAATAAAATAAGCCCCATAGGGCTTAATAAGTAAATGACGGTACAGTTGGCGAACCAAATTCGATGAGTCTTTAGACTTAGCGTCGGTAATAAGCCCTTATAGGGCTAGTACAAACCACCGGCTAAGCCGGTGGTTTTGATTTGAAAAAGAGATAAAATCAATATATCCCTTTTCCCCAATTTTTACAACGGCATTGTAGGGCTTTTTCTCTTTGTTTTTGATTCCTTTTACCAGGGTTTCTTTTCCCTCCAGTAATTCTTTTACATTCGTTTTGGTTAGTTTTTTCTTTCTAAAATGTTCAGCTAAAGTAAACTTACATTCAGGATAATTTGAACAACCATAAAACGATTTTTTTAATACAATATTGTTGCCACACTTAGGACATTTTCCTACAAGGGGTCCCGAGCGCTTAGTGGGAATTTGTACCCCTTATCGATACAAATTCCCCGTAGGCGCTAGGGACCTCTTTAGCTTCTTGGAAGCTGTCAGTAGTATATCTAATAATTTATCTCCATTCCCTTTAGTAGCGTGTAACTTTCCAAATTTAAAAAAGCGACTCATAGAATTATTTCCTCCCGTTAAATAATAGATAACTATTAAAAATAGACAATACTTGCTCATAAGTAATGGTACTTAAATTGTTTACTTTGGCGTGTTTCATTGCTTGATGAAACTGATTTTCAGTAAACAGTTGACGATATTCTCGATTGACCCATTTTGAAACAAAGTACGTATATAGCTTCCAATATTTATCTGGAACATCTGTGGTATGGCGGGTAAGTTTTATTAAGACACTGTTTACTTTTGGTTTAGGATGAAAGCATTCCGCTGGCAGCTTAAGCAATTGCTGAATCGAGACTTGAGTGTGCAAGAGCAACCCTAGTGTTCGGTGAATATCCAAGGTACGCTTGTAGAATCCTTCTTCAACAATCAGATAGATGTCAGACGCACGGCTTTCAAAAACCACTTTTTTAATAATTTGTGTGCTTAAATGGTAAGGAATATTCCCAACAATTTTATACCTCTGTTTGTTAGGGAATTGAAACTGTAGAATATCTTGGTGAATTAAAGTGACACGAGTATTCAGTTTTAATTTTTCTGACGATAAGTTGAATAGATGACTGTCTAATTCAATAGACGTTACCTGTTTACTTATTTTAGCCAGTTTCGTCGTTAAATGCCCTTTACCTGTTCCAATTTCGTAAACGGTATCGGTTTCTTTTAAATTCAATTGTTTTATTATTTGGTTGAGTACTTTTTCACTCGTTAAAAAGTTTTGAGAATATTTTATATTTTTGTTCATGTAATCACTCCTGAAGTGATTACATCTGTAAATAAATACAGAAGTTAAACGATTTGTTTGTAATTTTAGTTATCTGTTTAAAAAGTCATAAGATTAGTCACTGGTAGGAATTAATCTAACGTATTTATTTATCTGCGTAATCACTGTTTTTAGTCTGTTTCAAAACAGTAGATGTTTTATCTACATTACGCATTTGGAATACCAACATGACGAATCCCTCCTTCTTAATTACAAATTTTTAGCATCTAATTTAACTTCAATTCCTATTATACAAAATTTTAAGATAACAGTCAAGAACATATCTGCACAAGTTGTAGATATACCATAAATGCTGATAATCAACATGATTACGCTTACCATCAAATAAGTAAGTGTTTCTTGCTTATTAAAATTATCCATAGTACAACGTGAATTCCAGAGAAAAAGAGAAATCGCACCAAGAATAATACTTAAAACAAAAATGACATTTCTTTTTTTACTGTCACGGAACATTTTCTTTTCATTTTGTTTGTCAAAATAAAGAAAATCACGTATCGTCATTTTACTTATTCTTCTTAATAGATTAAGCAAAACCAAAACATAAATAGTTAAAAAATAAATTATCAATAGTCCAATAGAAACGAAATTCAAAGAAATAAAGAGAGTTTTTGGAATACCCAGTAAGTTTACAATTACTAACGACACAAACTGGCTGAATAAAAAGCCAATAGGAATAGCTAATACAAATGCTAAAATTCCCAACAGTATATTTTCAATTACAACTAAGTGGGCAATTTCTTTTTTCTTAATGCCAAGAAGCATATATGTTCCTAATTCTTTACTTCTTTTTTCAAACATAAATTTCGTTGTATAGTTGATCAAAAAGCATATCACAAAAATAATAAGAATATTTACAGCGAACAATGAATTCTTAAATGCATCCATACTGGAACATAACTTTACAATTTCATCAGAATTTGCCACCAAATTAAAAGCAAATATAAGAGAAAAGGATGCAGTAACGGTTATCAGATAAATCAAATAATCTTTAATATTTCTTTTTGTATTTCTATACGCTAACTTACCTAACATTTCCCACTTCACCTCCGAGCAAGGTTAATATATCCAGTATTTCATTGAAGAAATCTTTTCTGCTTTTTTCCCCTCTGAAAATTTCATTGAATATTTTACCGTCTTTCAAGAACAAAATACGTTCACAGAAAGACGCACTAAACGGGTCATGTGTTACCATTAAAATAGTAGCCTGCATTTTCTTGTTGATTTCAGACATTGTTTCCAGTAATAATCTGGAAGCTTTTGAGTCCAAAGCTCCCGTCGGTTCATCAGCTAAAATCAGTTTCGGTTCATTGATTAAGGCTCTAGCACAAGCACAACGCTGTTTTTGTCCGCCAGAAACTTCATAAGGAAATTTCGATAAAATATCACGAATACCCAATTTATCGGCGATAGCATGAACTCTTTTCTCAATATCAGTAGGGTTCTGTTTGTTGATAACCAATGATAAAGAAATGTTTTCTCCAATCGTTAAAGTATCTAAAAGGTTGAAATCTTGAAAAATGAACCCTAAATTTTCACGTCTGAAATCAGCAAAATCTTTATCCTTGATTTTGGTAATATCTTGATTATTGACTGTAATGTGTCCGCTGGTTACAGTATCAATCGTAGAGATACAGTTTAATAGGGTAGTCTTTCCAGAACCACTAGCTCCCATGATTGCGACAAATTCGCCCTTATCTACATACATAGAAATACTGTCTACTGCCTTTGTGATATTTCCAGAGTTACCCCCGTAGTATTTTTTTACTTGCTCTAAATTTAAAATGTGTTCCATTAAAAATCGCTCCTTTCTTCCTGCCACATTTATTTGTTTTGGAATACAATTAAATTATAGCAAGGGCAGTATTCAATTACACTTACAGTTTTGAAAGTAAACAGAGAGTAAAAGAGCCGTGATAATGCAGATCACAATTTTGTGAAGCATTTCCACGACCCTTTTATTATAATTTTGCCTTTGTCTTTTTCGTAATGATATAAATATATTCTTCTGGTGTAGGGCGTTTATTCCCAAAATACTTTTTGAAATTTGCCTGCACCTCTGGGTCGGTGCTATTCATAGCTTCATCAATCGTAGCTTCAATATCCGCCCGAACATCAGCCAATGATACACCGCCAGCTTTTGCACCAGCTTTCAATGCCTTTTTTATATCTCTTTTGTTCAGTCCTATCATATTCATACCTCAATTCTACTTTTTAAAGCTAATAAGTTTTCCATTGTATTTTACAATGATGAATATGATATAAAACACTCCTACAACAATCAAAATAAGACCTATGTAATAGCCTAATTCAGAATGAGAGATTAAATTGATAATCGGCATAACAAGAATACCAATACTAACCAGTAAAGTGCCTATTCCTATTTTTTTTGTAAACACCTTTTTATCTTTAGGGTCAAGTTGTGTATAATGATAACCATGTAATAAAGTAATATTCTCTTTTATACCTATTTGATAAGATGTAAAAAGTAAAAACAATCCTATAACTATTTCAACAATCAATTCCTCTAATTCCATAATCGTTCTCTCCTTTAATCAAAATAAAATAATTCTTCAAATTTTTTATCTAAAGCTATACAAAGCACTAATGCCAATTTTGCTGTTGGATTAAATTGTCCAGTTTCAATAGAACTAACTGTATTCCGAGAAACCCCGACTAGTTCAGCTAATTCTGTTTGTGATAATTTTTTTTCTTTTCGTACAGTTTTTAATCTGTTTCGCAAAATTAAATGTTCGTCCATTCTATAAACCTACCATTAAAAATTTATAAAAGTAATACCCCATAAATAGAAAAAAGAATAAAGCAATAACAAATTTGGATTTATTTTTTGAAATATGTGCTTCATAACCCATAGAGCCAAATGCCACAGACCCAATAATTGTCATTATGTCATAGTAAGGTTCTTTACAAACTGCTTTAATGAAAAGAATTAAAATGCAGATAAATAAAACAAACATTAAGCCAAAAGATTTCCCTTGAAGTTTAATATGTTTTTCGTATTCATCAAGATATAGATTCTCTTTTTTGTTTTGTGATAGTATTTTTTCTTTATCCATTATATAACGCTCCCTTCAAATAATACCAAGTACACTTGTCATTTATATTATAGCATTCGGTCATTACAAGTCAATATTTTTGCACAGTTTTCTTGTCGTTTTGTAAAAGCGTGCAAATCTGATAGGAAATGCACGCTATATCATTTATCCTACAATCTTCCAGTTACTATCCTTATGTAGCACAAGCTCATACTGCGATACCTGCGTCGCTTTTGTCTGATTATCAATGAATTTTACCGCAACCTTGACTTTCACATTGTCGCCGTCCTTTATAAAGATAGGGTTTACCAGTTCAGAATAAAGGTAGTCCCTGCCGATAGGTTCAATCACATTTCCCAATACATAGTAAGCAAGCTCTTTTTCCGTCGCTGTTGGGTACAGCTTAAAGAATGTTTCCAGAAAAGCGGTAGCGTCATTTACCGTATCAGCGTCCACGCTTGCGTCTGCTTCTGGTGTCTTAGGCTCATAGTCTGATTTTTCAACTGCTGGTGCAAGGGTAGGGTTTTGAACGATTACCATATCCCCGTCTGCGTCCACATAGACTTTTACAGTATAGGTTGCTTTCACATTGCTTGTCTGTTCTCCCTCTTTTATCTGCTGATCTACTTCGTAGGTAGCAGAAAAAGTGTCCGCTCCCGATTGCTCGATATGCCATACAATCACATCTGTAACCGTGGAGCTGGTCGGTATATCGGTTCTAATGGTGTCTACATTTAAGTCCTGCAATTCCTTTGTCAGATAACCGCTGATTGCCTGCGTCCTTGCTTCGATAGCTTCTTTGCTGTTATCCCATGTGTAATAGGACTTCGCAAAGTTTTTCACGAAATTTTCTATCCCGTTGGTGTCCTGCAAGCAAAGTTCAATGATTTCTTTTTCATGGGTGGTGTGCTGGTCGATAGCCGTAAAATTCTTATACACCCCAAAGCTCACGCTTGCGACAAGCACCACCCACAACGCAATCACGGTTTTCTTATGTGTGCCTACCTTGACAGTACGCACCTTTTTTTCTTTTGGTTCTTTGATAGTTTCTGTCTGTTTCTTATTCTTCTTAAACATATTTTTCAAGTCCTTTCTATTGTTTTACTCGTCCTGCACCGATTAAGTGCTGTTGCCAGTAACTACTACTTAGGTCTGCATATCCTATCGGGTCGCCTGCGTGGTACATCTGTGTCGGCGAAACAAGAATACCGACGTGTGTTACATACGAACCAGCGTTATAGGTGGAATGGAAAAACACCAAATCGCCTGCTTTTGCCTGCGAGAGTGGCAGATGTTGGGTTGCGTCATACTGTGCTTGTGCTGTTCTCGGTAAGGAGATACCAGCTTTTCCATAGCACCATTGCGTCAATCCCGAACAATCAAAGGAAGTATTCGGGTTACTGCCACCATACACATACTTCCAGCCTTGATATTTCAACGCTTCATTCATTACCTTTTGTGCCAGTTCTCCCGATACCTGCGGAACTGCTAAATACTGATTGACTACTTCCACATAGAACATATTTCCATAGCCATACCGCCAGCCCCCATTCTTAGCAACGGCTATCGGGTTGGTGTAGGTTACTTTCTTTCCACCCGATTTCTCACGGGCGAAGCTCTCTGCAAGATTAAAAGTGTGTTTTTTCCTTTTCCTGCCACATATCCCACATAGCCACCGCCATAGTTATAAGACTGTATCGCTACATTCAAGTCGTCGATACCTTGATTTTTGCAGGAAGAAAGCAGGGACGCAAAATACTTACACCCCTGCTTGATTGAGCTTTCCGTATCTAAGGAATTAGGCGGTAAACCAAGACTTTCCGAACTCTGCATAACATCTTCTGCCGTACCGCCACTTTCTACTTGAATGATAGCAAGTAACACATTGACATACTCGGAGATACCGTTTTCTCTGGCGTATTTTTCTACCATAGGCTGATGTTTCAAGACTTCTGCGGATAGGTTCATACCCGTAATGCCAGAAGAAAAATTGCTGTTCTCGTCGTCGCTGTCCGCACTAATGAGGACGCCAAAGAAAAGCACCAGAGAAAAGAGGATAGGAAACAGACTGCCAATGATAGCGATATGTTTCAGTTTCATTTTTTCTTCTGTCCTTTCTTCGTTACAAGGTTACGGGTTTTCTCTATGGTCTGCTGGTTCTTCTGGACGCTCTGGGTCTGCTGAACCTTTATCCTGCGGTCTTTGGTGTCATTCTGGCGTGTTTCCTGCGATACCACTTTTTCTACATTCTGCCTATGTACTGTCTGTGTAGGCTGGGGTGCTTTCTTATCAGAAGCACCAGAAGATAACGGACGCTCTTTGATAACATTTGTCTTGACTGGCTCACTTGCTTTCGGAGTTGGAGCTGTGGCTGGGCGTTTGACTTCCTGCATTTTTTCAACACTCGGCTTTGGAATGGTTGAAGCTGTGACTGGTCGCTCATGGGGACGGGTAGCTCCCGTTGTCGCTGATCCGTCAGCCTTTCGCTGTACCTGCCTTGCTTCTTGTGCCTTTTGAAGCTCCATACGTTTGTCAGCGATATTTTTCTTACGCTGTTCCTGCTTTTCCAAGCGTCCCGTCTGTCTGGACTGCTGTTCCTGCACCATGCCACGCTTGAAGTCTGATACGCTGGACTTTGCCTTTTCCTTTGCGGAATACACCGCATAAGCGGTCTGTGTCGGCATATCCTTGATATTCTCTTTGACAGCGTTTGCCTTGTCTTTCACTTTATTTTTCGTATCTAAAACAGCACCGACTTTTGAACCTGCACGCTGTCCCATGCTGGAAGTGGTATTGCCCCGATTTTCTTTAGAAGCCGTATTTTTTCTTTCGGCTCTCTTGCCAGCAACGGCACTTCTAGCCACCGCACCAGCTACACCGCCCGAAATACCGCCAGCACTTACCGCCCTTGCAATACGGTGTTCCATACGCCTAGCCCGATGTCGCATAAACAGATACGGTCTGCGGAATATGCGTCGTCCCATGCTTTGACTGTCGCCAGCATTAAGTGAGAACATACTCATTAAGTCGCCCAGCTTCATGTAGATACCAGCGAAACATACTATCTGCAAGAACGCCACCATAAAGAATGGGTAGTCTGTGGAAATGTTGTAAAACATACTGGAAATACTAAATGCCACCGTTACAATGAGCGTTATTCCTGCCCGTGTCATTATGGTATTAAATACTCTCACGATTGCCTGCTTTGCCATGCTTTCATAGCTCGGTATCATGGAAAGTAAAAAACTGATAGGTAAAAACATTGCAAAGATAATAAAAAGTATCTGGCTGAACAACATCATGCCCGTAAGCAAGAATACAAATATCGTGATACCCAAGTTAAAGAACAAGAGGAAGAACACCATACCCAAACGGTTCACGACCTGCGGTATTGTCAGATTGTTATTGTCGTTGTCCTCGATTTCTGTTTTCACGACTTCCTCTCTGGTTTTCCCGTCCTCGTCCTCTGGACTTGCCGATACGAGAGCTTCTACACGGTCTGTCCCGATTTCTTCTGCGTTGCTGTTCCCGAATTGAAGCAAGAGCCACGGCTGTTCCACTTGAATAGAAAATAGGCTGTCCCGTATCAAGTCCACGCTGTCCTTACCCTCGCTGTCGGAGTTAGGGAGCATGATTTTTGTTCCCAAATCCAAAGAAGCGGTACTGATGTCTGATGAAAATTCATTTATCTTCTTGATATAGTCGGGAGCATAAGCAATAAATGAAGCGGACAGCACGAACACCACCACAAAGTTGATAACAGCGTGAAGTGCTTTGCTGGTTTCCCGTTTTATCAGTCCCGTATAAGCAACGTACATTCCCACCACTAAGATAATGAGAAGCAGGAAACCAACATAGAAGCCCGTAGAAGAAAAGCCGTTCTCGGTAACGCCTGCAAGGGTCTGTATGCTCTTTCCGATACTGTCTGCCATATCATTGATGAAGTCCAGCTTATAGGCTTCCTGCACCACATAGCCCGTTGCATTACTCAAATACAAACTGATAGTCCAGACAAAGTTGGTAATGCAGTACAGCCCGTATTGTACCGATTTTCCGATACCGTCGAGCCAGTTCCACGGAAGCCACGACCAGCTATTATCGACGAAAAAATCAAGCTGGTAGTTGGAAAGGGGATATTTTGAATAAAGATTTTCTGCGTTTATGGTATCGTCTACAAGCCCCGTCGCATGAGCCACCGTCCCCAAAAGTGAAAGCAGGATAAGGGAGAGTGCCACCACGAACAGAGCCATTTTGAGAAAGTGGAAAATCTTCTTTTTTGTGAACACACCTTTTATCCTTTCTTTCATCACTCCACCTCATTTCTCTGTACGGGCGGTCTGGTATCAAAGGCGTGTAGCAGTTCTTCAAAGACTGGGTGTATCTGCACCACACCGACACGCCCGTATAAGTCCTGCAATAAGCATTGTCCGTTCTCCAAATCACGCAAGCGTTTCTGGTTGTTCTCATCGTCCTTGTCGATACCGAAAAACTCTAAGGTCTGCTTTATCTCGTTTATATCCGTGCTTCTAAATGCAAACTTTAAGCCGATATTGTTTTTCAGACTTTCCTTTGACACGTCATAGGCAGACTGGGTAACGAAATAAACGCCTGCCTGCATAGCTCGCCCAGCACGAACCAGCTTATTTGATAAGGTTTCTCCTTGTGCCACATTTAAGAACGCCCACGCTTCGTCTAAATCGACAATCTTAAAAATGCTTCTGTCCGAATGGATAAAATCAAGGGCAAAGGTACTAATCACAATCAGCATAGACACAGACAACAATTCAATGGTCGTGTATTCTTCAAAAGTGGTATCTTTATCTGGCAGTACAAGGTCGGCTACTTGAATGATATTGAGCTGATTATCCAGACTGATAGCATTTTCTACCGTACCGTCTGAAAACAGCAGGTGTGCAAAGTCGTAGTCCGTGAAGCTGTCGATATGGTCTGCGATATTTCTTGATATGGGCGTATCTTCACGGCGTAGCTCGTCTATCACATGGAGCAAGCCCCGACTGTCACTCTGGGTAACGGAGCGTACTGCCTTACGAAGTACGGGGAATTTTTCGCCGTCCCTTGAAGAGATACCCGTAAGGAATGTTAAGATGTCGATTGCCAGACTTTCAGCGTCTTTTACATTCTTCATAATCACAAACGGGTCAAGAAGCCCTGCATTGTCCTTATCGCTGGTAAGATTTACGATATTGATTTCATGTGCAATCTCTGGGAGCGTTTCTTTCCAGTTACCACGCTCACTTTTAGGGTCTAACAGAAGTGCTTGACCGCCAAACAGCACCGCATAATATACCAGAAGATTGTTACAGAACGATTTCCCACCGCCAAGCGAACCGACAAAAGCAGACGCTAAAGCGTTGGTAACTGTACCTTTTACACCTTGACTGGCAAGGGACGGTTGCAGGTACACATTTCTTCCCGTATCAACAGAATAGCCCATATAGATACCCGTAGTTTCTCCTAACTGCTGTGTCGCACCAAAGCCAAGCCCAGCTAAAAAATCTGATTTTACATACTGCACATAGTCATTGATATATCGCTTGCTGGCTGGTAAAAATTCAGAATGAAGCCCCAGCATATCCCCAGCAGGACGCACCAGCTTTACATTGAGGTCGTCGTAAAAGTCCTTGACTTCATCACAACGGCGTTTCAGCTCGTCAAGATCGGGTGCAGACACCCGTATGACGTAGCTTAACTTATACATACTTTCTTTTGTCTGGTCTAAATCAGTTTCCAGCTCGTCCACGCTGTCTAAAGCGTCCACCACATTTGAGCTGGTTTCACTTCCTGCTTGATAGGCGTGATTATCAAGGTCTTTCAGTTCCTTTTTCTTGTTGCGGACGGTCGTTAATGCTTTCCGATTTTCCACGATTTCTACATTCATGCTCGTATCAACGGGGAATGTGAATTGCTGTTGCTGGAAATAGAAGATTTCAGACGACGGAAAATCAAGCTCTCCTACAATCGCATTGACGGTAAAATAGGACACATAGCTTTCCTTGTCCTCATGTTCCAATCGTAAATACCGCTGGCTTTCCTCAATCACACACCTTGTCGGACGGATAAGGTCGTAGTATTTTATCAGCGTCTCTTTGTTCAATTTTTTCTTTGGTAGCTGGTACTCATAATCTTCATAAGCGATACCGTCCCTGCCGTAAAGATGTTCCATGAGATACCCAAAATCATGGATTTCCAAGCGACGCACCTTAAAGCGACGGGAGATTTTATTTTCCAGTAACTTTTCCATTTTTATGTAACGGTTGATTTCATCATTCGGCATGGAAACAAAATCATTCATCAGCGTGTGGTTCACTTCATGGAGAAATTCTGTGAACGTCAGCCACACCGATTTTTTGATGTTCTTCAGATTGAGCTGTTCTTCCGTAACCATGAGCTTAAAGCCAAGAAAAAAGCGGTAGTCCACTTGATTGTCCCCAATCATAGATACTAACGCTTCGGTCTGTTCGTCTATCTTCTGGCAGGCAACTTCCTTTAATTTTCCAGTTACCAGCTTCTTTGACTGTTCCTGCATACTGCGGATTGAGCTTTCTGTGGCAATCTGCAACGCATGAATTTTACCCTCACGGGACTGTGCGATAAGCTGTCGGAAACTGTCATGCACGATAAATTTCTGCTCTGCGGATAGAAAAGAATAGTTGTATGGTATCAGCTCATAGTAGGCGAACACCTCATTGTCCTTGTTCCAGACAAGGTTATTGTCAATATATTTTATCGGGAACATAGTTCACACTCCTTACTGCCGTGATTGTTTCATTCAATATCTGCTTATGCAGTTTTACGGCTTTTCCTGCATAAGTGATTTTTGGTCGCAGGGCATAGGTTATCTGTGATTTCAAAAAGCTGTACGGCTTCTTTCCGTCAAAGGTTTTCTGCGACATGAACCAAGTGAGAGCAACGGGAATACCAAAGTATTTGAGAAATGCTCCCTCAATCATGGAAAGTGGGGGAATATCCCCAAACAGAATGATGATAAATTCCGTAATCACAAACCATGTAATCTGTGTAAAAGTAACGGGAAAGGGTAAGTTAAAGTCATTGATTGCATACAAGACTTTTTCCACGTTCCAGATACCCGTGTAGCTTTTAATCTTTTTCAAGTTCTTTCAGCTCCTTTCAAAATAGAAAAGGACAGCCATTTTCAGACTGTCCCTTAAAGAGAAATACGCTGTCAGTAGCAACAATGCTTGTCGCTGATCTTCCAGCGTTAATATGGTATCTCGCACATACCTCGGCTTGTTTCAATAAAGCAACCGCCCATATCCAAATCTCGCCCGTAGGCTTCATAGTCAATGTAATTCTGTAAGCTGGGTGGAATGTCCCCAAGTGCCTGCAATTCGTCTATGTAGTAGTAGGCAACATCTGTCATGGTTTCACAGTCGGGATAATAGTAAATATCGTCCTTATGTTCCACGACTTCTTCCAGCGTCCCATAGTGGCTGATAAATTCGTCCAGACACTCTACAATATAGTCGGGAAGTTCCTCTATCATTTCATACATCTCATTGAGTTCTTCAATGGAAACATACTCGCCAATCGCAATGGGAAAGTTGTCGGTATCATGGATAGCGTATTCCTCATACTGTTCATTCAAGCCGATTTTTTCTTTCACATCTTCCTCGTCAATGGGGAACGTGAACCAAGCACCGACTAAATAGCCCTCATTGTATTTGCCAAGATTAGCAATATAAACCGCCATATCATCAATCATAAGCACCACCTCATTTCCTACTCTGGCAGTTCAAAGATACCGTGTTCTGTTACTAAAAATTTCCCGTGTTCCTGCAAGTGAGAAGCGTAGGCTTCAAAGTCAAAGTAGTATTCTTGACAGTCCTCGGATAAATGCTTGAACATCGGGTCGTTCATCAGCTTTTGCCTTGCAACATCTATCATGCTTTTACAGTCGGGATAAACAATAATCACGTTCCTGCAAATATAAAGTGCTTCTAAATTTTCAAACACCGTAAGTAGTGATACATATTCTTCCTGCATATCACTTGAAAGCTGGCGGTACATAAAATCTAATTCGTTGAGCTGGTACACGCTGGTGTGTTCGTGGACTTCATCAGCATAAGGCAACACCTTTTCGATAATACGATAATCCCCACTTTCTGCACCGATACCTAACTTTTCTTCAAACTCGGCAACATCTATCGGCAGGTCGAACCAGTATGATATTGTTTCTTCGCCAGTTGTTCCTCTCGTTTCCACCAGCACCCTTGTTTCCTGCATTGTTCCTCACGTCCTTTCTGTTGCTTCATCACATCTTTTAAGCTCTGGTACGACATACCAAACACATACTTTGAAAAATCTTCTAACTGTTTTATATCATAATTCGTAAGCGGTAATCGCTTCATTTCATGCCACACTTTACGCTTGTAAGAGGGCAGGTTAGAAATATAATCACAGCCGACGTTTGCCTGCATATCCTTAAAAATATCGCTCATTTCATCACTCCAATCTGATTTTAGGTAAGAAAAAAGCAGTCAATCCTAAGACTAACTGCTTTATGTATATGGATATAATTTGATTAAGTTTTAAAACCAGTTTGTTTTTTCATCTCTAAATTGAGGGTTATCGCTGTGTTGATATGGATTATAGTTATTCAGATTGCAACCATATTCTTTTAATGATTTGATTTTGTTATCTTCTGTCCATTCAATTAAGGAAATACCGTCAAATTCTTCAACGCTTCCCGTATTCATTTCATTTTTAAAATACCATTCTACGACAGTTTGATTTTCTTTATGAAAGAACTGTTTAATATCCCAAATAATGACTTTACCACGAGTATTCCATTCATTAAACCAATGTTTTACTGTTTTAAGATTTTCATATTTAGGACACCAGCTTTCCGTATAAACAACATCTTCTGTAAAAATTTTATCTATTCCTAAGTCTTGCTGTTTCAACCACATATCAAACCATAAACGAATAATTTTTTCTCTCTCATTCAAAATAGAACACCTCGATTACTTCTTTTTTCACATTATAGCACCCATACATCAGCCCCACAATAAAATTTTATGCACCGATAATCTTATTGAACAGCTCTAACAGTACATCTTTCACACCGCCAGCATTGAATACCAAGCCGACAGCAATCAAGGCAACTACCAAGAAACCGATAAGTTTTGAAAACTCACGCTTGAACCCTAAGTAGATACCGATAACCACAATCGACATAAGCACTAAGCTCTGTGCGTTGCTTAAAAACCATTGATACAAATTTTGCCCGAAATTCATGTTATTTGTCCTCGCTTTCTTTTAATTTCTTCATTTCATAGTCAGCTCCTTTGCCAACACTTAAAATACACATCAAGGCTACGCCGATACCCGTTCCAACAGATACCAGCAGGAAGTCTTTCAATAATTCCCACATTTTTTCATCACTCCTAACTTTCTACTAAATCTTTTGCAGGGGTCGTCTGCTGTTTGATTATCATTTCATGCTTTTCTGTGAGCTTTGCCTGCTGTTCGATAGTTTTCATGTAGTCTGTTCCGTTTCCCTTATCAATCCTTTTCAGCATTTTCAAGGTCGGTGCTACCTGCCGTTGTACCCACCGCAATGTACGGTCTAAGGTGTAAGGCTCTGGCTTTGTCGTCAGCTTCAAGCTCTGTCTGTTATCGCCGATAAACCACGCCCAGCGGTCATTGAGTTTCCAGTCATTTTTTCGCTTGTCTGCTTCTTCATCAACAAACCGCACATACTGGTTGATGATAGAAAAGGCAGTCTGCTCTGCGTCATAATAGGTCAGCAAATCTCGTACTGCATAATAGGCACGTTCATTTCTAAGCCGTATCTCAAAACGGTTGATAATGTCGGCTTCTTCCAGCGGTGTCCCTAACTTGACGTACTGCTCATAGTCCTTTTCATAGATACAGAAATACACATCTGATTTTAGCGAACCAAGATAAAGGGTGCGTCCCATATATTCTCTGTCGTCCTCTCTATGCTTGATAAGCTCGCCCGACTGATAAAACTTATAACTTCTGGACTTTCCGATATATTCCCGTTTCCTGCATTTTTCCGCAAGCTCTGGAATATCCAAAATACCCGTATGGTCGTTGATAGCAAGGTCGATACGCTTCATCACGCCACCGTCTATGAGTGCGTCCATGAGAAAGTCATACCAACTTCTTTGTTGTGCCAGCAGGTAACTTTCAAACTGTCGGCAACCACGCCCCTTTAACTCTAAAAGGACACCTTTTTCTTCGTCAGCCGACGTATAGATAAAGATGTCCCCTAAAGAATAATGCTCCGTATAACTGTAATGTCCGTAATCTTCATGGAGCATATAATTGATATTCAGTTTTAATATATCTTTGATGATGTGCTGTATATCCAGCGTGGGAAAACGAATTTTCACATAATCAAACAGCATGGTAAGCGGTACTTCTGGATTGAACCTTGCCAGTTCCTTATGCAGAGTTTCCAGAAGTTCCTTTGACGGCTTCATTTTTCCACTTTCTATCTTGTTGAAATATTCCCTTGTGATACCAGAAGCCACCGCCAGCCTGCCTTGTGAGATACCGTAAGCAATCCGTTTCTCCCGTAATTCTTTTATCCGTTGTTCTTCATTCAGAACCATACCCCCAATCTGTAAAGTGTGAAGTTTTTTAAGGCGACTTCACAGCCGATTTTTGCTAGAAAACCATGCCAGAAGCCTTATGTTTCCTATGTTTTTTGTCTATTGTCTATTTGCAAACGTACCCCTCTGTTAGATACCGAGGGGTTTTACCTGCTGGCGTGGCTGACGCCACACCAGCAACGGCTAGTCCGTGCCGTCGCCTTTCGCTTCGCACGTCGCCGTCCCGTCCTGCCTTGCTTGTGCAAGAGAGCTGATAGTCTGTAAAAAATCATGTCCTTTTGGGACTAAAGGCGTGTAAAACTCACTTATGACGCTTGTTCCCACATCACAATAGCCACGCCCCTTGATACGCTTCTGGAAAAACTGCTTTTTCACATCTGAACCAAACAGCATACCGTAACCTAATTCGCTGATACGCCCAAGTCCCACACGGAAATTGAAGTTATCTCTGATACCATCTGAAAAATACTTTGCGTCTGGACGCTGGCAGGCAACAATAAGGAAATAACCTGCTTGTCGCCCTAACATAACGATTTTCTTTAACTGGCTAAGTAAGCTCACGCTTTCTTTTGTCCCCAACATTTCAAAAAACGCTACATATTCATCAAAGATAAGAAAGCAGGGTGGAAGTCCCAGATAGGCGTAGTTTTCGCCCGTCTTATAGTTCGGGTGTTGCTTCATTTCCTCACTTCGCCGTACCATGCCCTCATAAAAGGCATTGACGCAATCAATCATTTCTTCTTTGGTGTGATAGACATTAGGCATGACTGTTCCCAAGTCTGCAAGGTCGCTGTTCTTTGGGTCTAAGATATAAAGGACAGCGTTGGTATGCAGTAAGGCTTCAATGAGCGTCAGCAGAAAATAAGTTTTACCGCCACCAGTCCCACCAGCAATCAAAGCGTGAGGGAGTGCGTCATATTCCCACACAAGATTTTTCATCAGCCTAAGACAGCCGTTTTCTGCCCATACTTCATCAATGGTAATGCGGTTTGCTATCATGTCATAAAGCAGGGTGTATTCAATATAGCCGTCATGTAAGGTCTTGTCGGTCAGCTCGCAATACAAGCCACTTTCCAATTTATCCTCTAACCGTAAAAGCTGGTCTTGATATTTTCCTAACGTGATTTCACAGCGGATATGGAGCAATCCCTTTTCCATTTGATAATAAATCTTTGGAAACCAGACGATTTTTTCCCTTGATCTGCTTTGCAGGTCAGTAAAAAAACCGCTGTCTTGTACGGTATCGGCTTCATACCACTTATTTTCCAGTATCATTCGTGCCAGCTTTTGACGGTGCAATAGCTTCTTGAAACTGTCGTAACAGAAGCGGTAATACAGAAAAGCGACCAATGCACAAACACCAGTCGCTATCAGCACAGTTATGAAGTTGTAAGGGGAAAGCGTCAAGCCGTTTTCTAACAAGCTGAAATGTTCCCAGTCGGTACGCATGAGCTGTTTGATGTTCAGTAGCAGAAGAACCGCCATGAATACAAACAGAAGCGTCCCTATGGAAAAGTGGTAGACAAGGTGCTTGTCGCTGGCTCTGATACGGTGTCCTTTGTTCCAAATCATACGCATAAATCAATCCTTTCTAGGTATGAAAAAAGCAGTCAATCCTAAGACTAACTGCTTAATCAACAATAAAGTGTAAATTTTATTGTTTCTTTTCTTCTTTTTTATCTTTTTTATTTTTTCTATCCCACCAAGTACCTGCTAATGAACAACTTCCGCCCATAACTATAAAGCCAATCATAATAAGCCAAAATTCCATGATTTCTCCTCCCTTTTAATTTGTTAAATGCTGGCAAATAAAAATTACAACAAAACATATAATAAGTGCGATTACACCTGCAATGAATGCAAATATGATTTTTTGATAATTTCTTTTTCCTATTTCTTGTTGTGTTTCATCATGCGTTAATTGCTTTCCGTCAATAAATGCCAAAATTTCTTTATAGGTTTGAATGTCATGGCTCTTTTTGAATTTTTCAATCTTACTTGCCGTATAGAGCGTTATTGCAAACAAGCATAACCAAATAATAATTCCTATATTTCCCTTAATACTAAATAAAGGATAGGCACTTATGGCTACGACTATCAATTCAATTAGGAAAACTACACTTATCACATTAAACTTTTTAATAGTTGCTTTTTCTACAATCTCCCTCATCTCCTTTATATCTTCTTTTATAAAATTATCTAAAGACACATTGAAGATATTAGATAAAGTAATTAAACTTTTAACATCTGGACAACTTTTATTTGTTTCCCAGTTAGAAATTGTTTGTCTTGAAACAAATATTTTAAGAGCCAGTTCTTCTTGAGAAATTTTTTGTTGTTCCCTAAATTTTTTGATTTGTAATCCAATATCCATCTTGAATCTTCTCCTTTATTGTATATGAATATAGCTATTTTGTCTGTCAAAAGCCTTTGACATTGCCATTTTCCCTTGTCAAAATAGTTTTACATGGCTTAAAACAGAACTTTTCAACTAATTATATCGGTTCTATATATAAGTTACAAGAAAAATATGGGCTCACATTTATTTTTTCATCTGTCCTTGCGGTACATGGTTCTGTGGATTGCCTGCGTTCTGATTGCCTTTATTCTTCAACACAATATCCTCTGCCTTTACATACCAGTCCACATCTGCACCCGTATAGGTTTTTCGTGATACCGTATCGGCTACTGGATTGACAAGCTCCACAACTGCATTGTACGGAAATTCCCTTACTGGTACTTCTGGCGGTACAGACACGGGGATAATTCCACCATGCAGACTGCACTTCAAATCATAGATACGCTTTTTAAGCTGGGTACTCGGTGTCCCGTCCTCATTCTGCAAGAATACATCACGCACTGCTGTAAATTTTAATTCTCCAAATGTTTTCTCTTTGTCAATAACAAAACCGTTTGATAATCTCATAATATTTTCACTCCTTTACTTTTCTTCAACTGCTACAATATCATCAGCAAGTAACACATAATCGGTATGTCCCATATCCCCAATTGCGTAACCTCTGCCGTATAATTTCGGATTGACAAGTTTTACTTTCTGTTCATACTTGAAATGCTTTTCGCCAGCCTGCACGGGAATTTCCACGACAACATTTTCGCCTTTCTGCACATCAGAATAAAGGTTGTAGCTTCGTCTGGCTAAGACCCTGCGGTTATTTTTATCTCTTTCAAAGATAGGCTCGCTTTCGCCTGCAAATTCAAGTGTTCCAAAAGACTGTGCCATATCTGGCACGACATATTTCATTTCCATATTGTTTTACCTCGTTTCTTTCTATATTTGATAAGTTTTTGATAGTGATTTCTTATTCTGGCGGTTAGGGAAGTACCAGCAAGTCCCCAGATAGTAAAGGGTAAAATAAATGCTTACGCACCCTTGACTATCCGTGTTCTTGCAGGTAAGTAGCAGACAAGCCAGAATAAGCGGAAGTCTGCCGACACGGTATCGGCGGAGAACGTGATTTTTCTTTTCTCATATCGTTACCGCCTTATGATTTCTTCATTTTACGGCGTTTGCAGAAGAAGATACCTGCCAGTCCAGCACCAGAAGTTAGTAATAATGCAAGCAGTCCGTAAAGGTTCGTGTTATCGCCCGTTTTTGGACTGTCTGTTTTATGCGGTGTATCTGGTGTCTGTGGTGTTTTGGGTTTCTCTGGTTCTTCTGGGACTTCGGGTTTTTCCTTAAAGGTAATCGTCTGTCCCTCGTTGTCAATGTCTTTATGCTCGGTAACTTTCTTCGGCTCGTCTGGATTGCTTAAATCGTACAATTCTTCAAAAGTTACAAGCTGTTTGCCGTCAAGAGAAGTAGCGTCAAAGGTAAAGGCAACTTCCGCTTTCATAGTTTCGCTGTCTGCGGTAAAGGTGTAATCACTTTCCACACGTTTTCCATTGATAAGAAGCTCTGCATTTTCTTCTTTCAACATCTGCCAGCCTACAAGTTTGTACTGTGTGCCGACTTCTAAGCCCTCTAAGGTTATGGTATCAATGATTGTTACCTCTTTTCCAGCTTCAAGCTCTTTGTTGCCGTCCTTATCGGTAGCAGTCGTATGAATTTTGATGATACGCTCTGTGATAAGTACCGTCTGTCCGTCGTCCTCAATGTCTTTATGTTCCGCAACTTTTACGGGTTCTTCTGGATTGCTCAAATCGTATAATTCCTCGAATGTTACCAGATTTTTACCGCCAAGCTCGGACGCATTGAATGTATAAGTAATTTCCACTTTCATAGCTTCATCATCAGCGATAAAGGTATAGTCATTTTCTACACGCTTTCCATTGATAAGAAGCTCGGTGTTTTCTTCCTTTAACATCTGCCAGCCTTTGAGCTGATATTTTGTGCCTTTTGTAAGTCCGTCTAATTTGACGGTATCAACGATTGTTACCTCTTTTCCTGCAAGGATTGTCTTTTCGCCGTCCTTACTGGTCGCTGTGGTATGGATAGAGATTTCTTTTTCGTATTCATCAGTCAAAGTACCTAAATCAATCACAAGGTTATTTCTTGATACCACGATTTCAAAAGGTGGGATAAGCTCAAAGCCTTTGTTACTATCGCAACGCATTTCTTCAATGATGTAGGTATCATAAGGCAACGCCCCTTTGCTGTCGTCTGGTTTAGAAGTTCCAAACCATACACCGTCCTCGCTGGTCTTTCCTGCGTTGGTATTATGCTTATGAGAAGCCCAGTCAGAAGAAGTGGAGAATTGCCCGTTATCATCAGTTACCACAACATGACTTTCGCCCGTTGTCTTGCTTGTGATCCTAAAGGGAACATCAGCAAGACGCTTGTGTGTGCCTGCTCCGATTTTTACGCCCTCAATATCTCCACGCTTAATCTGATTGTAGATAGAATGGGCTTCGTCGGTTAAATCAACGATTTTTCCATTCTCTGTGATTGCAAAATCAATCGGTTTTGCACCGTCTGTCAAATATCCGTTTGGAGCTTCACTCTCAACGATACGGAATTTTCCATAAGGTAAAAGGTCAGCAGACGTAGAAGCGACACCCTCAATGTCTGTATGGATTGTCTTTACCACTTCATTTTTCTTGTATAGCTTGCCCTCAACCAGTACCGCATTATCATTTAAGGAAATGATGTCAAAGGCAGTATCTTTCAAAGTGGCACTTCCTTGTGGTTTTGTATCGCCCGTTTCTAAATCTCGTTTCTGAATTTTCACACCGCCACGGATAACCTTGTCTGATACAGAAAACTGGTTACTTCCAGTCAATACGGCAAGGTCGCCGTCCTCGGTAATCTGTGTTACATATAAGCCCTTAATCTGTTCGGACTTATCGCCAGCCTGCATATATGCACCGTCCAGCAAGTAACCGTTTGGAGCTTTTGTTTCTTCTACGGTTAGTGTTCCAAGTGGAAGAACGGCTTTGCCGTCCTGCATATAGAAACTGTCGCCAGATACCTTGTATGCGTCCGCTAATTTTGTAACATAGTGGATTGTACCGTCGCTGTCTGTTTCGGCGATTGTCTTTGTAACCCATGTTCTTGTAGCTTCGGCAGGGAGATTGTCTTTATTGTAGAAGCCAGTATAATACTTCCATGTAAATTCCGCACCTGCTAAAGAAGCGTTCCCCTGCGGATTGTCTTTCTGTGTTTCCATATCAATCTTGAAGAGTTCAATCAAAGTGTCTGTTACCTTTGGTGTATCTGATACGTTCAAGGTCGCTGTCTTTCCAGCTTCAACCTTTAAGGAATATATATTTGTATCAACCTTATATCCTGCTGGTGCGGATAATTCCTTGATATAGACTGTGTCAGCCGTTACCTCTACGACATCTGTATTTCCGTTTTCATCAGTCGTAAGGGTGGCAAGCTGTTTCGTGCAGTCCTTATCAGCAAAGACACCGTATGTCGCACCAGCGATAGAGTAATTCCCGTTACCGTCTGTAATGCTGGTATTACTGGAAGTCTTTTGAAGTTTCGCATTTCCAACATTGAGTTTCGCCCAGAATTGTCCCAATTCCTGCCCCTCGCCAGAGTAGATATAACCGCCACATTCATAGCGTCCTTTATTCTCTTTGACAAAGGCTTTTGCACCAGCGAAAACTTCGTCCTGCGTTGCCTTTGGAATTTCATCATAAGAAGCTCGCACGTTATCGCATTGCCAGCCAAGATGTACGCTTAATCTCTGCCAGACAACAAGCTGTCTTAAAAGGTAGGCGTGGTTTTTGCTTATTCCGTTGTGGCTGTCTGTGTACTGTTTTACATATTCGATAGATAAGGCAACGTCGCTTATCTGGTCGGCACTCATACGGGTGCTTGCGTCAGCTCTGGTCTTGTAGCCATTCTTAAAGTCTGTGTTAATGTCGATACAGTAAGCGTCCTCGCCCTCAACGGTCAAATGTCCCTCATTAAAGGTAGAACCAATCGAACCGTCATTCATTACTTTTTCAACGATACCGACACGCTCTTTTGACTCCGTCCAGTATTGCTTACTTTCTGCATGAACGGGTGTAGTCGGCAAAGCAGTAACGACAGTTGCAAGAGCTAAGAAGCCCGTACACAATCGTTTTAACATCTTTTTCATAAATCTAATGCTCCTTTCATTTTTGGTAATAAAATAACCGTCCATAATGAACGGCTGAAAATAGAAAAGGAACGTCATTTTAGGCGTTCCATAGTCTATGAGTTATTCAATTTTTCTTGTTTCAATACTGATGTGCTGTACCATATCTTTGCATATCTAGGAAAACTTGCGTATCAAGGCTCATTCAATGGTAGTAAATAAGTAGTAAATTGATGTGTTTGTTTCCTTGAAAATGCTGATAGATACTGTGTTTTAGCGGATAATCAGATTTTTATTGTGTTTTTCAATTAAAAAACGGCAATGTGTATATCAAAAAAGCAGGTGTATCTGTTAGCGAGGAAGGTGAATATATTTCTGATTTGGATAAATAGGTTCGTTTAATACAAACATGAAGATATAATAAAATTTATACAGGAAAGATTGGTATAAATTCAGCTAAAATTCCACGATTTTACTAAATACATAATTGACAAACTACCTATAAAATAATAGAATTAGTGGGTATGACAAACGCGTTGAAAGGAAGAGTAGACTCTAACAAAGCTAACAGAGAGTTCTGGTTGGTGAAAAGGAACAGTGGAGTGAAAGTTGAAGATGGCCCTGGAGCGGTGAAGGTGAGTATAGTATATGAGCCGTCAACGGTTACACCCGTTATAGTGTTAATGAGGTCTGAAAGTTTAACATATTTCATTGAAGATATTTTGATGATTGATTATGAATAGATAATGAAATTTCAGATAAAGTAAAGTGGTACCACGAAGTCAACCCTCTCGTCTTTACAAGAAGACGGGAGGGATTTTTTTCATATAAAAGGAAATTCTATTAGATAAATTTCACAGTTAGACTGTAGAGAGTGTAGAAATGAAATGGGATTTCAGAAAAATAGTAGAAGGAGAAGTAAAATGAGCAAAACATATTATTTAACAACAGCAATTGCTTACACATCAGGTAAGCCACATATTGGAAATACTTATGAAGCAATTTTGGCAGACAGTATTGTACGTTTTAAAAGACAGCAGGGATATGACGTAAGATTCCAGACAGGAACAGATGAACATGGACAGAAAATCGAAATAAAGGCAGCAGAAGCAGGAGTAACACCAAAGGAATTTGTTGACAAAACAGCAGGTGTTATTAAAGAAATCTGGGATCAGATGAACACATCATACGACAGATTTATTAGAACAACTGATCCTGACCATGAAAAACAGGTTCAGAAGATTTTTAAGAAATTATATGACCAGGGTGATATTTACAAGGGTTACTATGAAGGTATGTACTGTACACCTTGTGAATCATTTTTTACAGAATCACAGTTAGTTGATGGAAAATGTCCTGATTGTGGTAGAGAAGTAACTCCGGCAAAGGAAGAGGCTTACTTCTTTAGAATGAGCAAATATGCAGACAGATTAATTGAACACATTAACACACATCCTGAATTTATACAGCCTGAATCAAGAAAGAATGAAATGATGAACAACTTCCTTCTTCCGGGACTTCAGGATTTATGCGTTTCAAGAACATCATTCAAATGGGGAATTCCTGTAGACTTTGATCCTGACCACGTAGTTTATGTATGGATTGACGCATTATCAAACTATATTACAGGATTAGGATTTGACCTTGATGGAAACAGTGATCCAATGTTTGAAAAATATTGGCCTGCAGACCTTCATTTAATTGGAAAAGATATTTTAAGATTCCATACAATTTATTGGCCAATTATGCTTATGGCACTTGATCTTCCACTTCCAAAGCAGGTATTTGGACATCCTTGGTTATTACAGGGTGATGGTAAGATGAGTAAGTCAAAGGGTAATGTGATTTATGCTGATGATTTAGCAAGTATTTTTGGCGTAGATGCAGTTAGATACTTTGTACTTCATGAAATGCCATTTGAAAATGATGGAACTATTACATGGGATTTAATGGTTGAGAGAATGAACTCAGACCTTGCAAATACATTAGGAAACCTTGTAAACAGAACAATTTCAATGTCAAATAAATATTTTGGTGGCGTTGTTGAAAACAAGGGTGTAGAAGGTGACGTTGATGTAGACTTTAAGAAAGTTGTATTAGAAGCGCCTGTTAAAGCAGCAGAAAAAATGGATAAATTACGTGTTGCAGATGCAATTACAGAAATTTTTGCATTATTTAAGAGAAGCAACAAATATATTGATGAAACAATGCCTTGGGCTTTGGCAAAGGACGAAGCACAGCAGGACAGACTTGCAACAGTTCTTTACAATTTAATTGAAGCAATTAATATTGGTGCAAGCTTACTTGAGCCATTTATGCCTGAAACATCAGCAAAGATTTTGGCACAGATTAACGGTGCACCAAGAGCTTTTGATGATATGACTGAATTTGGTAAATACCAGTCAGGAAACAAGGTTGTAGAAAAGCCTGAAATTCTTTTTGCCAGAATGGACCAGAAGGAAGTAATGGAAAAAGTTAAGGAAATCGAGGAAGCACAGAAGGCAGAAGTTCAGGGAGAAAAATATCCTGAAGTTGAAAAGAAGCCTGAAATTACAATTGATGACTTTGACAAAATCCAGATTCAGGTTGGTGAAGTTATTAAGTGCGAGCCTGTTAAGAAGGCAAAGAAACTTTTAGTTTCACAGATTAAGATTGGCGCAGAAACAAGACAGATTGTTTCCGGTATTGCAAAATACTATAAGCCTGAAGAAATGGTTGGAAAGAAAGTGGCTGTTATTACTAACTTAAAACCATGTAAACTTTGTGGTGTTGAATCACAGGGTATGATTCTTGCAGCAGGAGATGATGAAGGAAATCTTTCTGTTGTAACAGTTGATAAGGATATTGTAGCAGGAAGTGAAATCTGCTAAAGTTATATGTAGGTTCGGGGCTTTGTCCCTGAACCCATTAAAGCAATAGTGCTTTAGCATCAGGAGGAAATAAAATGATTTTTGATACACATGCTCACTATGATGACGAGGCTTTTGATGACGACAGAGAGCAACTTTTAGAGAGAATGAGAAACAGAGGAGTTGAGTATATTGTTAATGTTGGAGCTTCAATGGCATCATGTAAAAGCACAATAGGTTTAATTAGAAGATTTCCATATGTATACGGAGCGTTGGGAGTACATCCTGACGAAGTGGCTGAGCTAACTGACGATGATTATAATTGGTTAGCTAAGAGCGTGTATAAACCGAAGATTGTAGCTGTTGGTGAAATTGGATTGGATTATCATTGGAATGACAATAGGGAGCAGCAGATTGCAGCTTTTGAAAGACAGATGGACATTGCAAGAAAAGCAGAACTTCCAATTATTATTCACAGTAGAGATGCTGCAAAAGATACATATGATGTAATGAAGTCAAATAAGGCAGATGAAATTGGCGGAGTTATTCATTGTTTCTCATATACTAAAGAAATGGCAAAGCAGTTTTTAGATATGGGATTTTATCTTGGAATTGGCGGCGTTGTTACTTTTAATAATGCAAAAAAACTTCAGGAAGTTGTGGAGTATATGCCTATGGACAGAATGGTTATAGAAACAGATTGTCCATATCTTGCACCTGTTCCAAACAGAGGTAAGAGAAATGATTCCTTTAATCTCCCTTATGTTGTAAGTAAAATTGCTGAAATTAAAGGTATAAGTTCCGACGAGGTAATTGATATAACAAGCGAAAATGCAAAGAAGTTATACGGAATTGTACAAAATCAAATATAAATTTGATTAGTGAATTAAAGCAAATTAAAGTTTTAAATTAATTTTATATTAATTATAGAAGTAATTAGTGAGGTATTATATGGCATATTTAGGTTCGCCTAGTGCAACTAAAGAAATTATTAATAAATACAGTTTTGCTTTTCAAAAAAAATTTGGACAAAACTTTTTAATTGATTCTAATATATTAGAGAGCATTGTAAGTGCGGCTGATATTACAAAGGATGATTTCGTCCTTGAAATTGGACCTGGAATAGGAACAATGACACAGTATTTATGTGAGGCAGCGCGTCAGGTAGTGGCTGTTGAAATTGATAAAATGCTTATTCCAATTTTAAAAGATACATTGTCTGAATATGATAATGTAGAAGTGATTAATCAGGATGTTTTAAAACTGGATATTAAAGCTCTTGCACAGGAAAAGAACAATGGAAAGCCAATTAAGGTTGTAGCTAATTTGCCATATTATATTACAACACCAATTATTATGGGCTTGTTTGAAAGCAAGGTTCCTATTGAAAGTATTACCATTATGGTACAAAAGGAAGTTGCCGACAGAATGCAGACAGGTCCCGGTTCAAAAGATTATGGTGCTTTATCTCTTGCGGTTCAGTATTACGCAGATGCTAAGGTGCAGTTAAATGTATCAGCGTCATGTTTTATGCCAAGACCTAATGTGGATTCTGCAGTAATCAAATTAACTGCTCATGAAAAGCCAGTGGTTGATGTTGACGAAACATTAATGTTTAAAGTAATTAGAGCAAGCTTCAATCAGAGAAGAAAAACGTTAGTAAATGGTTTGAAAAATTCTTCCGAATTGGACTACACAAAGGAAGAAATAGTTCAGGCAATTAAAGCAATTGGCAAAGAAGAAAACATCCGCGGAGAAAAGTTGACTTTAGAAGAATTTGCTGCATTAAGTAATAGCTTGAAGGTGGTAAGAAAGATGAATCAATGATGCATTGAAAACTACTTCACGTCCAGATGTTAGTAATGATTTGTTTAATGAGGTTGAGACGGAACTGTTAGAGGATGGTTTTAAACCAATTGATGTGCCGGAAAACGATTTAAAATTATTAAATTCGTTAATAAATTAATCGATAATATAAAAAAAATTTTAACGGAGTTGTATTGTGATATCAGTATAGCTTCTTTTTTTATACAATAAGTGTAACACGAATTTTTGATGTTTCAAAAACATATAATTTACAAAAATAGGAACTGCTCTATTGGTAAAACATGATATCAGTAAAAAGTTATAAAAAAATGGAAATTTTCATGGCGATTATTCTGCTTGTTTCCGTAACTGCAATTGCCTGTAACATGGAAAAAGTAGTGAAAGAGCCGACAAAAGAAAAAGGCGAAGTAGTAACCACAAAAAAATTTAATGGAAAAACTGTTGTAATTGATCCGGGGCATGGTGGAGATGATCCGGGAAAAATTGGTGTAAATAAAGAGAAAGAAAAAGATGTGAATTTGGCTATTAGTAAGAAACTTTTTCAGGTACTAAATGAACAGGGGTATAAGGTTGTACTAACCAGAAGCGAAGATGTTGTTTTGGGGGATGGAGATAAGTTTTCTAAAATAAGCGATTTAAATAAACGCTGTGAAATAATAAACAACGCCTATGAAGAAAATAATAAATGTATTATGGTTAGTATTCACCAAAACAGCTTTACGCAGACTTCAGTTCATGGAGCACAAAGTTTTTATTTTCAAAGGTCAGAGCAAAGCAAGCTGCTAGGTGAAACTTTGCAGAAAATCCTAAATGAAAAGGTAAATGATAAAGAAAAAAAGGCAAAGCCAAATGACAGTTACTATATTTTAATAAATTCAAAATGTCCGGGAATAATTGTAGAGTGTGGTTTTTTAAGCAATAGCGATGAGGCAACAAAATTGACAAATGAAACATATCAAAAAGAGCTGGCAGAAATCTTGAGTGAAGGTATTTCTACATACTTTAATATGCAGCGATAAATGGCGATTCCTGGTGAAAAGATAAAGGCGTCTAACGTTGTATTTTAGATGTAATTATGATAAAATAAAACGGATATAGGTCAGGTGAGGCGAGAAATGAACACGAAGATAATTAACATTGATAAAGACAATATAGATGGGGAAGCATTAAAGGAAGCAGGGCAGATTATTCGAGATGGAGGCCTTGTTGCATTTCCAACAGAAACGGTTTATGGATTGGGTGCAAATGCACTTGACGCCCAGGCAGCTATGAAGGTTTATGCTGCGAAAGGACGCCCATCAGACAACCCATTAATTGCACATATTTGTGACATAGAAATGCTGAAACCATTGGTAAAGAAAATACCACCGGTGGCAGAAAAATTAATGGATGCTTTTTGGCCGGGACCACTTACTTTAATTTTTGAGAAAAGCGATATTGTTCCAAAAGGAACAACAGGTGGCTTGGATACTGTGGCTATCAGATTTCCAAATCATCCTATTGCAAGCAGATTAATTAAAGAAGCCGGAACAAGCATTGCGGCACCAAGTGCCAACTTATCAGGTAAGCCAAGTCCAACACTTGGTGAGCATGTAATCGATGATTTGGACGGTCGCATTGATATGATTATTGATGGTGGCATGGTAGGAATGGGATTGGAGTCTACAATTATAGATGTAACAGTAGATCCACCTCTTGTTTTACGACCAGGATTTATAACATACGAAATGGCAAAGAAGGTTGTTAGCAACCTTGAGATAGATCAGGCCATTTTGAAGAAACCGGTAGAAGGTTTGAAACCAAAAGCTCCGGGTATGAAATACAGACATTATGCACCGGCAGCAGATTTTCGTATTTTTAAAGGTGATGCGAATAAAGTTGCTCAGCACATAATTGATTCAGCTAATGCAAAAGCTGAAGAAGGAAAGAAGACAGGAATAATAACAGCTAACCAGCATTTAGGATTGTACCAGGGAAAAATAAATGAGAACATTAAGGTAGTATCTCTGGGCGATTTGGACAAGCCGGAAACAATAGCAAACATGTTGTTTAAAGCGCTTCGCGATTTTGACAAAGAGGGAACTGAATTCATTTTTGGGGAAGCTTTTTCAGAGGACAACATTGGATGGGCTATTATGAACAGGCTTACAAAGGCAGCTGGTTATAACATAATGGATGTGTAGCAGTTCGGAGGAAAAATGTTAGAATATTCAAAAGTAATATTTGTAACTGATACAGACACTTCGTTAGGACCATTGGCGGCAGCTCTACTTAAGCATTATTTACCACAGGAGAGAGCTACTATTGAGTCTAAGGGACTAGCAGTGTTATTTCCGGAACCTATGAACCCAAAGACCGTTGCCATTGCAGCGTCAAAGGGGATTGAAATTGACAGAAGTTCAGTTCAATTAACAGGTGAAGATTTTGGAAAAGATGTATTGGTACTTGTATTAGACGAAACAAAGAAGCAGGGTATTTATGATGACTTTGCTGAAGCAGTGAATGTCTATACACTTAAAGAGTATATTAATGAGCAAGGAAGTATAACTAACCCGGATGGTGGGGAACTTGCTGATTATGCGAAACTTTATGATACGGTTGATGAAGTGATTATAAAGTTAGCGAATAAGTTAAAACATAATAAGATATAATATGTACGGAGGAAGAAACATGGCAAAGATAATGATAATGGATCATCCATTGATTCAGCACAAGATTGGAATTATCAGACAGACAACTACAGGAACAAAGGATTTCAGACAGTTAATAAGCGAAATTGCAATGCTTATTACTTATGAAGCAACAAGAGATTTAGAGCTTGAAGATGTAGAAATTGAAACACCTATTTGTAAAACAACAATTAAGCAGTTAGGTGGAAAGAAACTTGCAATCGTTCCAATTCTTAGAGCTGGTTTAGGTATGGTTGATGGTATGCTTGCACTTATTCCATCAGCAAAGGTTGGACATATTGGTCTTTACAGAGATCCAGTAACAGCAGAACCTCACGAGTATTATTGCAAGCTTCCTGAAGATTGCGATAAGAGAGAAGTTTTTGTGGTAGATCCAATGCTTGCAACAGGTGGTTCAGCTATTGCAGCAATCCAGATGTTAAAGGATAAGGGCGTTAAGAACATTAGACTTATGTGCATTATTGCAGCACCTGAAGGAATTGAAGCTTTTGAAAAGGCTCATCCGGACGTAGATGTTTACATTGGTGCAAAAGACGAAAAATTAAACGAACACAAATATATTGTTCCAGGTCTTGGCGATGCAGGAGACAGAATTTTCGGAACAAAATAGTAACTAGAAATGAAGAAAGACTTTTCTTAAGGAGAAGGATTTCTTCATTTTTAATATAAGAAGGATTTTAAATATGAGGGCAAAACATGATTGGAGGACGAGACAATGAGTAACAAAAGAAAAGACTATATTTCATGGAACGAATATTTTATGGGCGTGGCATCGTTAGCTGCGTTGCGCTCAAAGGATCCAAATACTCAGGTGGGAGCCTGTATTGTAAGTGAAGATAACAAGATTTTGTCAATGGGATATAACGGACTTCCAATTGGCTGTAGTGACGATGAATTTCCTTGGAATAGGGAAAGTGACGATCCTTATGACAACAAATATTTTTATACAACTCATAGCGAACTAAATGCAATATTAAATTATCGCGGCGGTAGTTTAGAAGGGGCAAAAATATATGTAACTTTATTCCCTTGCAATGAATGTGCCAAGGCGATTATTCAATGTGGCATAAAGGAAGTTATTTACGGAGACGACAAATATGGTGACACTTCATCTGTGAAAGCTTCTAAAAGAATGATGGAAGCAGCGGGAGTTAAATACACATCATATGAAAAGTCAGGAAAGGAAATAAAAATAAAGTTGTAGAAGTTTTATATTTTATGCGGTAAACCTGTAACTAGGGTGCGGTATAAATTATAATTTAGTTGATTTATAATTGTAAAAATAAAAGTAAAAGGTATATATTTGTAGTAACAAATAATTGAAATCTGAATAGTATAAAATGATAAACTATTAGGATTGATTATGGACTATAAATATATACCTTTTTACGTTCAGGGAAATGCAATAAATGGATTTTATTATGGACAATGGAATCAAATGTCAGACAGAGATATTGATTATGTTAAGGAAATGTACCCGATAGCTTTTATGACAATTCAGGATTGGGTCGAAAGAGAGTGTGACAAACAGGAGTTTGCAGGAAGTCTAATGTTTGATGAATATCCCGATAAATTAGGTGTTTTGCAAATGGTAAACAACATATTCAGGCGGGTTAAGGAAGAGGAAGAACAGTGTGGCGACGGAGAAAACTGTATTAAATATCCGGATGATCAGTGGCTTAAAGATATAATTATGGTTTTGCTGTTAAATGAAATGTACAGAAGAAGGCAAAACAGAAGAAGATATTATTGAAAAATCGTAAAATAGAAGAATATATTATTAGAAAGATATTGTTGGAAAAGAGCAAAATGGAAAGAAATTACCCTATTTTATTTTCGAAAATGTGTAATTATTTTCATTTTTGTGCAAATAAAAATTTTATTACACAAAAAAATCTGGAAGAAATAACACTCTTCCAGATTTTATCTTTTTAGATCGTTAAACTTTTATAGAAAAGTTTGAAGACTTATAAGTTTATCGAAAATTATAAGGTTATAGAGCATAAAGAATAATTGCAAAGAAATGCAAAATGCTGCCTGCAAGAATGAATATATGGAAAATAGAATGCATCCATTTTTTAGTTTTGCCAAGTCCGTAAAGGATAGAGCCTACAGTGTAGGCAACACCTCCGGCAACAAGGAAAATTACTCCCCCCAGCGACATGACTTCGTAAGTCTGTTTTATGAAAAATATAATTGTCCAGCCCATTGCAAGGTAGCAAATCATGGAGAAAACACTGTATTTCTTTAAATCAATGGCTGTAAGTGCACAAGCAATAATTGCGCAGCCCCAAACAATTCCAAATAAAACCCAAGCAAGTGCAGGATATTTAGGTCGCATAGCAACTAATAAAATCGGTGTATAGCTGCCGGCAATTAGAAAATAAATGGTGCAATGGTCTAAAACCTGCATTACTTTTTTGGCCATACCCGGTCGTAAACCATGATAAACACTGGACATTGTATATAAAGTAATGAGGGTTACTCCATAAATACAACTGGAAACAACTCCGATGACACTACCTGCTTTGGCAGCTGTAATAACACAAAGTACAAGTGCTGCAATACCGAGAGCTCCGCCTACAATGTGAGAAACCATATTGAAAATCTCTTCGCCCTTTGAGTAGGTAGGCAATGTTCTGTCTGATAATTTAGTTCTTTTACTCATATATTTTCCTCCATATAATTGTTCTGCTTTGAAAAAATAAAACATCATTATTAGTATAATGACACGAAAAAAATAAAAATATGTATTATAACCATAACATCTAGTTATGAATACTACATAGAAGTATACCACTATATATTTATGTGTCAAGTGCACAAAAAATGAAAAAAACACACATTCTTTAAAATATATATAAAATCACAAAAAGGGTATAGACAAAGTGGGAGAAAGGTGTTTATAATGTGAAAACAGCATTACCTGAGACAAAAAATGCAGGCTGGTGTTGAAGAAAATTATGAAGTACCAGATGGTAAAAATTAGAATTAAGAAGAAAGGGGAGAAGAAAGATGACGGCAACTTTGGCAATTTATGATTTAGATGAAGTATATGCAAATAGTTTAATGAAATACATTAATCAAAAACAAAACATGCCATTTAAGGCAACGGCTTTTACAAATAAAGAGGCACTGGAAGAATATTTACAGGACAATCATATTGATATTCTATTGGTGGATTACAATTTATATGATGAATATTTGGAACTTGAAGATGTAAGTAAAATAATATTTTTAGTGGAAGATGATTGTCAGCAGTTCAAGGATTATTCTTATATTTATAAATTCCAATCATCTGAAAATATCATTAGAAAAATTTTGGATTATTTTGCCGAGCTGAATATAAGTAAAACAGGTTCAATAGTGAAAAGAAATGGAACAAAGATTGTTGGAGTTTATTCCCCTATAAAGAAGCCTGAACAAACTGTTTTTGCTTTTACTGTGGGGCAGGTGTTGGCTGAAAGCGGAAGTACCCTATACATAAACATGGATGAGTTTACGGCATTCGATAAAATCTACCATCAAAATTATCAGGGTGATTTGTCCGATTTAATGTATTATTTTAAACAAAATAAAGATACAGTTGCCATTAAGCTGAAAGCTATCGTAAATACAGTTAATACATTAGATTATGTGCCACCACTTAAATATTCAAGGGACTTGAGAACTATGGAAACAACAAAGTGGATAGAATTGCTGGAAACCATAATGGCTACAGGTATGTATGAAAATATTGTAATTGATATTGGAAATGTAGTGGAAGATATAACTTCGTTAATTGAATTTTGCGATAAAATCTATGTTCCTATGGAAAACAGTTATATGTACAAGATGAAAGTTGGGGAGTTTGAAGAGTTTTTGCTACGTAGCGAAGCTTTAGAGTTGATAGATAAAATTGAGCAGGTTACGCCACCTATAGATTTAGTTGACATAGAGGATGACAATTTCTTAGAAAGACAGTTGTGGAGTAATTTGGGAGATTACTCAAGACAGGTAGTAGGAGGTGGGGGCAATAGGTGAAAAAATTAGTAAAGAAACCATAAGAGAGAAAGTTATCTCAACTATTGATATGACCAGGGAACCTCAGGAGAAGGAACTTCACGAAATAATTGACCGTATTATGGAAGAGGAATTAAAAGAAAAATATTTGACTATTAAAGAAAGAATAAAAATTCATAAAGAAGTTTTTAATTCCATAAAGGGGCTGGGGATACTTGAAGATTTGCTGGAGATGGATGAAGTGACGGAAATTATGATAAACGGTAGGAATCATATTTTTATTGAAAAAGCGGGTAGAATCATACCTTATGATGATTCCATAGAGTCAGAGGAAAGACTTCAGGACATAATTCAACAGATAGTTGCAAAAACAAATAGAAGAGTAAATGAGTCTAATCCAATTGTTGACACAAGATTGGAGGACGGCTCCAGAGTGAACGTGGTTTTGCCACCAGTTGCTTTAGATGGCGCTGTTATAACTATTAGAAAATTTGCTAAAGAAAAAATTACCATTAATCAGTTAATTAAATGGGGGACTCTTACCAGAGAAGTAAGCGACTTGTTGGAAAAATTGGTTGTTGCAGGATACAACATTTTTGTAAGTGGTGGGACAGGCTCAGGGAAGACAACATTTTTAAATGTGTTGTCTAATTTTATCCCTAATGACCAAAGAGTTGTAACCATAGAAGATTCTGCAGAATTGCAGTTAAAGAGTGTGGATAATATTGTTCGTCTGGAGGCAAGACAGGCTAACAGTCAGGGAGAAAATGAAATTACTATAAGAGATTTAATAAAAACGTCTCTTCGAATGCGACCTGACAGAATTATTGTTGGGGAGGTTAGAGGCGCAGAAGCTCTTGACATGGTCCAAAGTTTAAATACGGGTCACGACGGCTCGATGAGCACAGGACATGGGAATTCTCCAAAAGACATGCTCGCCAGATTAGAAACTATGGTTTTAATGGGGGCAGATATACCACTAAATGCCATAAGGTCACAGTTAGCAGCAGGTATTGATATTATGGTTCATTTGGCACGAATGCCAGATAAGACAAGAAAAGTTATAGAGATTAATGAGATTCAGGAATTTAAGGACAATCAGATTATTTTAAATAAGCTATATTGTATGGAAAATGGCAAATTGAAAAAAGTAGGAACATTGAAAAACATATTTAAGTTACAAAGCTATGGGCTAAGTGTATAAAGAAGGGACAAAAATGAAATTATCTAAAAATGAAATCATAATAAATATTGCAGCAATACAGTTAATAGTTTTTGTTATTGGAAAATTATTTTATGGAAATTATGCATTTGGAATACTCTTAATCCCATTTACAGTAGCAATTTACAAGCAAAGAAAGAAAAGTCTTATAAACAAGAAAATTGCTTACGGAGAGCTGCAGTTTAAAGACATGCTAATAGCAATTTCTGATGGATTAAAAACAGGCTACTCAGTAGAGAATGCCATTAAATCAAGTTATAAAGATTTAAAGAACATATACGGAAAAGAATGTTTTGTGTGCAAAGAGTTGGAGATAGCAATATCACAGCTAAAACTAAATATATCAACAGAAAAAGTGTTAAAAGACATGGCAGAGAGAATGGAACTAAAAAATGCTATTTTGTTTTCGCAAATTTTTAGTGTGGCGAAAAGAACCGGCGGCAATATGCCTGAAATAATCAAAAATGTAACAGATGATATTGTAATGAAGGAAAATGCCAGAGAGGAAATTAATACATCAATAACAGAAAAAAGATTAGAGCAAAAGGTAATGACACTGATTCCAGGATTTATAATTATATACATTTCTGTAAGTTCTCCTGAATTTTTAAAGATAATGTATGAAAGTATAGTAGGCAAAATTGTTATGACAATATGTTTAATTCTATATTTATTAGCATATATATGGGGCGAAAGAATTGTGGACAGCATTATGGAGGAATAGGTGAAATGACAAAATTTATTATTGTGGTGTTTCTTGTTTTGAGTGCGTTTATTGTATTTACAATTCCTTATAGACACAGATATAAGAGGAAGTTAAGTAAGAAAAAACATAAATTATGGGGCTTATATGGAGTTGGCATGCTCATTGTGGATAGGTTACCCAAAAAGATTTTTCAAAATACAGGGGTTAATAATGACTTAAAGAAAATTACTGTTAAGGAGCATATAATAAAAGAGCAATATTTTTATTATGTAGAAAAAGTTTGTATTGTAGTTGGAGTTATCTGGCTAACGCTTGGAGTTTCAATTGCAGTTTTATATTCTGAATCTAAAACAGACAGGCAAATTAGTAAAGTAGAGAGAAGTGTAAAAAGTTCAAATAATTATAATGTGAGAATTATAGATGATGTTGGAGAAGAGACGGTTAAGTTAAATGTTGCAAAAAAGCAGTATACAGAGAGTGAAAAACAGAAGGTGTTGGAAAAAAACAAGAAAGTCCTTTTAAAAGAAGTTTTAGGTAAGAATAAAAGTCAGAACAAAGTAAACAGTAAACTGAATTTGGTTTCTGAAATAGGAAAAGAAAAAGTTAATGTATACTGGAAAATCAGTGATAAAAACATAATAAATTACAACGGAGAGATTTCTTCTAATGTGAAAAAACAGGGAGAAGTTGTAACACTTACGGCGACTATGACATTTAAAAAGAAAACCATAGATTATAGTTTTGGAGTGAATGTATACCCAAGCAGTGACAAAAAATCAAAAGGAAATTATGTGCAGGAATATGTGGATGAAAATGACAAATATAGTAATCAGGTCAAACTGCCGCAACAAATAAATGGGAAAAAAGTGACTTACAGAGAAACAAAGGACACAGTAGGAAAATATATACCAATAATAGGAATTATAGTAGGAATTACATTGTTCTTTCTGAAGGATAAAGATTTAAAAAAAGAAGTAGAAAAACGGAACAGGCAGTTACTAAATGACTATCCGGAAATAGTAAGTAAGATTTTGCTTTATTACGGAGCAGGACTATCAATTAAGTCGGCAATAGAGAGAATGGTCGCAGAGTATAACGTGGAAAAGAAAAAGAATAGTAAAGCATTCAGGTATGCATTTGAGGAACTTTCGATGTGCTCAGTGAAGATGAAGAGTGGTGTTCCTGAAACTGTGGCAATAAGTGAATATGGTAACAGATGCAACATTCATTGTTATATAAAACTGGCAGGTTTAATTGAACAGAATCTTAAGCGAGGAACAAAAGAATTAACGCTGGTGCTAAAGAGTGAATTAAAGGATGCAATGAATGAAAGAAAAAACAATCTGCTAAAAAATGGTGGACAGGTTTCGACAAAATTATTAGGCCCAATGGTGTTAATGCTGATTATAACCATTGCAATAATAATGGTACCAGCACTATTGTCCATTAACATTTAGCAGAAAGATTTTATGAAAAAAAGTAATTCAAACAGCAAGGCAATTTATATAACAAATTAACTTGGATAACAAACTGATTTAGGAAACAAATATGAGGCAGAAAATATGAAGCAGAAAATAAAATGAACAAAGTTTATTTTTAGGAATGTATCGATGAAATACCCACGACTAAAAGGAGGGGCAATAAATATTATAGTAGGAGGAAATAGCGAATGAAGAGTGTGGTTATGAATTTTATAAATAAAATAAAGAAAAATGTTAATGACGAAAGTGGAATGGGAGTAATTGAAATTGTATTGATTATTTTAGTTTTGGTAGGCTTAGCATTGGTATTTAAAGAACAGATTAGTGGTGTTGCCAATGGCGTATATGAATCAATTAATGAACAGATTGAAAACTTTTAGAATATGAGGATTAATAAAACAAAAAAAGCAAGCATTACAATATATCTTAGCTTAATATTTGTTACAGTATTATTGCTTATTAGCATAATAATAGAATCGGCAAGAATGAATATGGTGCAAAGTGAGTGTAAGACTTTTACATACTTAGCAACGGATTCTGTTTTGGCAGGCTATGCAAGACAGGTATATGAAGACTATGGTGTACTAATGTTTTGGGAAAACGAATCAGTAAATGAGAACTTAAAAAAATATATTCAGGCGAACATTGAATTGGGTGATGTGGAACATAAGGGCTCGAATCTTTTAATGACAAGACTTAAGAATATAAAAGCAAAAGAAAAGAAATATGTGTGGAGTAACGGTGGAGAAGAATTTGTCAGGGAAGTTTCTAATTACATGAAGTATGCAGTAGCTACAGAAGCAATAGATAAAGTTATAAACATATCCGCAAACAAAAGTGATGACCATAGCAATAGTAATATTAGTGGCAATAACAGCAATAGTAACAGCAATAAAATAAACGGCACTGGCAATAATAACGGCAAGAATGATAGCACTGATAGTAATAGTAATGGCAAGAATGATAGCGCTGATAGTAATAGTAATGGCGGTGTTGGGAGTGGTGAGTATAATCTCGGGGATGTAGATGAGATTATAGATGATTCAAAAAGCAAAGAAATCCAGGAAAATGTTGAAAAAATCTGTGATGAAATAAAGAATCTGAAAGATGCAGATATTCAAAAGAAACTAAAAACAAAGAAAAAGAGAGAAATGTTTTTAGAGAAAATAATGTCCATAGAAGAAGATATTAAACTATATCAAAAGGACAAGAAGGAATTTTTAAGTGAATTAAACAAAGATGGTCAAAATAAAGACAATCAGAATAGTATGAAGGATTTTATGGATGATAATTTAAATATATTGAAGTCTATAGAAAAGCAATTAACAGAGGAAATTAACAGATTACCTGAGAATTCAAAGGAGCAGTGGGAGACGATTGCCAAGGATATAGAAAGCAAAATTAGTTCATTGCAAATAAATGAAATAAGTGAAGAGGATAAGAAAAACAAAGGTATTTATGAGAGTGCAAAAGGCTTGATAGAAAAGGGGATTTTATCTTTAGTTATAGATGAAACAGATAAAATTTCGTCAACTACTGTAGAGTTAAAAGACTTGCCCTCGACTATTGACAATAAAGGTGAGAATAGTTTAGACAACGTTAAAACAAAAGCTGCACTTGTACTTTATGGTGCGATGAAGTTTGGAAATTTCACAAATCTTATAAAGAACAGGGAAATAAGTTATGAGCTTGAATATATTGTTGCTGGAAAAGATAGCGATAGAAGTAATTTGGCATCTACTGTGGAACAGATTGTTGCTGTGAGGAACGTTGTTACTTTAGCGTATTTAGTAACTGACAAAGAAAAAATGGCTTTAATTGAAACAACAGCAGCTTCGGCTGCAACAGCAATAGGTCTGCCTTTTTTGGAACCGGTTATTAAAGGTGTACTGTTAGAAGGCTGGGCTTTAGCAGAGGCAATTAATGACGTAAAAACTTTATTAAAGGGTAAGAAAATAGACCTAATGAAAAATGCTAACAATTGGAAAACCAGTTTGAAAAATCTATTAGCAAGTGGCAGTAGTGAATCTAAAAACAAAGCAGCAATAGATTATAAACAATTCTGCATGATATTAATAATGAAAAACAGCATAGAGACAACAGCATACAGAATCATGGATTTGATTCAGTTAAATGTTAGAAAGAACTATAATCAACAATTTGACATGAAGAAATGTGTAACATCATTGGATGTTGAGGCTCAATATGAGTCGGAACCATTGTTTGTTGCAATGCCATGGGTAATTAATGGATTAAATGGAAATATAGGCTCATATAATTTTAGCATAGAAAGTCAGTTAGAATATTAGTACAGATGAAAGAATGTGAGGAGGTGAATAAATATGCCCTTTTTCCCACCTGTTGTACATAGTGAAAAACATAAAAAAATAAAATTAGGATGTGATTCTCTCCAAGTACAGAAGCCAAAAAAATATAAAGAAAAAATAAAAAAAATAAATGTGTCCCAGGGAAAAAGGGTATATTTATTTACCTCCAAAGGAAGCATTACTTTGGAAGCTGCTATTGTTATAACAATTTTTATGTTGGCAATTCTTTCGGTGATAAGTTACATAACAGTTCTTAACAAACAGTTACATAATCAAAAACAAATAAATAATATGGGAATTGCGTTATCAAAACTAAATTACTATAAACAATGTACTGAAAAAAGTAAGAAGTATAGTGAGGATTTAGGACTGTTAGAAAGTGGAATGCAAAGCCTTAAACAAAGTGGCGAGATAGAGAAAAAAACTTCAGAAGAAGGAGTAATAGATATTGTTTTTCCGTATATCGTTAGAATTCCGTACGTTAATAAGCCTATAGTTTTAACTCAACGGTGCTATTTAAAGGATTGGACAGGTTATGATTTAACAAAGGAACAGGAACTTGTTTATATTACAAAAAACGGAAAAGTCTATCATGTTACTAAAGAATGTACACATCTGTCTCTGAAAATAAGCAAGATTGGCGTTATAGAATTAAAAATTAAAAGAAACTGTTACGGGCAGGCGTACAGTAGATGTTCTATATGTGTAAATAAAAAAGGCACATTAGGATCAGAGGTGTTTATTACTGAAGATGGAAATAAATACCATAATAGTTTAATGTGTAGCGGACTTTTGAGAAATATTATCACAGTAGAAAAGAGTAAGGTTAAAAATATGCCACCTTGTAGTAGATGTTCAGGAAAATAATACAAGGTTATATATGGCAATTTGTAGCAAAATATTATGGGCTTTTTATGAAGACAGTATTAGATATATGTATTAGGAGAATAAAATGTATGAAATATGGAGTGTAGTGTTTTTACTTGTATGTGCAATTGCAGATTATAAAACAAAAGAAATTTATGTATGGTTCTGCTTGCTAAATTATTTTTTAGCCATAGTAATGAAAGTGGTAACCAATAATTTGAAATTAGAAAATATTATAATCGGCATTATTGTGTGTACATTATTATATATTATTGCGTTAGTAACAAAGGAAGCAGTAGGTGTAGGAGATATTTTGATAATTTTAACCTTAACGGCAATGGTTGAATTGAAGGTTGTCTTAAACGTAATGATGATTGCATTTATTATTAGTGCGATTTTTTCGATAATAGGTGTTTCTATGGGTAAGATGAGTTTGAAAACAAATATCCCGTTTGTACCATTTATATTTTGTGGAAATATTCTGTTTTATTTATGCAAGGCATAGAAAAGGAAGGTGTATGATAAAAACATTGTACAGGAAAATGGTCAGGAAAACTTTAAAAGGACAAATTACAATTGAGGCATCAATAATTGTACCAATAACAATATTAATTGTAGCATCGTTAGTTTATGTTTCTCTTTATTGTCACGACTTGGTGACTGTGAGAAGCACAGCGCTAACTTATATTGACGGTGAACAAAATGGTAATGGAGGGTGCTTTGTAATAACCCCTTTAATAGTTAAAGACGAAGATAAGATTAGCACAAAAGTAAGTGCTGATTTTGGAAGTAAAAGTAATGCTAATTTTTTAAATAAAATAATTAGTCGGAAATCAAAAGATGAAATTAAAATTCAAAAAGTGATGAATAGAGAGCTTTTATACGCAATAAGAGCTATGGAAGATGGATTTGGAAGGAAGTGATAGTATGGAAATATCTTATATAAAAGACGGAAATAGAAACACGATGATTATAAAAGACATAAAAATAGAGAAGAATGATTATAAACTTCAGATGGTATTAAACAATCATATTGAGGGATTAGTTCAAATAAGTGTGGAGTCAATAAATAATGAAACCATGTTATATTATGATATTTCGTCTAAAACACAAATGTCTAACATGTTTACCAGAAAACAAATGTCAGGTAAGGAACTTTACATATTTATAAAAGATATAAAAATGCTATCCGAGAGAATGAGTGAATATTTACTTACATTAGACAATATAATATTTGACACAGATTTAATATTTTTCAACAGACAAAAAGGAAAATATGAGTTTTGTTATGTTTCTGAGAATAAAGAAGATTATCAGGTAAATCTGAGAACTCTTTTTGATAAACTATTGGAATACATAGATCATAATGATAAAGAAGCTGTGCTTATTGCTTATGGAATTCAGCAAATGACAACAAATGCAGATTTCACATTGCAGGAGTTACTTAGATGTGCATTTGAAAATATACAGGAATATAAGAAAGAAAAAAGCAATAGCGAAAAAATAAGAACAGAAGATATAGTAAAACTTGATATAGAAAATAAAAACGAGAATTCAAAGGAAAAATATAGCATAAGAAAGAAAAACAAAAAGGAAGACAAAAAAGAAAATAGAAAACAAAATGAGAAAGAATCTGAAAAAGAAAATGAAAAGAGAAATATATTAAAATCCATAGCAGGTATATTTAAAAGAAAAGACAAATATAAAACGGAAGAAGATTTAGATTTCTTTGATTATCTTGAAGAGGAGGAAGCTTCTTTTGTTGCAGAAGAAACTGGAACTTATAAAGCTGAGGGTTATGGGGAGGAAACTTATAAGAAAGAAATACACAAAAGTGTAGGAGATTACTTTGATAATTCCGTAAAAAGTTTTTGCACAAAGAACAGTCAACAGTTTCAGGAAGACAGGACTATGGTGTTGATTAATCCACTACTATCTAAAGACATAAAACTTGTAGCAGTGGGGACAGAAATACCAATAAATATTAAGCCGTCAAACTATCCTTATATAATTGGAAAAAGCAGTTCAAGTAGTGATTTCTGTATTGATAGTGCAGTAATTAGCAGAGTACATGCACGAATTACAGAAGAGTTAGGAGATTACTTTATTGAAGATTTGAACTCGACTAACGGTACATTTTTAAATGGAGAAAAATTAGAACCTCATAAGCTGTTACCGATAGAAATTGGGGACAAAATTACCCTTGCAAACATAGACTTTATTGTAGAGTAAGAATTGTAAAGATGTTATAATAATACCAGTGTAGTTAAATATAATTGTATTTATACTTATATTTATATTTGGTATTAAATAAAATCCTTAATGTAAACCAGTTGTTTGAGAGTGAGTAACAGAACAAGAAAAAGAGGTGCTTATAATGGAAGAAAACATAAAGAAATTAAAAGAGATTATTGATGGAAGCGATAATATTGTATTTTTTGGTGGAGCAGGTGTTTCTACAGAAAGCGGAGTACCTGATTTTAGAAGCGTGGATGGATTATATAATCAGGAATATGCATATCCACCGGAAACTATTTTAAGCCACAGTTTCTATAGAAGAAATCCGGAGGAGTTCTATAGATTCTACAGAAATAAGATGCTTTTTCCTAATGCAGAACCTAATATGGCTCATAAAGCTTTAGCCAAATTAGAGGAAATGGGAAAATTAAAAGCAGTGATTACTCAGAATATAGATGGTTTGCATCAGGCGGCAGGTAGCAAAAACGTATACGAATTACATGGCTCAGTACACAGAAATCATTGTCAGGATTGTGGAAAATTCTACGGTTTTGATCAGGTTTATGAAATGGAAGGCATACCAAGATGTCAGTGTGGTGGAATTATCAAACCAGATGTTGTGTTATATGAGGAAGGATTAGATCAGAAAACCATACAACTTTCAGTGGAGGCAATTGCCAAGGCTGATGTTCTAATTATTGGTGGAACATCACTGGCAGTATATCCGGCAGCAGGTCTTGTGGATTACTATAGAGGAAATAAGCTTGTTCTTATTAATAAGAGTAAAACACAAAAAGATCAAAGAGCAGACCTTGTAATAAATCAACCGATAGGTGAAGTTTTAGGTCAGGTTGTGGAGTTATAAAGATTAAATTGTAATTAACAAGGCACTGGTGTATTCCCAGTGTCTTTTTTGTCGCAAACTTTTACAAGGGTTCAAACTGTTTTTGACAAAATAGAACAGAGCCTATGTGCTATTATCATTGGGTATTATAGAAAAGGAGGGGCCCATGATAGAGATGGTATATAGTAGCAAAGAGTCTGAGGAACAGGGAAATGTAACTATTCCTAAAAACATACGCCAAATAGGTGAAAATAATTCCAATCAAAAAATTTACGTTGAGGATAATGTTATAACAAATTTAAAGAAAAGAACAGGAAAACAGGAAGATGTAAATTATGGAGTTTTACTTGGGGAAATAAAAAGAAAAAATGGAAATACATATGTTTTTGTTAAGGGAATGGTAGAAGTAAGGGAAGTGATAGAAAATAGTTTGATTTTCAATGATGACATCTGGGCAGCAATATATAAAGACATAAAAAAATATTTCTCTAAAATGAATATTGTTGGATGGTTTGTTTCAGTACCATATAGAGTTCGGGATGATTTGAAAGGCATACGCAAACTGCATTTAGATAACTTCGCAGGCAATGATAAAGTTTGTTTTCTTACAGACAGAACTGAAAATGATGAAAATTTCTATATGTGCAAGCAAGGGAACTTAGAAAAGCAATCCGGATACTATATCTATTATGAGAGAAATGAAAAAATGAAGAAATATATTAAAAGTTTAAATAATGAGAAAAATGAAAGTAATGAGAATAATGTAGCAAAAGAAAATAGTAAGGGGGTAACTTCAAAACAAAAAGCAACCAATGACAATTTGGTGAATAATGATTTGAAAAAAATCTTGGCCGGGAATTCATCGCATAATTCAAGTCAGAATGCAAATCATAATTCAATCCAAAATTCAACCCGCAAAAACGAAAATCTAATAGACCAAAATAAAAACAAGCTTGGCACAAAGGGTGGAAAGTTAGCAGCAACTTTTAAAAATCAAAGAAATAATATGCAGGCAGGCGGCACAAATCAACATAAGACAATCAAGGGTAGTGAACATGTAGAAATAAAAGAAAGAGATATTAACAGACCAAAAAGCTTTAGAGAAATACTGAAAGAAGAAAGTGGCAACAGAAAGCAGGGGAGAGTTGCTTATGGAATAAGTGGTCTATTAATTATAGCATTATTGCTATCAACGGTTGTAATGCTAAATAATTATGGAGAACTAAAAAACATAAAACAAACATTATCCGGCTACAGCATGAATGAGGAAGCAAGAGCGGTTAATCAACAATTAAATAGTAACAGTGAGGAAACAAAGGAAATTTTAGAAGATAGTAAAGACAAATCCAAAAGTGCTACCAATAGCAATTTAGATAAAAACAACAAAGTAAGTGAAAAGGATGGTGTACAATCTGATGGCGTGAGTAAAGATATGCAAGATGAAAACGACAATCAGGAAAATATTAATCAGAAGAGTAAAAACCAGGGTGATTCTTCTCAAACCGGAACCCCAAAAAACGAAATACAAAACAACAGTTCGCAAAATAGTTCATCAAAAAATAACAGTGAGCAGAACTTTAATGAATTGGAAAACGAAAATGCAAATAGCAGTGTAAAGAAGGAAGCGAATGCAGCTAATGATTCTTCTAAAAAAACGAAAAAAGTAAACAATGTTGCAGGTATGTCTTATACGGTAAAGAAGGGACAAACCCTATACGATATTAGTATGAAAGTTTATGGAACGAGCAAAATGGTAGATGAAATAAAAGAATATAATGATATTGATGATGACTATACAATTATTGAAGGTCAGAAAATTTTATTACCATAAAAAACATAGTGCCATAATCCAAAACTTATTGTATAATCGTTTATAGATTTTAGATAGGAAGTGAGATTGTGGCACAGAGTAATAAAAATTCTGATAAAGTAAGACAGTTTAAAAAGTCTTATTTAGATTTTAATTTTATAGAGGTAATAAAGAAACATACAAATAGATTTACAATAAAAATTGCAATTTGCGTTTTGGTGGCAATCGTAGCAGTTATTGGTATATTCTTGTATAAACGATATAGTAGTTACGATGGTTATAAGGTAATTAATTCCATTAAGATTGATGGAAGTACAGAAAGTAAATATTTATCTTATAAGGATTTCGTAATCAAATATAGTGGAGATGGAATTTCTTATATTGATGATGATGGTACTGTTTGGAATGAAGCTTTTCAGATGAAGTCTCCAATGGTAGATATATGTGGAGATTATATAGCTGTTGCCGACAAAAACAGCAATGATGTTTACATATATAATCAGGATGGCAATCAGGGAAAGGTAACAACTAATTTCCCAATTGTGAAAGTGGAAGTTGCAGAGCAGGGCGTTATAGCTGTTTTGTCAGAAGATAAAGATGCCAATTATATAGAAGTTTATGACAGAGACGGAAATAAGTTGGTTATTCACAAAACCCTTTTAGATGAAAACGGATACCCTCTTGATTTCTCAATATCAAAAGATGGGGACAAAATGGCAGTATCATATATAACTGTCAATAACGGTTCTATGAGTAACAGAGTTGTGTTTTACAATTTTTCTAATGCAGGTAAAAATTCCACTGACAAAATAGTGGGAGAGTTTGACCAGTACAAAGAGGTTATTGTACCTACGGTAAAATTTGTAACAAACGATGATGTTGTAGCAGCAGGTGAGAACATTCTGTCTTTGTATGGATTTAAAAATAAACCTTCATTAAGGGAAGATGTTAAAATAAATGAAGAGATTCAGAAAATATTTTATAGTGACCAGTATGTGGGCGTGATTCTAAAAAATACTAATAGTAAGTTCCCATACAGAATACAGGTTTATGACTTGAATGGAAACAAAAAAATGGAAAAAGAAATCAAATTAGAGTATGATAATGTTTCTTTTTCAGGGGATAATGTTTTAATGTACGATGACATGAACTGTCAGATTATATCTTTTGATGGAGTTCAGAAGTTTAAGGTGACATTTAATGGAGCAGTAAATGCAATTATTCCAATTGATGGTTCAAGAACTTTTCTTATTATGACAAAGTCAAAAATACAGAAAGTTAAATTAAAATAAAAAATTAATTGTGTGAAAACAGAAAAATCTTATAAAGTTGTTTAAGATAGATTATACAAATTATAAGAACGAATCAAAAAAAGATAAGGGAAAAGATAAAGAACAAAATAATTTAAAAAATCAGATTAACGGAATAACAAAAAGAAAAGGAAATTTCTTTAAGGAGAATACTAATGGGAAATACATTATTAATAATAGTAGGTATATTTATGGTTGCAATGACGGCAATCGGCTTAAAAAGAGGAATGCTTAAGATGGCATTTTCGCTTATATCAGTAGTAGTAGTTTTATTATTGGTTAATATTTTGACCCCTCCAACTAAGCAGTTGTTGAAAGCAACACCAATTTATACAGGCATACAAAACACAATAGAGGAATATGTTAGTAATAACATAGAATCATCGGCACAAAGTGTAACACAAACAGGTGTTGGTGCTCAAAAGAAAATTATTGAAAAATTGCCTTTACCAAAGGAAATAAAAGCAACGCTTAATGAAAATAACACTGAAGAAAGTTACGCAAGTTTGAAAGTAACTACTTTTTCAGAATATATAGCTGAGTCTTTAACTGATATGGTTATGAATGCAGTTACCTTTATTATTTTATTTGTTATATTAACAATTCTTGTGAAGATTGTAGTTCATGCCTTAGATATTATCGCTAAGTTACCTGTTCTTAGAACTTTCAACACTATTGGTGGAGCATTAATAGGTTTAGGTGAATCATTAGTAATTATATGGATTGCCTGCATTGTTGTAACAGCATTCAGCGCAACAAGTTGGGGACAGCAGATTTGTACAGGAATATCAGAGAATGGATTGCTAAGTCTGATTTATGACAACAACATTATTCAGCATTATATAAGCGGAATCTTCAGCTAAGAATAAAGATTATAACAATGAAAATAATATAAAAATAAATATAAAAAACTCTTGACAAATAAAAATACATTTGATAGACTACTAAAGCTGTTAAGAAACAAACAGCTTTATATGGCTCCTTGGTCAAGCGGTTAAGACATCGCCCTTTCACGGCGGTAACACGGGTTCGATTCCCGTAGGAGTCACTTCCGTTAAGAATTTTATTTCTTGACGATAACAAGAACCCTTGATATAATAAAGGGGTTCTAAATATAAGGCGCAATAGCCAAGTGGTAAGGCACGGGTCTGCAACACCCTGATCACCAGTTCAAATCTGGTTTGCGCCTCTTGAGAATCGTTCATGTGAGCGGTTCTTTTTTTGTAGCAAAAGCCCAGCAAGCGATATCGTGCTTGCACGAAATATCATTTGCCGGGCGTAAGAACATCGAAACGCTATGCTTTGAGATGTCTGCTAGCTACAATCGAGTAGGAGACAGCCTACTCGGTTGTAATAAAAAATTCCTTCGTAATTTCTTATTACACAAAAAACGTTCCGCTAAAAAACGATATTCTTTGCTATGGATTTTAGTGTACTGCTGTGGTATCATTGAAGTAGTGGGCTAAAATTAGAAACAGAATTTGCCGATTATTATAGGAAGGAAACGTTATATGTTTGTAGGAAGATATGGAAGAAATACAGCGGGAGGTTTTGTTTCAAAGACTAAACCACCAATTAAGAAAATAGTAATTTCATTTATTATAGTAGCAGTTATTGAGTTTTTAGCATTTTATGCATTTCTCCCACCATTGAATATTCATTCTATGGAGTTTTGGGAGTTTCAGGGATTCTTTATAGTAGCATTCTTTTTGTTCACATTTAAAATTCCTAATTTTGAAGAGGCAAAAATTCAGTACAATATTGTATCAAAGATATTTGGTATAATTATTTTGTTGGCAGTAATAATTGTAATTATTGGAAATGTAATTTCTGCAAAGATATTTAACGCAGGCAGATATTCATCTTTAATAGATATAGAGAACACAAAATTTGAAGATACTATTAAAGAAACAGATACAATAACAGACGTAGCTTTAATGGACACAGATAGTGCAAAGGTAGTTGGACAAAGAGCTATCGGAGCATTATCAGATGTAGTAAGTCAGTATGAGATTGGAAGTGATTATAGCCAAATTGCATTAAAAGGTGAACCGATGAAAGTGGCATCTTTGGAATATGCAGGCTTTTTCAAATGGTTTAATAATAGAAAAAACGGAATACCAGGTTATGTATTAGTTGATGCTGTTAAATTTGAAGCTAATTATGTAAAATTAGACAAGCCAATTAAATACACAGAATCTGGCTGGTTTAATGACAATTTGGAAAGACATTTAAGATTTAAATATCCAACAGCAATATTTGAAGGCTATTATTTTGAGTTAGATGAAGATGGCAAGCCATATTATATCTGCCCTACAATGACTGCGCGAGTAGGCATGTTTGGTGGTATGGATGTAAATGGCGTTGTTATCTGTGATCCATGTACAGGCAAAACTAAGAAATATGATTTAGACGATGTGCCTAAGTGGGTCGACAGAGTATATGATGGAGATTTGATTGAGCAGAAGTATAACTGGCATGGAATGTTGGCAGACGGATTTATTAATAGCGTAATCGGTCAAAAGGATTGCAAGAAAGCAACGGAAGATTATGGCTACAAAGTAATTGACAATGATGTTTGGATTTACACAGGAGTAACTTCTGTTATAGATGATTCTTCAAATATTGGATTTGTAATGGTTAATGCCAGAACGGGCAAGGCAAAATATTTTAACGTGGCAGGAGCAGAAGAGTTTTCAGCCATGGAAGCCGCAGAAGGTCAGGTACAGAATCTTGGCTATGATGCAGCATTTCCATCTTTAATAAACATTGATGGAAGACCAACTTATTTTATGGTGTTGAAGGACAAAGGAAATCTTGTAAAACAATATGCATTGGTTGATGTAAAAAAATACAGCATTGTAGCAACAGGAACAAGTCAAAAAGATACATTAAATACTTACAGAAAACTTATAAAAGAAAATGGTGTAAAAACAAGTTCAGGTAAGTACAAAAATATTGAACAACAGTACAAGCATGAGCAGGTTACTGTTAAGGATATTAAATATATAAATATGTCAGGAGAAACCTATGTGTACATTACAAGTAATGTCGGTAATGTATATAAGATGAAGTTTTCTGATGATGAAACAATTGTTTTTGTTCAACCGGGAAGTAAAGTCGAGATATTTTATGATGAAAGCAATGAAACAGGAATACGCAGTATAGAAGAGTGGAAAGTGCAAGGTGAAAACGAAACAAATGAAACAACTAACGAACAAACAGGTAAACAAACAGAAGAAGCAACAAAAAACAATAATCAGTAAATGTGTAAGCGCAGTTTTAGTGCTGGCAATGGTTATAACTTTATGTAATGTTCCATACAAAGCAAAGGCGGCAACAACATATTCAATGTCAACGTCAGCGATAACATTACTAAAAGGAAAGAAGCATAAATTAAAAATTGTCAATGCACCAAAAAATGCAAAGATTAAATGGAAAACTTCTAACAAGTTTGCAGTTACCGTATCAAAAAAGGGTAAATTGAAAGCCGTTAATTACGGAACAGCAACAATTAAAGCTACTTATAAAAAGAAAAATTATTATTGTCAGGTTACAGTTCCTGACAGTTCAAAACGAGTTACATTAAATACTTATAACGTAAGTTTGGTAGAGGGAAGCACATATCAGTTACAGCCAACATCAGCCAAAACAGTTAAGTATTTTTCAAACAATGATCACATTGCAACAGTTCATGCAAATGGATTAATAAAGGCGCATAATCCGGGAACAGTAGCCATTGCAGCAGAAAATTCTGAAGGATATGCAACATGCACAGTTACAGTTACTCCAAATGAAGAAAATCAGACAGCTTTGGATAATTCAGTTAGCAAAAAAACTACAGCAATTAGACGTTTAACAACTAAGAACAATATAAAATACGAAAGAATTACATGGGCTAAGAATAAGATAATACGATTTAAGATTGCAAATTTAGATTCAGATAACGTAAAAAAATGCGTTTGGTCTACTCAGGATGATGAAATATTGTCAAAGCCAAACAATGACAGCAACGTAATAGTGGCTGGTGCCAAAACAGGAACAACAGGAAAAACAACTATTACGGCTACAGTAACAGATAAGACAGGAAAAACAACAACATATAACAATACCGTTTATGTAACAAAACCCGGAATTAACACAAAGAATCTTGTGCTAATGGGACCTAACATGGGAGCGAACAGACAGCAGTACATATCTTTTTCCGGAATGTCGAAATACAGTAAGATAACATGGGATATGTCACATGCACCGCATGTATCTATTGTAAAATATCACAATAAAGCTAGCATAGTCGGACACAAGGCAGGTTCAGGTGTGATTAAGGCAACTGTTGATGGAAAAAAATATAATGTAAATTACACAGTTTACAATCCTAAATTTAAGTCAATTAAAGCTGTTTTAGCAAAGAAGAAAACAACAACGATTAAAATTGACGGCATTACAGGCCTTACACCTACATATAAAAGTAGAAATACTGCAGTTGCAACAGTTGATGCTAACGGAAAAATCAAAGGAAAAGGTTCAGGGGTAACATTTGTAGATGTGAAACTTGGTAGCTATACAAAGACATATCGTGTGGAAGTTGCAGCCACAGGTATGAAAACAATAATTTCTAAAGCACAGAAAATCGTTAATACTTGGAAATACAATCAGGGAAAACGTATGCAGTATGGGTATTATGATTGTTCATCATTAGTATGGAAGGGATATCAGGTATACAAAAATTACAACAAGAAGTTGGGTAGCACTTCCTGGGCATATACAGCAGGAGAGTTATTTGACTACTTAAAAGGTAAAAATCAGATAGTATACTACGGTTATATAGGATACAACTATATGAAACCGGGTGACCTTATTTTCTATGGCGATTACAATAGTGCGGTAATGTATAGCACACCTGGAAGAACATTAGATATTTACCATGTGTCAATGTATGCCGGAAATGGTAAAGTTGTAGAAAAAGGCGGTAAGACAATAAATTATAACAACACAAAACACATTGTTGGAATAGGAAGGGTAGTTAAATAGTGGAGTACAATATTGGAAATATAGTAACGCTAAAAAAAGGCCATCCCTGCGGAACAAATCAGTGGAAAATCATACGAACAGGGGCGGATTTTAAGTTGAAGTGCTGTGGATGTGATAGAATAGTAATGATTCCGCGGAAAACATTTGAAAAAAGTGTAAAAAAGATAATTTCGGAATAATACCTTAAGATAATTTCGAAGTTCTGTTTTATGCAACCAATCCAGAAGTTAGTTTTGCATTCAACCAATTAATTATAATTAAATAAGTTTTAATTATAATTAATTGAAAATTAAATACACAAAATTAAACAAAATGTAGAAAAGCCCTTGATTTAGGGGCTTTTTTATGTTATTATGTATATTCGTGAAAAAAATAATTTTTCCTTGCTTTTTTACTTATAGGTAGAAAGGCCAGAGACCAAAAGGAGGTAAACGCATGAACAAATATGAGATGACAGTTGTTATTAGTGCAAAACTTGAAGAAGAAGGAAGAACTGCAGAACTTGACAAGGTAAAAGCTTTTGTTGAAAAGTTTGGTGGTACTATTGCTAACATTGATGACGCTGGAAAGAAGAAATTCGCTTATGAAATCCAGAAGATGTCAGAAGGTTACTATTACTTCATCACATTTGATACTGATAATGTAAACGCTCCAAGCGAAATAGAAAGCCAGCTTCGTATTATGGAAAATGTCCTTAGATTCATGACTGTTGCAGTAGAAGCATAGTTAAGATAGAGAGGTATTTAATATGAACAAGATTATACTAATGGGTCGTTTGACTCGTGATCCTGAAGTTAGATATTCAACATCAGGTGACAATCAGTTAGCTATTGCTAGATATACATTAGCAGTAGACAGAAGATTCAAAAGAGATGGAGAGCAGACAGCAGATTTTATCAGATGTGTAGCATTTGGTAGAAGCGGTGAGTTTGCAGAAAAGTACTTCCATCAGGGAACTAAAATCGTAGCAGAAGGTCGTATTCAGACTGGAAGTTATCAGGACAAAGATGGTAAGACAGTTTACACTACAGAAGTAGTTGTAGAAAATCAGGAGTTTGCAGAAAGCAAAGCAGCGTCTGATAATAACGCAGGATTTGCTCAGGCACCTGCAGCGTCAGCACCAACAGCTCCAGCAGGAGATGGTTTTATGAACATTCCTGATAATGTAGACGATTCAGGATTACCATTCAACTTTTAATTAAATTAGGAGGTCAAGTTATGCCATATAATAAGAGTGAAAGACCAGATTCTCCAATGAGAAGAAGAGGCGGTCGTAGAAGAAGAAAAGTTTGTGCATTCTGTGCAAGCGAAAATAAGGCAATCGATTATAAAGATGTAGCAACATTAAAGAGATACGTATCTGAAAGAGGAAAAATTCTTCCTAGAAGAATGACAGGTACATGTGCTAGACATCAGAGAGCTCTTACAACAGCAATCAAGAGAGCTAGAAATATCGCATTAATGCCATATACAGTAGAATAATCGCGAAGCTTTGAGCAAAGCGTCACAATAAAAGAAGAGACAGGCAACCCGTTATGCTTGCATAAACGGGAGTCTGTCTCTTCTTTTATTGAGCGGCATTCGTTTTGCGAATGCCGCGTGCTTATTGATTTTTCTCAAATGCTTACACAAAATAAACAAGTAAAAATAAAAATCAATAAGTAGTGAGGTATTATTTTTCCGAACTATTTATTTCCATGTTTACTTCATTTTTATTTTTATCCATATTTACATTTACATCCATGCTTTCATCTTCAATAGTATCCTTGTTTACATTCACCTCCATTTCTTCATCGTTACTTTTATAAATGTATTTCCCTTTTTCTGTTTCCTTTAGTTCTGTCTTTTTGCCGTTTTCATCTGTTAGCATTACCTGTATGTTTTTGGTAATACTAGAGCCGGTAGCTGCATATGACACAACGTTTGATGTAGCGAATAAAGCTATAAGAACTAGTGCTACAGCAGCATAACGTAATCTAAAGTTTTTGATTTTATTATTTTTTGCTTCCATATTTCTTACCTTTCTTAAACAGTCATCGGAAATATTAATTTCGTCAAACATTTTTTTATAATTACTCATCTAACCAATCTCCTTTCAACTTGTTTTTTAATTGAGCTCTTGCACGCATTAATCTAGTTTGAATAGTGGTTTCTTTTATATGCAGGATTTGAGAAATCTCCTTTATGGAATATCCCTCGTAGTAATACAAATGAACCACGATTCTATACTTTGAATTTAGATTCATTACTGCATCGTAGAGCGTTGATGTTTTTTCGTCTTCAAAAGAAAATTCGGCATCTGATACAGATTCATCCCAGGATACAATTCTTTTATGCCAAAAAGAAGTACACATATTCTTTGACTCGTTTATGGCTACACGAATAAGCCAGCGTTTTATATGTTCTTCGTCTGTGAAGCCATCCTTGCGCTGTAATAATTTTAAAAAAGTATTCTGCACAACATCTTCTGCATCATATTTGTTTTTGCAATAATTGTAGGCAATTTTGAATACAGTATTGGCATGTTTAGTTACGATCTGATTGTATAATTGTATGTCCACAGGACTTCCTCCTTAATGTCTTGAAAGATCTTTCTAATAATACAACAATTCAAATGGAAAAAATATCACAAAAAAATAATTTTATGAGATAATAAGTTGTATGCAAATCAGAAGTTAGTTTTGCATTCAACCCCTTGAAATTTTTTCGAGACCTTTTTCCACCCCACACCGTCTAATTAATGTATACAAAAAAAGATGATCATCAGGAAGGACGTACAAACAGTATGAAAAAAGAAAAGTTAGGTGAGACAATAATCGAGTCTCAGGAAAAACTGTATCATATAGCAAAGTCAATGCTTTTTGATGATGAAGACTGTTCAGATGCAATTTCTGAGACTATTGTTAAGGCTTTTAGTAAGATCCACACACTCAAGTCAGAGGAATATGTAGATACATGGTTAGTGAGAATCCTAATAAATGAGTGCTACAACGTTATCAGACAGAAGAAAAGAGTAGTGTCATTAGAGGATTATATGATGAAAAGTCAGACGACAGAGCATAAGGATTATACGGATTTGTACAATGCAATCGGACATCTAAGTGAAAATGAACGTATTTGCGTATCGTTATATTATTTAGATGGTTACAAAGTTAAGGATATTGCCGAGATATTGAAAACAACAGAAAGCGCTGTAAAAAATAGATTGGCAAGAGCCAGAGCAAAAATGAATGATGAAAGTTATTCCATGGATAAGATAATGTACATTAATTTTGAAAAACAGTATTATGTAGTCCAGTTAAATCTAGGTGAAGATATTTCAAAAGATGAAGCCGTTAAAATAGCCGAAGGTGTACAACTTGTTGAATCAAAAGTAGCTGACAGAGCGGTTGAAGATTACAGTGACAGTGTGGCTCAGGGAAAACTCGAGTCTACAGATGCTACAGCGGAAGTTACAAGTGTAGATAAGGCTAAAGTTAATTTAGCTAAGGTTGGTAACAGCTTTAAGGAAAGTGGGGCTGATGATGAAAATAAACTCCTAACAGGTAAGGTTACAGATGTAAAAATTTTTGATAACCTTAACATTTTAGGAGCTGATAAGAAAAACTATAGCGAGGTAATTGATTCAAAAGGAAATCTTTTACAGGACACAATTAAATACTACAAGAGTGGGGATGGTGAAAATAGTATAGATAAGGTTGTTAAGTCACGCAAGGTTAATCAGAAATTTATTTATGCAACTGTTCAGTACACAAAAGCTATATTATTATATTGTATCAGAAATAGGTGATATGATACAATGAAAATATAGTATAGATACGGATTAAATTTAAGGAGGGAATTTTTATGAAAAAAATTATTACATTTATTGTAGTGGGAGTTTTGATGCTTTCGACAAACGCTGCAGTGTTTGCTAATAGCACTACAACCTCTATGAGTGTAGGAACAACACATACAGGATTGGTAAAGGAAGATGGACAGCTTGTCATGTGGGGGATGAATGAATATGGAGAGTTTGGAATAGGGAAAACATCTATGTTTAAACAGGGATTTACAGATAGTGAAAAAGATGTTGTAGATGTTGCCTGTGGATATTTTTATTCTACTGCAATATTAAAAAAAGATGGAAGTATGTGGGTTTGTGGCAGGAACAATTATGGACAACTAGGTAACGGAAAACATGGAATTACGCAGATAAGTAAAGAATTTGTCAAATTGGACACGAATGTAGTAAAAATTGGTGCAGGTGAAGGCTATTTCATATATTTGAAAAAAGATGGTAGCTTATGGGGAGTTGGTAGTTCAGACTCAGGTAAATTGACTAACAAGTATAGTGGAGATTACGTTACAAAACCTGTAAAATTAATTGATGGAATTAGAGATTTTTCTACCTACTGTAGAAACACAGCTGCAATTAATAAAAGTAATGAACTCTATATGTTTGGAAATAACACAAACGGTCAGTTAGGAATTGGAAATAATAATGAATCTGTTAATGTAAATTTACCGGTTAAGGTTTTAGAAAATGTAAGAACAGTTTCATGTGGTGTGGATTATGTGTTAGCAGTAAAAAATGACAACACATTATATAGCTGGGGAAAAAATGACTATTGCCAGCTTATGAATGGAAAAACAGCTTATGACAAAGATTATGTTCAGGTATATAAACCAACCAAAGTGGCAGACAATGTTTTGAAAGCCTGTGCGGGAGGAGATGATTCGGCATACATAACAATAGATAATAAATTATACATGACAGGTCGCAGTTTATATGGACAGTCAGGAATAGATCCGGTTACATATATAATTAAAGAGCCAAGATTAGTGGCAGAAAAAGTAAAGGATGTAGCAGTTCAGGAACATACAATATATACCACTTTAGATGGGAAAACTTATACAGCAGGCCATAATATGAATGGGAGTGGGGATTTCTATGATGGATTTATGGAAAGACCTTATACAATAGCAGAAGAATATGAATTTAGTAAATTACTTGATTTTAATAATAAAAGTTACGTTGTTCCAAAAAAAATAAAACAATCCATAATTGTAAAAACAAAAAAGGTAAAGGTTAAGCAGAAAAAACTTAAAAAGAAAAAACAAATCGTAAAAGCCATTACTGTCAAGAATGCTCAAGGAAAAGTAAATTATATAAAAATAAAAAAGGGATCATCGTCCAAACTTTCAATAAATAAAAAAAGTGGAAAAATCTTAATTAAGAAAGGCACGAAGAAAGGAACATATAAGATAAAAGTTAAGGTGGTAGCAGCAGGAAACTCAAAATATGAATCAACATATAAAGTTGTAACGGTAAAAATTAAGGTAAACAAATAAAGATAAAACATTGAAATAATAACAAAGGAAACATTTTTCAAACTTATTGAAGTGCGAAAGATGTTTTCTTTTTTGGTAAACTTTGTTAAAAAAATATCTATTATAGATTTTTGAAAAAAAGAGTTCTATAATAGTAAATCGAGGTGTTATAAATGAGAAAGAAAGTATGTATATTGGCTATTTCAGCGATGACTATATGTTCCGTACCAGTTTCGGCAAATACTCATACTATATCCACAACTCAGAAGGTATTGGAACATTCATCTGAGAATCAAATAGTCGATGATGGCGTTTTTGAAGTAGACAAGGTATCAGAGAAGAAGATTATAAAGTTCTACAAGAAAAATTCCAAAAAGAAAAAATTAACAAAAATTGATAAATATAAATTAAAAGTAGAAGATTTAGGAATTGTTAAGAATTCAAGGGATGACGATTTTACAAAGATTAAGTCAGAGGATAATAAAAAGTCAAAAACAGCAGGCTATATCAAAAACAATTCGGCTGTTAAAGTAATTGAGTATTCTAACAATTTTTACAAAATAAAATCAGGAAAAGTAACAGGCTATATTGGTGAAAAAAATTTATTGGTAGACAAAGAAGTAGAGCCTTTTTTGCTGAAAAATAAAAACGTTACAGCAAGTTTCCATAAAGGAAATACAAACTTAAGAAACAGTGAGAGAAGCAAAAGCACTGTAATTGGTGTTTGCTATAAGAATAGTGAGTACCCAATTGTTAAGTTTTCCAAGGATTATAAGAAAGCAGAAATTAAAAGAAGCGAAACTGTAACAGGTTGGGTTTCGGTGAAAGAAATTAATATTGGAATCGAATCTCATAAGGCAATGACCACGAAAGCATATAAAGAGTATATTGCAGCAGAGAAGAAAAAAGAGCAGGAAGCTTTAGATCAGGCTTTGAAGCAGGCAATTAATGCAAGTGTTGGTACAACGGGCAATAGCTTGGTTGACGCATCAATTTCTTTGATTTCACGTAATGAATCGGGAGATTTTAGAGCCGCAAGAAACAAGTTGTCAAGATTCGCAGGCGAAAAGACAATTACTGTTGGCGCATGGCAGTGGTATGGCGAGAGAGCTCACAATCTTTTGAAGGAAATATATGCTGCTGATAAGGATAAAGCATTTAATCTTGCAAAAAGCGTTTATTATGGCAAAAAGCGAGAAGAAAATGCAAAGAAATTTATTGCAGATATCACTTCATCAGACAACTGGGAAAGTACAAAGCGTAAATTTACTGACAAGGAAATTACGGCTGTAAAAGCACTTCTTGGAAGTGGAAATGGCGTTGCGGTTCAGAAATCGCAGGTGAAAAAAGACGTTAATAACATTGTAAGTATTGCAAAGAATACATATAAATTAAAAAATCCGGCACTTGTTGTATATTTCGCAGATATGTTTTGGCAGAGCCCTAATACGGCAAGAGAAGTGGCAAAACAGACAATAGATTATTTCAAAGGTACAGACAAGTTGAATGCAGACAAAAATGGATTAGCAAAAATGCATGAGTTTGCAACAAAAAGCTCAACTTTTGGAAAATTTTCAACAAGACGCAATTATACATATTCTGCATGTAAAAAACTTAATTCAGGTACTGTGGATACAATAGCGATTGAGAAAAAGAAGCAGAAACTAGCCCAGGAGAAGGCAAAGAAAGCAGAAGAAAAGAAGAAACGTCAGGAAGAAAAAGCCAAAAAGAAATTAGAGCAAAATAAAAAACAGGAAAAGCTCGAAAAAGAGCAGAACAAATAAGAAAATAACTAATATTAGGGAATCCCCCAAAAACGTAAAGCAATAAAAAAGAGATGCTGCTAAGGTTAAAAACTTAGCGGTGTCTCTTTTTTTGAACTAATAATAAACAAGGGGTGACCGATTAGGTCGCCCCTCTATATTACCTTGAAGAACCATTACATCTTCATAAGATCTTCCTGTGAAACTAATTTCACGCCATTCTTTTTCATAATGGCTGCAACTTTGTCATTGTCTTTAACGCGACAAACCATAAGTGCATCGTCAGTTCCTCTTGCAAGGAATGTGTAAACATATTCAACACTTACACCAGCTTCTGCAAGAATGTTCATTGTTTTTGCCATGGCACCTGGTTCATCGGGAATTTTCACACCAACAACCTGTGTAAGATTGCAAATCCAATCGTTATCTTTTAACAATGTAAGCGTATCTAAGGGCTTATCTACAATTATTCTAATAATACCAAAATCGCTTGAATCAGCAATTTCAAAAGCACGCATGTCAACGTGATTATCTGCTAAAAAGTTTGTAAACTTGGCAAGGTTGCCTGGTTTATTTTCTATAAAAACTGAAATCTGATTTATATACATAACTGACCTCCTAAAATATTAAATTTTTCTCTTGTCAATAACACGAACAGCTTTTCCTTCTGAACGAGTAATTGATTTTGGCTCTACTAGTTTTACCTTTGCATAAATTCCAAGCATGCTCTTAAGGGCGGCAACAATATCTTTTTCTTTTGTTTCAATGTCGCTAATTGTGTCAGAGAACATTTCAGGAGTCATTTCAACTAAAACTTCCATTGTATCGCTATTGTTTACGCGGTCAATAATAAGCTGATAGTTTGCAGGCATACCCTGTTTAATAAGAACTTCTTCAATTTGTGAAGGATAAACATTAACGCCTTTAATAATAAGCATGTCATCTGAACGACCCATAAGTCTGTGAATTCTTGCATGTGTACGTCCGCATTTACATTTTTCTCTTGTAATGTATGTAATATCTTTTGTACGGTATCTGATAAGTGGAAAGGCTTCCTTAGCAAAACTTGTAAATACTAATTCGCCGATTTCTCCATCAGGAAGTGGTTCAAGTGTATCCGGATCAACTATTTCAGGGATAAAATAGTCTTCACAAATATGCATACCTTCCTGAGCTTCACATTCAAAAGCAACACCAGGACCTTCAATTTCTGTTAGGCCGTAAATATCGTATGCTTTGATGCCAAGCTTTTCTTCCAAATTGTGTCTCATTTCTTCAGACCATGCTTCTGCACCGAAAATACCGGCTTTTAACTTGATTTGGTCTTTGATTCCACGCTCTTCAATTGATTCTGCCAAATATGAAGCATAACTTGGTGTACAGCAAAGAATAGTTGAACCTAAGTCTGTCATAAACTGAAGCTGTCTGTCTGTGTTCCCTGATGACATAGGAAGAGTCAGGGCTCCAACTTTATGAGAACCACCGTTTAATCCAGCACCACCTGTAAAAAGTCCATAACCGTATGAAACGTGAACTACATCTTCGTCTGAACCACCTGCGGCAACAATTGCTCTTGCACAACCGTTTTCCCATTTGTCAAGATCTCCATGTGTGTAGAAGTCAACTACTCGTTTTCCGGTTGTACCTGAAGTTGAATGAATTCGCACACAATCCTTAAGAGGAAGTGCCATTAAGTCATATGGGTAAGCATCTCTTAAATCATCCTTAGTTAAAAAAGGTAATTTTGAGATGTCATCAATTGACTTGATATCATCAGGAGTAACTCCTACAGCTTCCATTTTTTTCCTGTAAAAAGGTACGTTTTCATATACTCTTTTTACTACATCTAAAAGTCCGTCGTTTTGCCATTGATTGATCTGCTCTCTTGAGGCAGTTTCAATATCTTCTTGAAAATATTTTCCCATTGTTTAAGTTCCTTTCCTACGTTCATTTTGTAGTAAAATTTTTTGAAAAATTAACTACACATAGTAATTTAATTTTAACTTATTTAGCGCGTTAAAGCAATAAATTACAAAGGGTAAACATAACCAAAAAAAAGTTTGAAAATTTATAATAATTATCCAATAAATTTTATATTAAATATGGGAAAAAGATTTTATAGTGTTAAAATATAGTGCGTGATAAAAATACAGTGTTGGGATTAGCGCATTCAGCACCGATAATGTCTCTGGCGACATTATTTCTTTAAAAAAAGTAATAAAAAGTATTTTATGTTTAAAAATAAAAACGTTACAATTATAGACCGACATTATGTATAATGCCTTTTCATGCGAATAAAAAACAGAAATAAAAATGTTTTCGGAAAAGCGGCAAATTCACGCTAATAAAAACATTTTTCTGCCCATAAAATCTAGTAATTCCCATTTCCCTATGATATAGTGATTTATAGATATTTAGCGTGAGATTTTTAATGAAAAAATCATTGAATTTAATTATGTTAAGGGATAATAAAGTTGGAGGAAAATTGAATGAGCGAGAATTTAAGGGGCGTTCCTGTTAAGGGATTCGCAGAAAAAAGCCGAGAAGCGGCAGTTGAAGGCATTGTTTTACTAAAGAATCAGAACAATGTACTCCCATTTTCAACAGAGGATAAGATTTCAGTTTTTGGTAGACCACAGTTAGAATATTATAGAAGCGGAACCGGTTCAGGTGGAGAGGTTCAGGTAGAATATGCTACAAATATTATAGATGGTTTCAAAAACAGCAATCTTAATATTAATGAAGAACTTGCAAATGATTATGTAGAATGGCTTAAGGACCATCCATTTGACAATGGTGGCGGCGGCTGGGCTTGCGAGCCTTGGTTCCAGAAAGACATGGACATTACTGTAGAGTACGCAAAGAAACAGGCTCAGGTATCAAACAAGGCTGTTTACATTATTGGACGTACAGCCGGAGAAGACAAAGATAACTATAACGGAGAGGGAAGTTATTTATTAACAGAAGAAGAAATTTCTAATATTAAAAACATAACAGAAGCATTTGAAGATGTAGTAGTTGTCTTAAATGTTTCTAATATAATTGATATGAAGTGGGTTAATAATCCAAAGTTTAACAGCAGGGTTAAGGCAGTAGCATACGTTTGGTCAGGTGGTATGGAAGGTGGAAACGCAGTTGTTGACGTTCTTTCAGGAAAAGAGACACCAAGTGGTAAGTTACCTGACACAATTGCTGAGAACCTTGAAGATTACCCATCACATGAGAATTTCGGAGATCCACTTACAAATCTTTATAAAGAAGATATTTATGTTGGTTACAGATATTTCGAAACTTTTGCACCTGAAAAGGTTGTCTATGAATTTGGCTTCGGACAGTCATACACAACATTTGATATTGAAACTTTATCTGCAAAGGTAGAAGACGAAAAAGTTAAACTTCAGGCGAAAGTTACAAACACAGGTGATACATATTCAGGAAAAGAAGTTGTTCAGGTTTACTACAGCGCACCACAGGGCAAGTTAGGAAAGCCTGCAAAAGAACTTTGTGCTTATGTTAAAACAAATAAGCTTGCACCATCAGAAAGCCAGACAGTTGAAATTGAATTTGCTGTAAAAGACATGGCTTCCTATGATGACAGTGGAGTTACAGGAAATAAGTCCAGCTATGTTTTAGAAGCAGGTGACTATGCAATATATGTAGGTAACAGTGTAAGAAATGTAAAAGAAGTTCTTACATACAATGTTGAAGAATTAGTAGTAACAGAACAGCTATCAGAAGTTTGTTGCCCAAATGACGAGAACTTAACTATTTTAAAACCAGGCAAACAGAAAGCTGACGGAACTTTTGAAAAAGAATACATCCCTTCACAGAAGCCAACAGTAGACATGGCAAAGAGAATTGAAAATAATTTACCAGAAACAATGGAAATTACAGGTGATAAGGGAATTACTCTTCAGGATGTATATAAAGGAAAAAACACAATTGAAGATTTTGTAGCACAGCTTTCAGTTGAAGAATTAGCACAGATTGTAAGAGGCGAAGGTATGAGTAATCCTAGAGTAACTCAGGGTACAGCTTCAGCTTTTGGTGGAATTTCAGATGCATTATTTAATTATGGAATTCCTGCAGCATGTTGTGCAGATGGACCAAGTGGTCTTAGATATGATGGAAAAGCTACACAGCTTCCAATTGGTACAGCTCTTTCAGCTTCATGGAATGCTCCGTTAGTAAGAGAACTTTACACAATGGAAGGTGAAGAATTAAGAGCAAATCAGGTAGATACTTTACTTGGACCTGGTGTAAACATTCACAGACATCCGCTTAACGGACGTAACTTTGAATATTATTCAGAAGATCCATACCTTTCAGCAACAATGTCAGTTGCTTCAACAGGAGGTATTAAGGATGGTGGTACCTGGGGAACAATTAAGCATTTTGCTTTAAACGGACAGGAATCACATAGATTTAAGGTTGACGCTGTTTGTTCAGAACGTGCAATTAGAGAAATTTACTTAAAGTCATTTGAAATGGCTGTAAAAGAAGGCACTGTAATGACTCTTATGACAAGTTACAATCCTATTAACGGACATTGGGCTGCATCAAACTATGACCTTTGTACAACAGTTCTTCGTGGAGAATGGGGATACAAAGGTATTGTAATGACTGACTGGTGGGCAAAGATGAACGACGTTGCCTTCGGTGGAGAAGAATCAAATCAGGATATAAGAGACATGGTTCGTTCACAGAATGATGTATACATGGTTGTAAATAACAATGGTGCAGAAGTAAACTCAAACAACGATAACACAGAAAGCTCTGTTGAAGCAGGAACTTTAACAGTTGGAGAACTTCAAAGAGCAGCAATTAACATTTGCAACTTTATCCTTAACGCACAGGTAATTGAAAGAGAATTAGTTGACACAGATGTTGCTAAACATTATCCTTCAGTTCCTGTAAGTGAAGCAAAATATGAACAGTTTAACTTAGCAGAAGACAACAAGGTTATGTTCAACAGTGGCAAGGAAGCAACAATGATTGTAGAAGAAGATGCAGAATACACAATCATTGTAAATATTGCATTTGAGAAATCAAACTTAGCTCAGTCTACTGTAAATGTAAATGCAAACGGCGAGAACATGGCAGTTATTCAGACAAACGGTACAGACGGTAACTGGATTACTCAAAAACTTTGCAAGGTTAAGTTAGACAAGGGTGCATATAATATTAAACTAGAAGTTGTTTTAGCCGGAATCAAGGTTAAATATATGCAGTTTAAGAAACTTAAAAGAAAATAAATTTAGATAAGCCATATATCAAAAAGGAGAGGTCTCTTCAAAACAGTTTGTAGTTTTGGAGTGACCTCTTTACGTTTGAAAATGAATCGTTTTTATACGGTTTATCTCTTGTGTATGAAAAATAAAAAAGTAACGTTACTTAAAGGTGCTATAACCATCAATCTTACTTGAAAATAAGCCCTAAATTTTGTATACTTAAAAGAACTGAAAGGTTAGTAAAACGTAGGAGGCAGAAATGATCAAATTATCAAATGGCGGAGCGTATCTCATTAACGGAACAGAAGTTATTGAGGACGGAAACGAAGAACTTTTAAAAAGTAAATTAGGAAGTAAGTATCTTTCAAAAGAAGAAGCAGGCAAGAACACAATTGCTTATGGAATTTTGAAGGATCATAACACATCTGGAAGCATAGACAAGCTTCAGATTAAGTTTGATAAATTAACATCTCACGATATTACTTTCGTTGGAATTATTCAGACAGCAAGGGCATCAGGACTTGAAAAATTCCCAATTCCTTATGTACTTACAAACTGTCATAACAGTTTATGTGCAGTAGGTGGAACAATTAATGAAGATGACCATATGTTTGGACTTACATGCGCAAAGAAATATGGTGGAGTTTATGTACCACCTCATCAGGCAGTTATTCATCAGTTTGCGAGAGAAATGTTAGCTGGTGGTGGAAAGATGATTCTTGGTTCTGATTCACATACACGTTATGGTGCCCTTGGTACTATGGCAATGGGTGAAGGTGGACCTGAATTAGTAAAACAGCTTCTTTCACAGACATATGACATTAACAGACCTGAAGTAATTGGAATTTACATGACAGGAGAACCTGCAAAGGGAGTTGGACCACAGGACGTTGCACTTGCAATTATCGGCGAAGTATTTGACAAGGGCTATGTTAAGAACAAGGTTATGGAATTTGTTGGACCTGGTGTGTCAAGTCTTAGTGCAGACTTCAGAATCGGTGTTGATGTAATGACTACAGAAACAACATGTTTATCATCAATTTGGAGAACAGATGAAAAGATTAAGGAATTCTATGACATTCATGGAAGAGTAGATGAATACAAGGAATTAAATCCTGGAGAAGTTACATACTACGATGGAATGGTTTATGTAGATTTATCAAAGATTAAACCTATGATAGCAATGCCTTTCCACCCAAGTAACACATATACAATTGAAGAAGTAAATGCAAATCTTGAAGATATTTTAAGAGATGTTGAAAAGAAGGCTTTAGTTTCATTAGATGGTCAGGTTGACTACAAGCTTACTAACAAAATCAGAAACGGAAAGTTATATGTTGATCAAGGTATCATCGCAGGTTGTGCAGGTGGTGGATTTGAAAATATTTGTGCAGCAGCAGATATTCTTGATGGAAAGAGCATTGGTGCTGATGAATTTACACTTAGTGTATATCCTGCTTCAATGCCTGTATACATGGAACTTATAAAGAACGGTGCAGCAGCATCAATTATGGAATCAGGAGCAGTTATGAAAACAGCATTCTGTGGACCATGTTTCGGTGCAGGTGACACACCAAGTAATAATGCATTTAGTATCAGACATTCAACAAGAAACTTCCCTAACAGAGAAGGCAGTAAATTACAGAATGGTCAGATTTCATCAGTTGCACTTATGGATGCAAGATCTATTGCAGCTACAGCAGCCAACAAGGGTTATTTAACAGCAGCTACAGATGTTGATGTAGAATTTAAGAATCGTACATATCACTTTGATAGTAGCATATATTCAAACAGAGTATTTGACTCACATGGCGTTGCAGACCCTGATACTGAAATTCAGTTTGGACCAAACATTAAGGACTGGCCTGAAATGGTTGCACTTACAGACAATCTTTTACTTAAAGTTGTATCAGAAATTCATGACCCTGTAACAACAACTGACGAACTTATTCCTTCAGGAGAAACATCTTCATACAGATCAAATCCTTTAGGACTTGCAGAGTTTGCACTTTCAAGAAAAGACCCTGAATATGTAGGCAAGGCCAAGGAAGTTCAGAAGGTTGAAAAAGCTAGAGAAGAAGGCAAGTGCATGTGCGATTATTCAGATGAATATAAAGCAATCATGGAAACAATCAAGGGACAGTTCCCTGATGTAAATAAAGACAATGTTGGAGTTGGTAGCACAATCTATGCTGTAAAACCAGGTGACGGTTCAGCAAGAGAACAGGCTGCATCATGTCAGAAAGTTTTAGGCGGCTGGGCTAACATTGCACAGGAATATGCTACAAAGAGATATCGTTCAAACCTTATTAACTGGGGTATGCTTCCATTTATTTATGAACAGGAAGAACTTCCATTTAAGAAAGATGACTATATTTTTGTACCTAACATTGCAGAAGCTGTTAAGGACAAGAAGTCAGATATACCTGCATATGTAGTTGGTGAGGGCGAATTAAAACCATTTACATTAAAGTTAGGTGAAATGACAGACGATGAAAGAGATATTATCTTAAAGGGATGTTTAATTAACTATAACAGAGTATAAAAATCAAACTAATAAAGGGCGTATTGGTGCGCGGGAAGGAAGGCCATATGCAAAATAAAAGAGCTATAACAAAAGACGACTGTTATTTATTTGGAGAAGGTACACACTACGAAATATATGAAAAATTAGGAGCACATGTTACGGAAATTGATGGTGTTAAAGGAACATATTTTGCAGTGTGGGCACCACATGCTACAAATGTTTCAGTCATTGGAGAATTTAATAACTGGATTGGATACGACCATAATATGAAGATGGAGAATGATTCAGGTATTTGGGAACTATTCATTCCAGGAGTAGACGAAGGAGCATTGTATAAGTACGTTATTTCTACTCAAACCGGAGACACTTTATATAAAGCAGATCCTTACGGAAACTGGGCAGAAATGAGACCTGGCAACGCTTCTCGTGTAGCCAATATCGACTCATATACATGGAATGACCAAAAATGGATTAAGGAAAAAGCGTCTGAAAATCATTATGAAAAGCCAATGTCTATATACGAAGTACATCCTGGCTCATGGAGAAAGAACTATAAAGGACCTGACGATGAAGATGGCTTCTATGACTATAGAAGAATGGCTGATGAACTTGTAAAATATGTTGTGGACATGGGATACACACATGTAGAATTAATGGGAATTTTGGAACATCCATTTGATGGTTCATGGGGATATCAGGTAGTAGGTTATTATGCACCTACTTCAAGATATGGAACCCCACAGGATTTTATGTATCTTGTGGATTCATTCCATGAAGCAGGAATTGCGGTAATACTTGATTGGGTTCCTGCACATTTCCCAAGGGATGAACATGGTTTAGCATTTTTTGATGGAACACCATTGTATGAATATGCTGACAGCAGAATGGGTGAACATCCTGATTGGGGCACAAAGGTATTTGATTATTCAAAGACAGAAGTAAGCAATTTCCTTATTGCAAATGCTTTATTCTGGGTTGAAAAATATCATATTGACGGACTTAGAGTTGATGCCGTAGCATCAATGCTTTACCGCGATTATGGTAGAGAAGACGGTCAGTGGATTCCAAACATTTATGGTGGAAAAGAAAATCTTGAAGCTGTAGAATTTTTCAAACATTTAAGCAGTGTTATGAACTACAGAAATCCAAGAGCTTATATTATTGCTGAAGAATCAACAGCATGGCCAAAGGTAACAATGGATCCTAAAGAGGGAGGACTTGGTTTCTCTTACAAATGGAACATGGGCTGGATGCATGATTTCTTAGAATATACTAAGTTAGATCCATTGTTTAAAAAGAACAACCATAACAAGATGACTTTTGGCATGACATATGCATTTAGCGAAAACTTCATTTTAGTTTTATCACATGATGAGGTTGTTCATTTGAAATGCTCTATGATTAATAAGATGCCAGGTTATCCTGCTGATAAATTTAAGAATTTAAAAACTGCATATACATTTATGTTGGGTCATCCCGGACGTAAGTTACTGTTTATGGGACAAGAATTTGCACAGTTACAGGAATGGTCAGAAAGCAGAAGTCTTGATTGGTATTTATTAGACGAACCAGAACACAAGGATATGCAGGATTATGTAAAGAAATTATTGCATTTATACAAAGAATATCCTGCTCTCTATACAGAGACAAAAGGTTATGGTGCTTTCGAATGGATTAATGCAAATGATGCAGACAGGAGTATTTTTAGTTTCATAAGAAAAACAACAGAACCTGACAATAAGAATTCAATTGGTTTTGTTTGCAACTTCACTCCGATAGAAAGACCTGACTACTGCGTTGGAGTACCAAAGGCAGGAACTTATACACGACTTCTTACTACAGAAACAGGAGAAAAACAGGAGGTTACATATAAGGCAATTGAAAGCGAATGTGACGGTATGCCGTTTAGACTTGAAATGCCACTTAGACCTTACGAATCAGTTATTTTTAAATTTCCTGAAGTAGTAAATAAGAAAGTGAAAAAGAAAGAACCAAAGGCAGAAACTAAAGCCCAGGCAAAGAACGAAACTATAGAATCTGAAAAGGCAAAGGAAGAACCAAGTGTTGAATCTAAGCCGGTACAGAAAAAGCATACAAAGAAAATGTCCAGAAGAGACAGAAAAAAACAGAAAGTAAAAACAACAAAAGGAAAATAAATTAACTAAAGGGCAGCTTGAACTGCCCTTTCAGTGCCTAAAAAGATAGGTTGAAATAGGAGATATAATGAAAAAGAAGACAACAGTAGTGGTATCTGTTTTGGCAGTAATACTTATAGCAGTTGCAGGTGCAATTGTTTTCAAAAGCCATCAGGATAACACAGCACAAAATAACAATCAAAAAGAAGAAACAAAAATGAAAAAACTTCCTACAATTACATTGAAGTATGGTGATGAAGTTATAGGAAAACTTGACGGTTACACAATGCCAATGGACGAGAGCTTAATGAGAGATGTAATCGTTCCAATTTCAACAAGTCATAAGGTTCCTATGGCTATCAAAACGCAGGGAAACAGAATTAAAACTGTTAAGTATGAAGTAAAAGAATACAACAACAATAGTCTTGTTGATAATGGTACAATTGAAGATTGGAAAGAAAATGGAGGAACTATTGATTTAACATATCAGGCAAGTGCCATTATGGAACAGGGAAAAGAATATTTCCTTAAATTTATAATCGAGACTGCAAGTGACCATGAAGTATATTACTACACAAGAGCCACAATTATGAATGGAGATAAGATTGTTCCTAATCAGATTAAGTTTGCTAAGAAGTTTAGTGAAAATACATTTAACGAGGAAAAATCAAGTGATGTTGCGGCGTATTTGGAACCAAATTCAAAGTATGCAAGTGACAGTTTAGGTCAGGCTACAATCAGATCAACTTTGGGAATGGTAATTTGGAAAACCTTCAGACCTAAGAAAATAAGTGACGTGGTTGTGTCTGCCAAAGATATTTATATTAAAGACACAGGTGAATCAGGCACATATACTTTAAACTATCAAATTGAGGCTACAAATGCTCAGAAAGTAAAGGAAAAGTATAATGTAGCAGAAACAGTGACTGTTTGGACTTTTAAAGGAAAGAATTATATTCTCGCATACAATAGGGAAGTAAATCAAATCTGGGATTGCAACGAAAATAATGTGGGAAATTCGTTTATCGATTTGGGAATACAGAAACAGACAACTACAGTATATAAGGAAAGTAGCAATCAGCAGTACATTGCCTATGAAATAAATGGCGATGTTTATGTAATGGATATTATAGAAAAAAATATTAAGTCACCATATAAACTTAAGGCAAAGTCTTCAGAGACATTGTATAAGACTAAGGCGAAGGTTGTAAATGTTGATGACAAGGGAAATCTTACGTTTATTATTTACGGTTACAGCACAAGTGGCTATCACAGGGGCAAAAATGGTATTTCGGTAATGGATTATAACTGGGAGAAAAATACTACAACAGAAATTGCCTTTATACCTAGCGATGAACCTAGCCAGATTCTTACAAATGAAATGAAGGATTTATGCTATAAAGGTGATGGAACAGTTTATTTAATGATAAATAATACAATTTATTATGTTAATTTGAAAACAAAAGAGTGGGGCATACTAGTAGATAAGTTAGAAGACGGAAGCTGTGTTTCAACTGATGATGGAAAAGTCATTGCTTACAATACAAATGGAACATTAGATGATAGTGATTCAATAACTGTTGTAGATTTATCAACAGGTACTAAAAAAGAAATAACAGAACCAGGCTACAAAATAACAGTATGTGGTTTTACAGGCGAGAATCTTGTTTATGGTATGGCAAAAGTAAAATCAACAAGAAAGTATGCGCGTTTTCCAATTACAACTTTAAAGATTGTTGATAACAAGTTGCAGGAAGTTAAGACATATAAGAAATCAGGGGTGATTTTGTCAAATATTGAGGTGACAGATTCTGTAATTAGTTTTAATAAGTGGAAAAATAATAAGAAAATTGGTGATGACCAGATTCTTAATAATACGGAAATTAAACAGCCCGTAGTAAAGTCCAGCTTTTACATGGATGATATAAAGATGCAGGAACTGGCAATTGCATTTACAAACAATTTAGATTCTAATACAGCCTTGAAAATAAACAAACCGGCAACAGTTACTTTTAGTAGTAATGTTGAAGTTTTAAACGCTGACATATATAAGAATATTGAAGGTAAATTCTTTGTTTATTCATACGGAAGACTTCAAGGAATTTACAATGACAAAAAATCAGCTATTAATGCCGGCAAGGAAAATTTTGGTGTCATTGTAAATGACAAAGGAAGCAAGATTTGGACTTTTGAAGATAATTATAATTAAGTGATAATAATAAAAGCAAAGATTGTGATACTCGCAACCTTTGCTTTTATTATTTTTTAGAAAGTATGGAAATTACTTCTTAATTTTAGCTTTGTACAGTTCATCATTAGATGATGAACTGATATTTATCTTTGACCATGATTCCTTTGAACCAGTATAATAAATGTCCTTTAAATTTTTACAATTCTCAAAAACACTAAAACCAATATAAGTTAAGGATTCCGGGAAATTAATACTTTTTAACTTGGTGTTCCTTCTTGAAAAAAGAGGTGGGATACCATTTTTTTATTGTTAATAAATTAAAAATAAATCAATCCTTGCTGAAAACATTATTAACGTATAAAATAGAAATATACATTGGGGATCTACGATGTTTAACATACATATGGATAAAGCATGAATAAGCTGAATACTTAATGATGCAAAGGAAAATTGAAAATGGTTATTGGAATATGTGATGACGAAAAAATCATGCGTGAATCAGTTGAGGCTATTTGCAAACAGGTAGCAAATAGTTACAAGGATGAGAATATAATAATTGAGACCTTTACTGATGGCAAGGAAGTTTTAGAGGGGGAGTATGATATTCTGATATTGGACATTGAAATGGAAAATTTAGACGGGATTTCTGTAAAAAACAATTTCCAAAATAGAAAAAAGGATACAATAATTATTTTTGTAACAAGTCATGATGAGATGATGAATCAGGCGTTTGGCGTAAATGTTATGGGATTTGTTACGAAAAAATATTTGGACGGTCAATTGCCGGTAATGCTTGATAATGCCATAAAAAGAGTTATGAATACAGTTAATATTGATGGTATTGACAGCAGAGATATTTGTTACATTCAGGCAGAGCACGTATATAATATTCTTCATTTAGAAGATGGAAGTAAAATGTCGGTGCGCCGTTCAAGCACAGAGTTAGAAAAGACACTTGCCGGTGTGGGATTTATACGTGTTCATAGAACATATATTGCAAATATGGCATATGTAGAAAAAATAAAAGAAAAAACAATTATTGTAAATGGAGAAGAGATACCGGTTAGTGCAAGGCTTAAAAGTAAAATAAAAAAAGAATATAGTCAGTATTGCAAAGAAAATGCGAGGTTTTGCTAATGGATAAAATTATTGCATTGTTAATATACATTTTTGAAACAATGAAATTTGTTGTTATTTCATATTATATTATTGGTTTAAAATCATCCAATGGAAAGAAAAAATATTTAATGATACCTATATGGCTACTACTTGGTATAGGAACATACATACAGGGAAGTTTGAGCCTTTTAAACAACTTACTACTTATTACCATGATAGTAACGATTTTATTTTCAGAGGGTAGGCGATTATCTATATTAAGTATAATTATAGAATGGTTTACAGCATCATTTATAGATTTGATGATGTGGTTGGTATTGGTTGCAGTTACTCCACTTGGAGAGCAGTATCGGGCAAATGAACAGTACATTGATGTTCTGGCAGATGTGGTAGGTATTTTACCACTTCTCATAATCGGCTATATAATGAGAAAGAAAAATGTCGTTTTACGAGAAAGGCTAAAATACATTCACATTGTTAAGTACATATTGATAATATTAGCAATCGTTGCTATGTGTATTGTGTCAGCCTGCATGCAGGGGATGATGTTAGGGGAAATCACATATGGCACAAAAAGATTAGTTGTGATTACAACAATAGTGTTATCATTTTCGTAGTAACCCTTTGTGTTCTTTACATAAACGTAGAAAGTTCCAGAAAGCAGTTGGCAGAGATTAATGCCTTAAACGAAAAATGTATTGAAGATCAGAAGAATTATTACCTAAATGTTATGAAAAAAGACGAAGAGCTTAGAGCTTTTAAACATGATGTAAACAAGCATATGACAGCGTTAAAAGTGTTGGTTGAAAAGAAAGAATATGACGAAATAGAAAAATATTTAAATGGTCTTAAAAGTTATTCAAAAACAGATACCATTTACAAAACAGGAAATCTTATTTCAGATTACATAATAAATGCAAAGATACAGGAAATTCGTGAAGATGGTCCTCTTGATGTGAAAATTATTGGAAAATTTCCTCAAAATATTATTCTTGGAAACACTGAAATATGTGTTATTTTTGCAAATATTTTAGATAACGCAAAGGAAGCAATTCTTGAATATGCAGGCAAAAGAAGACTTGAAATGGAGATTCGAAATTATCGTGACAGACTTTACATTACGATAAAAAATAGCTCTCCAAAAAGAGATTATGAGGAAGGAATTTCTACCAAGAAGGACAAAGAAAATCATGGCTATGGCATGAAAAATGTTCATAGAATACTGGAAAAGTATGACGGAACAATCGAAACAGAGTGGAAAGATTGTATGTTTATAACAAAAATTGAAGTTTAAAATGAACTAAAAATAAATATGTTTTTATAAAAAAAGCGTGCTCGCCAAAAAAAACGACACTTGTAAAACTTTTTTGCAAAGTATACTATAAGGGAGAAAGACGTACGGGAATAAGAGAGGAGCTAGGGAATATGTTTTTTGAACCATACAACAGTCATTTTTTTTGGAATTTAATTAAACTTATATTCGGAATAAAATAAAGGATGCAAAAATACAAAGAAAAATCTGCTTAGTAGTTTTAAGCTAAGCAGATTTTTTTATGTAATAGAAAGTACCGTCGAAATTGTAGTTTATTCTACAAGCTTTACGGAAGTTGACGTTGAAGTAGTAGTTTCTGTAGTTGAATCTTTTAAAACCGTGTCATACAAATCATCAATTATGGAATTTGTAAGTGGATAGATTTGTATTGCAGATGTAAGATTTAACTTATTTGCAATCAGATTTCCATGTACAGTTGTAACGCCACCAAGAGAAATAGTTCCTTTTGGAGCATAAACAATACCGTTAAACTCCTGAGAACCGGCAGTCAGATCAATGTCGCCGTTTTTACTGACCACAGCAAGAGAACCGCTTACGCTGTTAGATGATGATGTAAATTTAATTTTGTTTTCTGCAACCAACACGCCTGAAATATCGGCTTTTCCACCAGGGATAAAGTTGTTGCAGTATACATAGTCGCAATTTATGGAACCAATGGAACCACCATCTGAATTAATATCACCACAACAGTATATGTTGCCATTGACTGTTATATCGTCATTAGTTGAAAAAGTTGTATTCCCACTTACATATAAATTACCATTTATGGTCAACTTGCATCCATAAGCTGAAAGTTTTAAATTGCCATCTACATAAATATCTCCATTAATAACAATATCATTGGTTCGTGAATTAATTTCTAAATCACCATCGGCATAAATTATATGAGAAAAACTCTTTGTTAAAGTTCCTGATTTACCGGTAAAGTGTGCATTGTTAGAAGAAGCAGAATTAATATCGCTGCTAATAGTATCCCAACCGGAAAAACTGGTTAAGGTTGGTCGCTGTGACGGAATCAAAGCATCAACATTATCAATTATAAAATCAGGCATAGTAAGTTCTTTTTCTTCTTTGATGTAATATTCAGAATTTGTAATATCATCAATAATAGAACCATCGTTTGATTGAATTTGTATTTTGTATGGCCACCATTGAATTTTAGCTGTACCAACTTCTTCAAACTCCCCTGTTGACTCGTTTTTCTTAACAACCGGAAAACTGCTTGTAGCATATAAATTATTACCAGATTCAGATATACCGCCTAAGGCACATAGGGCTGCGTTAATTATTATGTTACCATTTCCATGAACCTGACCGTAAATACCCATACCGCCTGAATTGAAAACCATATCGTCTGTACTGCCCTGAAAAAGAAGATAATTAAAAATATTGTTAAGTTTTTTGTGGGTTTCCACAACAGGAACGGTTTCCTTGCTTGCAATTGCTCTCTTTTGTACAGTAACAGTATTAATACCAAGAATTTTGGCGAATCCGGTATTAACTTTTTTGTTTATGCTGACTTCCACTCGGGAAGAAGAATCGTTAATGGTAATCTTGGCATATTTAGGATTAATACCGTTTTCCTTTACAAATTGTTTTGCCACTGATTCTGTTGAACAGCGGTTTGGTAATTCCTTGGCTGCGGCAAGTGCAGCAGCATCACATGTATTTTGCACTTTAGCACCGGTGGAGTAGGCTGAACCAAGATCCATAGCAAGTGCAGCAGCGCCTAATAAAACAACGAGCATCAACGCAACAATAATTGCGGATGCTCCACTTTCGTCTTTTATATGTTTCGTCCATTTCATCATATTATATCCCTTTCTAAACGTCTAAGCACAAAAAGTACAACAATTAAACATCCATTTTGATATAACAAAGTACGAAATGACATTCTTTTCTTAATTATGCAATTTTGAAAAAGTAATGTCAACCTAATATTATTATGTTTTTCAAAATATGTTTAGTTGCTTTATGGAAAAACTAATAATATAGAAATATTATGTTAATGAGTAATCTTTAATAAGCAAAAGAAAAAATAATTTATAGAACGAAAGATGTAAATCCTAATTTTTACAATGGGTGACGATATGTTGGTTATAATGTATAAAAATTCTGCTAAATAAGTCTACTAGAAGTAAAAACGTTACAAAACATACGTTCAGAACAAAAATCTCCACTTGGGAACAAAGCAATAGAAAACAAGAATCAGTTATGCTATACTTTAGAAATGACAAAGATACGAAAAGACAAAGGAGGTAAGAAATGCTGGCAATCAAATTAATTGCCGGTGCATTGATTGGAACAGCTCTTAAGATTGCTTGTGATTTTATTGAGCAGAGACTTTTGTTAAACAGGAATATCGTGTACAGCCAGTGTAGAAACGAAAGGATTATTTTACATATAATAATGGCATTGGTAGGAGCTGCTATTATGTGGAAACAGAATTCTTTGTATACCATAATATACAGTTTCATATTATTAATGATTTGCGAAGTGATCGCTGTGACAGACCTGCATCACAGAATTATCCCCAATGATTTAATACTTGCAATTTTGGCTATTAAGGTAGCTTTTAGTATACCCTATGTTTTAGGAATAGAAGGTTTTCCTGAATTTTCATTAGTTTCTTCATTGTTAGGATTAGTTGCCGGATTTGCAATTTTTTCATTCCCGGCATTGTTGGCTAAGAATGTAGGAGCCGGAGATATTAAGCTGGCAGCAGCAGTTGGATTTTGTTTAGGAATTACTAATTTATTATATACCATAGTACTTATGGGAATTTGTGTATTGGCATATACAGTGGTTCAATCCAATATGACATTTAAGTTGGTTATACATGAGATGATTCCAATGGGGCCATTCATTGCAGTGGCGATGGTAACCGTAATGAACTTTTGTTAATAGGTTCGATACAACAGAATAAACTGTTGAGAGAATATAGAATTTAAAATATTATCCATAGGAGGAGTAAATTATGTTAAAGAAATTTTTTAAAGATGAGAGTGGACAGGGTATGGTAGAGTATGCATTAATTATTGCTTTAATTGCAGTAGTTGTTATTGTAGCTGTTACAGCATTAGGTGGTGGAATCAAGGATACATTCAATGGTGCTAAAGATGAATTAAATAAAGCAACAACAGCAGCAGCTGGTGGTGGACACTAAGATTAAACAAAATAACAATTTCATATTTATAAAAAAGACAGAGCAGGTTCGAAAAAATGCTCTGTCTTTTTCATTGTGGATACACTGTCAGGAAAGGAGGCATTCCATTGTTTGGTAAATTAAAAAAAAGTGAAAAAGGTCAGTCAATTGTAGAGTTTGCCCTTGTTTTACCACTGTTACTAACTTTACTTTGTGGAGTAATTGATTTTGGGTGGATATATTCTAATCAATACAGAGTAGAGAACGCATCTTATGCAGGAGCAAGGTATGCTTCACTTTATATTTCAGATTATGATGAATCAACTATGAATCAATTGATCAAAAAGGTTGAAACAAGAGCAAAGGAAGATTTATGGAACGGAGGCGAGGGAGCTACCATTTCAGTTAGCGTTGACAGCGACAAAATCAATGTGACGGTGGAATACCCGGTGAAGAATTTAACTTTCGTTGCTCAAACATTTTTTGGAAAATATTATAAGGCAACATCAACTAGCGTAACATCAATTTAAGAAGGAGCTCACATGAAGAAAATATACGTTATAGCATTAATATCGGCAGCCGTTTGTGGCGTTCTTTTATATAGTTTTTTTAGCGGATATGAAAAAAAGCAAGAACAGGTGGCAGAAACACAGGTGCAGGAAACTGAACAGGTGGTAGTTGCCGTTAAAGATATTAAAGGATATACAGAAATTAAAAGCAATATGGTGCAATTAATATCTGTGCCGGCAGGTTCATCACATAGTAATGCCGCCCATAATCTAAAAGATGTAATTGGAAAAATAACTGAAAGAGAAATTGCATCTGGAGAACAGATTTTAAATAATAAAATATACAAAAAAGGTGACTCTGGAAACAGCTTATCATATCAGATTCCAAAAGGTATGAGAGCAATGACCATTGCAGTTGATTTGCAACAGGATGTAGCAGGGTATTTATCAGAGGGAGATTTAATTGATATTATTACAACTCCAACTAATTCAAAAAATAATAAGAAGATTGTAGCTCTTTCTGCTATAAAGATTTTGAAGATTGGTGAAGTGACAGCAGCAGGAGCCGGAAATGTAAACACAAACATAACATTACTTTTAAAACCAAAACAATGTCTTGTAATGTCGGGGCTAAGTAGTTTTAACATTACATTAAGAGAGAAGACAGACAATACTAAGTAGCAATTTACATAATATTAGGATAAAAAGAAGGTATAACATGAAGCATTATAAAATACTTGCAATGGCATCTATGGAAAATGAAAAAAAAGCAGAAGAACTTCTGGACAATGATAGCTTTAAATATATGGGAACTGTTTTACTTGACTCAAAGGGTGTTGGAAAGGTAATGAATACTTCTGTTGATGCTCTTGTAATAGTGACAGATGTTTTAACAAGCGAAGATACAAAATTGCTTGAAAGAATTTATATGTCAAAGAAGAATCTGGTTATGATTCTTCTTACAGGAACACGTGATATAGAAATACTTACAGAGGCAATGAGCTGTGGAATTGGAAAAGTGCTGACAACAGACATGGAGCAAAGTCAGATACAGGAAGAAATAATTTCTGAAATTGCAAAAAACAGAAGTCGTGGCACAGATGCCGGAGAACAGAAATATGACTCAAAAATTTTATCGGTTTTTGGTACAAAAGGTGGGGCAGGAAAAACTACAGTTTCGGTTAATATGGCTGTAGCGTTACAGAAGAAAGGCAAGAAAGTTTTATTGATTGATTTAGATTTACAGTTTGGAGATGTAGGCGTTTTTATGGATATACCAGTGTATGATACCATTTCAGATTTAGTGGCTGAGAATGACTATAGTCTGGCAACGGTAAACAGCTATTTATATACACATTCTTCAGGCGTACGCGTTTTGTTAGCACCTCAGTCTCCGGAATTTGCAGAATTGGTAAAACCTACACATGTGAATGCAATTATAGATGCGGTAAAAGACTCTTATGACTACATAATATTTGATTTGGGACCAACATTAGATGACTGTGTGCTTCAGGCGTTGGAATTGTCAGACACTGTTTATTTTATTATAACACCTGAAATTTCAACTTTGAAAAACACGAAAAACTGTATGAATGTATTAAATACACTTGAATTATCAAAAAAAGTAAAATTTATTTTAAACAAAGATGGTGATTCCTATGTTAAGAAAAAAGACGTGGAGTCAACTTTAGACGAAGATATTGAGTTGGTAATTTCAAGTGACCCAAAAACAACAATAGCAAGTATAAATAGGGGAGTTCCTATTGTAATTGCCAGTCCAAAATCAAAAGTAGGTAAGGAAATAATTCGTTTTGTAAACAGGGATGAAATTTAGGAGGTTGCTATATGAATCTAATGGAGAGAATGGAGAAAAAAAGCAGCTCTGAAAATAAAGAAAAAACAGAAGAAGTGGTAACTAAGATTCCCGAAAGAGAAAATAACAGTGAATTAGGAAATCTTTTTAATGAACAGCAAACTACAAAAAACACAAGAAATGACTATGCAAAAGTAATTGAAGAAACTCACAGAGAAGTAGCATCAATGTTGGCAAAGCTTGATAATGTTACTGAAAAAGATGTGGAGTCTTTAATAAATGAATATCTTACAGAGAATTATCCTGAAATTGGAAGAAATGACAGAACTTATATTTCTAAGTCAATTCAAAATGAAATTACAGGGTTAGGTCCCTTAGAAGAATTGATTAATGACAGTACCGTAAGCGAAATTATGGTAAATGGACCTAATCAGATATATGTAGAAAGAAAGGGAAAACTTGTTCTTTCAGATGTGAAATTTCAGGATGAAGAACATGTTAGAAGAATAATTGACAGAATAGTAACACCATTAGGACGAAGAATCGATGATTCTAACCCTATGGTTGATGCCAGATTAAAAGATGGCTCTCGTGTAAATGCGATAATTCCTCCTTTGGCACTTTGTGGTTCGACCATAACAATTCGTAAATTCTCAGATACTCCTCTTACCATCGAGAATCTGATGAAGTTCGGATCGTTATCACCGGAAATGGCAGGCTTTCTGGAGGCAGGTGTCAGAGGAAAATTAAATATATTAGTATCGGGAGGTACAGGTTCAGGAAAAACAACATTGCTTAATGTGTTGTCAGCCTTCATACCTCATGATGAAAGAATTGTTACAATAGAGGATGCTGCGGAACTTAAATTGATGCAGGATCATGTAGTTTCTTTGGAAAGCAGACCTGCCAATTTAGAAGGGACAGGAGCAATAACAATTCGTGATTTAGTAAAAAACGCACTTCGTATGAGACCTGACCGAATAGTTGTTGGTGAGGTTCGTGGTGGTGAAACACTTGATATGCTTCAGGCAATGAACACAGGGCATGACGGTTCCTTAACTACAGCACATGCTAACTCGGCAAGAGATGCATTGGCACGTATTGAAACAATGGTAATGATGGCAGGTATGGATCTTCCGGTTACAGCCATCAGACAGCAGTGTGCAGGAGCATTGGATTTGGTTGTTCAGCAGGCGCGTCTTAGAGATGGAAGCCGTAAAATCACAAGTATATGCGAAATAACCGGTATGGAAGGTGACATTATTACAACTCAGGAAATTTTTAAGTATGTAGTAGATGGCATGGACAAAAATAATAAATTTGTCGGACATTTTGAAAGCACCGGGGTTGTTCCAAAGTGCTGTGAGAAGGTAAAAACCAACGGCGTTGATATGGATAACAGATGGTTTTTTAAGGAGTAAAAAGAAGGGAAAATAATGTTAGTAATATTAATTATAGTATGTGCCATGGTATTTTTCTTTTGTATTTTTACTATTATTCTACATGGCATTGCAAAGGATAAATTAAAAGTTGAAGAAAGAATTAAGGATTTTGTATTAGAAGAAAAGGAAGAACGTAAAAAAACAACAACAAAGAAAAAGAGACTGAAAGTTAAAAAAAATACAGGATTTAAAACAAGAAAAGAATTGGCACAAATTGAAAATGAACTATATAATGTAGGAATTCAAATTCCGGTACAACAATTTATCGTTATATGGATTTCAGCATCAATAATGGTTCCTATTATTTTGGTAATAGTTGGGGTATCGAGTGTTATATGCATTGCATTGGTTGCTCTGATAGCTTTTTTTCCAATGATTTATGTACGTGGAAAAAAGAAAAAACGAAAAAATAGATTAGAAGGACAGCTAATTGAAGCTATTGGAGTTTTGTCAAACGCCTTAAAGGCAGGACATTCTTTTCAATCGGCAATGAGTAATATTGCAACAGATATGGAAGCACCAATTTCGGAAGAGTTTGGTAGAGTTTTTAAGGAAACTCAACGTGGAATGACTTTGGAAGAAAGTATGAATCGCATGGTGGAGAGAACAGATAGCGATGATCTGGATATGTTATGTACCGCAATTATTATTCAACGAAAAGTTGGCGGAAATCTGGCAGAAGTTTTGGAAAAAATATCAGGAACAATACAAAGCCGTATTAGTTTACGAAAAGAAATCAAAACAAGAACAGCCAGTGGGCGAATGTCAGGTTTTATAGTAGGTGCTTTACCGTTTCTATTACTCGGCATGATGGCTGCAATTAATAGGGAGTATGCATCACAATTGTTTGAAACATCAGCAGGAAGAGCGATGCTTGCCTTTGGATTTGTCTGGGAGTGCATAGGATTTGCGGTAATTAAGAAAGTGGTAACCATTAAATATTAAATGCAAACTATTAGATATCAAAGATTAGATGTTAAATACTAAAGATTTAATGGTAGAAATTAAAAAGGAGTGGCACTATGGTTATATTATTAACAATTATGTGCTCTGTTGTTATATTTTTCTTAGTGCTTATTATTTCTTATAATTTAGGTTTAAAAAACAACTGGAAACGTAAGCGTATCGAAAGTGTAAAAAATGTTGGTGATACACCGAGAAAAAAACAGCCTAATCAGGAAAAGAAAAGCATTAAAGAGAGATACAAACAATATTTAAAGAGTAGCAAAAAGGAAAAGGCTGGGAAAAACAAAAAAAAGAGAGAAAAAACCAACAAAAAAACTTCGGTTATAGAAGGTATGCTTGAAATGACAGGAACAGAGTTATCTGTGGAACAGTTTTCTATGCTAAAGATTGGTTTATCTGCAATATTAATGCTTGTTGCATTGATTGTCTGCAAAATTTTGAATCTGGGAATGGCATATCTGATTCTTGCTATGGCAGTGGTAGGTTTGGTTGCAATTATACTGCCGGGAGAGTGGCTGAAGGCAAAGGCGAAGAAACGAAAAGAGCTATTACGTCAGCAGTTACCTGATATAATGGACTTACTCGTTGTAAGCGTTGAGGCAGGTTTAGGATTTGATTCAGCATTAATTCGTCTTTATGAGAAAGATAAGTCAGAATTAATGACTGATCTTATGCAGGCAACAAGAGACATCCAGCGAGGAATGAGTAAAAAAGAAGCTTACGAAGGCTTGGCAAAAAGATGTGATGTTAAAGAATTAACAAGCTTTTTAACAGCCTTAGTACAGGCAGACCAATTGGGAATCTCCATTAAATCAGTGTTAAAAGTACAGGCAGAAAATCTGCGAAAAGATAGAAAAATGAGAGCGGAAGAAAAAGCTCTAAAAGCGCCGGTTACAATGCTGATACCAATGGTATTATTTATATTCCCGGTAATTTTTATCGTACTTTTAGGTCCGGCAGCTCTTAATATAATGGAAATGTTTGGAAAATAAAAGTTTATGTAGCAGTTAGTTAATAAGATAGATTATAGATAATGTAGCATTAACATAATAAGAGGCAGGTTACAGGTGACGCGGCTGTAAGGTAATAAGGGACAAGTATAGATGATTCAGTAATAAGATAACAATGAACGGTGCAGATGATATGGCAATAAGGTAACAATTGATAATTGGGATGCTGTAGTGGCATATGAAAGAAACACGTTGTGAAAGAAGGAAGTTATGAAAGAAGAAAGTTATGAAAGAAGCGGCAGTATATATTGAGAAAAGGAAAATCACAAACATAAAAATAGCAAATAATTTTTGGACAAGGTTTATGGGATTAATGGGAAAAAGCCCGAAACAAATTGAAAACATGGGTGGACTTCTTATAAAACCATGTTCGCAAATTCATATGTTTTTTATGAAAACACCAATTGATGTGATATATCTAAATAAGAACAACGAAATCATAAAAATTGACCCTGAAGTTCCCACAGGTATTTGTTGTAAAAAAGTCAAAGGCAGCAAAAGTGTTCTTGAACTACCAAGTGGCTATGCAACAAAACTGGGATTTAATAGCAAGGACAGATTGGAGGTAGTGTAATGGATAATGAAGGAAAAACAACAATCGAAAATTTAAGAAAAGACTTGGAAAATAAACACAGATTTACAAGCGTATGGCGGGGATACAACAAAAAAGAAGTAAATGATTATATGCAAAATATGGAAAATGAGCAGGCAAGACGAATTGAAGAAGAACGAAATAGTGTTAAAGAAGAACAGGAAAGAAGCAAAGAATTAATTTTGCAGATTCAAAAACAAAATCAGAAAATTCAGGAGTTACAGAAAAAACTAGATAATAGAGACGCCACCGAAAAATCTGTAGTTCAGAAAATGATGGATGAGTTAAAAGAAACCAACAGTAAACTAATGAAAGAAAATAGCAGAAAGCAAATGGAAATAGCAAATCTTGAAGAACGAATCACAAAGATGAGGGAAGACGTGACTAATTACACAGCTATGCTTTCAGCATTAGATAAACAATTGAAAGAATTGCTAAATGAAAAAATGGATGAATGCAATAGCATAATTGATACATGGGAACGACAATTTTTGCAAACAAAAAATGGTATAGAAGAGAAACTAAAATAAATTAATCTAATAATGCAAGTTTATTTGTAAAATCCGAAAGAATCGAGGACATATACATAATATATGTGTATATCATGGTGAAACTTTCGGATTTTTTTGTGTAATAGGAAAATTAGTTGCAAAATCCATTAATTTGAAATGAAAAAATAATACCTAAAAGTGAAAAATAGGAGACTTAAAAAAAATATTACTGTTATGATAGGAAATAAAAAAACAGTAAAATTAAAGAAAGCAAAGAAAAAAGTTAAATGGAAAATTGTTGCCGGAAAGAAAAATATTTCTATTAAGAAAAAAGGCAAGCTAAAAAATAAATTAATTGTTAAAGGCAAAAAAGTTGGAACATACCAGTATTACAAATTAGATGTACAAGCTATTTATGGAAGTGGATGCCAGATTTCAGAAATTTCCATGAAAGGTGCAACTGTTAGTCCAAGCAAATATGATATTTTATTTACAGGAGATTGGAAAGATGTTACTGTAGATGGATATTTAGAGGAACTTACAAGATTATTCTACAATAGTTACCCACGTTTATATCAAAGATGGGGTAACGGCACAGAACCAACAACAATTACATTTAAGGCTGATAACAATTATGATGGAGTAGCGTATTGCCAGGGAACTACAGTTTGTGTATCTACAGCATATGCAAACAGTCACCCAACAGATATTGGATTTTTCTCACATGAAATCACTCACTCTGTTCAGCAGTACAGTGGAAAATTAAATTACGGTGATGATGTTGCCTGGTGGACTGAAAACATGGCAAACTATGGTGGGTTCAGATACTTCCACTGGTCAAATCCTAAATATGTTCAGATATATGAGGCAACAGATACTTCATTACAGGATTGGGGTTACCAACAGTACAGAAATAATAAATGGTTCTTTGCCTATATGGATTCAAAATATCCAACAAGAAAAAATGCAGACGGAACATTGAAGTTAGGATTAATTGATAGCATTAATAAATTAATCAAGGATAACAATACAGGAAGTACTTATACAGATGATCCTTATAATGTAACAACACCATTTAATAAAGTGGTAAAAGATATTACAGGATATGACTGCATTGAGTCCTTAAGAAAGAAATATGTTGAAGAATTAAAAGCGGGAACATGGACATTTAAAGGATTTGGTGATTACGAAGACAACTGGTTAACAGAGAATATAGAGGGGATTGCAAACTCTGAATATCCAATGGTTGGGGAAAAAATCCACGGAAACAAGACAGCCGCTAAGTTGAGTAATGTTATTAACGATGACACAAACTTATGTCTTGGAGCAAAAGTTTTTGATTGTTCAGGATTTACCAATGATTCAGAAAATGCATCAATGCTTATAGACGGTAAGCTTGGCACAAAGTGGTGTGCTACAAGTTCAAACGTTACTAAGGGTCAGTATAAATTAAATGGTGTTAAACATTGGATTCAAATTGACTTAGGTAGTGAAAAGGAATTTAATACATATACTCTTTATAATACACAAAGTAAAGAAGGCTTTGGTAATGCAACTGAATGGGAAATTCTTACATCAAATGATGGACAAAGAAATATCTTACAAATTAGCCGTTTGCATAATTTAACATAAAGTAGAAAGTTAGTAAAAAAGTTGGTAAAATATTAAGAAAGTATTGGAATATTATTAGAAAGCAGTTGAATATTTGACCACCAATATCTTTAATGATATACTGAAAATTGGGTTAGACTATAAATTAACAGCAGTTTGGGAGGCTATATGAAATTTATTCATACAGGTGATATACATTTAGGCGCACATCCTGAAAATAAGAAAGAATGGGCGGCAAAAAGAGGAGACGAAATTTGGGAATCCTTTGAAAGATTAATAAAGAAAATAAAGATGCAGCCAGTGGATTTGCTTATTATTGCAGGCGATATGTTTCATAGACAACCACTGCTAAGAGAAGTGAGAGAGGTAGATTACCTTCTGTCAACAATTCCTGATACAAAGATTGTAATATGTGCAGGAAATCACGATGCCATAAAGAAGGGATCTTTTTATGATGGTTTTAAATGGAGTGAAAATGTAATCTTTATAGATGATAAAAACATTACCAAGGTTGATATTCCGGAACTTAATACATGTGTTTATGGTTTAAGCTACCATGAAACAGAAATCCAGGAAAATTTATATGACCACATTATTGTAGAAGATATTGATAAAATTAATATTTTAGTAGCACATGGTGGCGATGAAAAACACATACCTATTAGTAAAAAGAAACTTGCAATGTCAGGTTTTGATTATGTAGCGTTAGGTCATATACATAAGCCGGAAATGGACGAGAAAAACCGTATGGCTTATTGTGGTTCCCTTGAACCAATTGACATGAATGACATGGGTGAGAGAGGATATATATACGGAGAAGTGACAAAGAATAGTCTTGAGTTAGAGTTTGTTCCTTTTGCAAAACGTATATATAAGGAAATTGATTTTCAGGTAACTACAACAGCTACTAATATGGAAATTAGACACAGACTTACGGATATGATTGAAGAAAATGGAAAAGATAATATGTTTAAGATTTTCTTTTCAGGTTACAGAGACCCCGATTTTGAAATAAATGAAAAAGAAATTGAGAGCGTTGGAAATATAGTTCAGATTGTAGATGAAACCGTACCGGATTTTGATTTTCAGGAATTATATGAAGATAATCATGATAATATATTGGGAATGTTTATTAAAAGATATTTGGACAAAGGAAATTTAAGCGAATTAGATCGAAAAACTTTATATTATGGTGCAAAGGCTTTAATAGATGCAATGGAGGACAGACAATGATTATTAAGGATTTACAATTAACTAATTTCGGAAAATTTAATCATAAGTCCATGTCTTTGGAGCCGGGATTAAATATTATATATGGTGAAAACGAGGCCGGTAAGACTACGTTTCATACATTTATTAGAGGCATGCTTTTTGGATTAGAGAAGCAAAGGGGAAAAGCTAGCAGTAAGGATACGTACAGTAAGTATGAGCCTTGGGACAACCCATCTAATTACCAAGGGATGATGAGAATCGAAAGCAATGGTGTTGATTATCGAATCGAAAGAAATTTCAACAGACAGAATAAATCATTTAAGGTGATAAATGAGGATTTAGGTCGTGAACTTACACAAGATGAAATTGACAAACTATTTACAGGGTTAGATGAAAGTTGTTACTACAATACAATAAGTATTAGCCAGTTGGGAAGCGTAACGGACAAGGAATTAGAAAATATTTTAAAAAACTATGCGGCAAACTTAGGCACCACTAAGTCTATGGAAATAGATATTAAAGAAGCCTTTACGGATTTGGATGCACAGAAGAAAAAGATTGCAACTGATAACCGAATCGGTGAGGAATATGATGTGGAACGTTGCATATACACTGTTAAGGAACAACTGGAGGTCTCTGAAAGAGAGCAGCATGCAATTATTGCATCAATTGAGCAGAAAAAAGATTCAGTTTTAAGGTTATCTTCAAGAAAGGAAGAACTTTCAGCATTAGACAAGCAAAGACTTGAAGAACTCGCAAGACAAAATGCCAGAAAAGATAAGCTGTATCAGGATGTTATGACATACACATCTGAGGTTGATAAGACAAATGAAATACTTGAAAAAATAAAAGCACATAAAGCTGAACTTACAAGTCAACTTATGGAAAAAGGTATAGACGGCCATGAAACAATGGAAATGCTGTCTGAAAAAGTACATACACGTAGTAGTATGCCGGTTGCATTTATTATTTTAGCATTGGCATTTGTAGGTACAGGTGTAGGGCTGATACTTGGAAATTTGAATTTCTTAACAGTTACAGAATTTTGGATTAGACCAATTGGCTGCTTTGTAGGAGCTTTTATTTGTACAATCTTGGCAATCATAAGATATTGTTTTAATAAAAAGAAGAAAAAGCGTAAGTTAGAGGCAATCAAGGAACTGAAATTAGCTTTGGATAAATTGGAAGCTGCAAAACATGAAGAACTTTACACACAGCGTCAGTTAGAAAGCAAGAAAGAACTTTTGAAAAATACAAAGCTTATGATTAAGCAGGAAGAAGATCGTTCCATAGACTCAGCAGATTACAGCAATGAAATTAAAGACATTGAAGAGCAGGAACGTGAACTTAATGAGGTTATATCAAAGGCGCGTTGGGCACTAGAGCAGAAAAAAGAACAGGATATTCAATGCGAAAGACAGTTGGATGAACTAACAGAGAGACTTGATAATATTAAAAAAGCCAAAATTGAAATTCAGGCAATAGAAGATGCAAAGGAAAACATTGAGGATATTGCTAATGAAATACGAAATAGTTTTGGCAAGCGTTTAAACGAGAGAGCTTCCTACTATATGTCGCAGATAACAAATGGTAAATATGATAATTTGTCAATTGATGAAAGATTGAATATTTTAGTTAATAGCAAAAAAGCATTGCTACCGGCTTCTAAGTTAAGCAAGGGAACAGTAGAACAAATATATATGGCATTGCGTTTGGCAGCAGCAGATATAATATTTGAAAAAGACTACAAACCAATTTTACTTGATGATGCTTTTGTAATGTATGACAACAAGAGAATGGGAAACACATTAAAGTTTATGGGCGAGAATATGGAACAGGTAATTTTGTTCTCATGTCATACAAGAGAAAAAGTTATGGCAGATAAATTAGGAATTAAGCATAATTTCATAAAACTGTAGATATATAAGTAAAGACGCAGGCAAAAGCACGAGCAAAGGCGTAAGTAAAAATACAATTAAAAAAATAAAATTAGCTATAATAAAATAATAAAAAGGCTACGGGTTTTATAGATTTGATACTATAAACCCATAGCCTTTTTACTTTATCTCAAATTAGTTTCAACAATAATGATTACATAAATGTTTGAATAACATAAATACATAACACAATTGTTAGAAATTATTATCTGTTTTTATATGCTTCAACGCATTTTTCAATCTTCTTGTATGGATTTAGTAAATCACTAATAGAAGAATCGTGGTTTAATCTGTCGATGAAGTATGCTGTGTATTTAGCAACGTCTACGTTAATGTACCATTCTCTTGAAAGAAGTTCAGGTGTCTGGTAAATGCAGTTTGTTGTCATAATACGATAAATTGTTCCATCAGCGTAAGCTTCGTCAAATCTTTCAAGACCATTTGTAAATAAACCAAATGTTGAAGCAACGAAAACTCTCTTAGCTTTACGTTTCTTAAGCTGTCTTGCAACGTCAAGCATACTATCACCTGAAGAAATCATATCGTCAATAATTAACACGTCTTTACCTTCAACAGATTCACCTAAGTATTCATGAGCAACGATTGGGTTTCTTCCGTCTACAACCTGTGTAAAGTCACGACGTTTGTAGAACATACCCATATTGATTCCAAGAGCGTTTGCAAAATAAACTACTCTGCTCATTGCACCTTCATCAGGGCTGATTACCATAAGGTGATCATCATCAATAATAAGGTCATCAACATTTCTTAAAAGGTTCTTAATGTACTGATATGTTGGCATAATTGATTCAAATCCGCTAATAGGAATTGCGTTGTTTACTCTAGGATCGTGAGCATCAAATGTTAAGATGTTGTCAACACCCATGCTTACTAATTCCTGAAGCATTACTGCACAGTCCATAGATTCTCTAGAAGAACGTCTATGCTGTCTGCTTTCATATAAGAAAGGCATAATAACTGTAATCTTCTTTGCTTTACCGGCAGCGGCAGCAATAACACGCTTAATGTCAGCATAGTGGTCATCAGGTGACATATGGTTCTTGTGACCACAAACAGTGTATTCTACGCTGTAATTTGTTACATCATCGATAATGTAAAGGTCTGTACCTCTAACAGTATCTCTTAATGTACATTTGGCTTCACCTGTACCAAAACGTGGTGTGTCTACATCAAGAAGATATGAGTCTTTTACATATCCTTTGAAAGTGATAGGTGATTCCTTTGCTTCGATTCTCTCGCTTCTCCAGTCAGAAATATATGCGTCTACAGTTTCACCTAAAGCTTTGCTTCCTGATAAAGCTACAATCGCAAGTGGTCCAACAGGAATTGATTCAATGAATTTTTCGATAGCCATTAATTTTTCCTCCATGTGTAAAAAAGTGTTAATTAATAAATTTTTTTATCCTTATATCATCACCAAAAATCTTAAATGTATTATAGTTACCAAGAATTCTCGAAAATGTTCTGTCAGTATAAACTTCATTAAGATCTGACAATGAGAAATTGGTTGATATAATTGTTGATTTATGGTGTATAAGTCTGTAGTTTAAACAATCAAACAAAGCTGAATTGGTAAAAGAATTAGCCATTTCGCTTCCAAGATCATCAATTATAAGCACATCGCACTGTAATAGCTCATGCTTTGTAATTTGTCCAAATGCAGATGATTCCTTTTGATTAAAAGTAATTTTTGACAACAAATCAAAGAAAGATACAGCTGTTAAATATAGCACTGTATGTGACTTGTTAATCAGTTCATTTGCAATGCAGTTAATGAGAAAAGTTTTTCCCGAACCTGCTCTACCATAAAATAAAATACTATTATTGTCAATATTATCAAAATTATCTACAAATTCTTTACAGAAAGTTACAACGTCCTTAATGTTATCAAGAGCAGTAACACCTGTTACTTCATCTACAAAATTATTTGAATATAAATCAAAATTAAATGTGCTGAAATTTTCCTTTTGTAGTATATCATTTAATTCTTCGGTTGTGTAAAGAGATTTTATAACTTCCTTCTGAAGACATTCACAAGGTTGTCCGTTCACAAAACCAGTATCTTTACAAATAGGACAATCATAAATGGGCTCAAGATAATCACTCTGATAACCGTTTGCCATAAGGAGAGCCTTCTTCTGATTGCTTACATTGGCGATATCTTCTTTTAAATTGTCTTTTAAAGATGTATCCCCATTAAGTGCACTACGTGCAGCATTAACTGCCAGAGAGCTGATTTTTAAGTCACAATCCTTAATCTGAGGAATCTTTTCATAAATCTCTTTGAGACGCTTGTCCTGTTTAATACTATTGTCCAATCGTCTATTATTATACTTATTATAAATAATGTCAAACTGTTCTCTTGTTAATCCCATAAAAAACTCCATTCATAGGGTATATGTTGATTGCTGTCTATTTTTCTTTTGAAGAAATGTTAGCAACCATTTCTTTTCGGTTCATAATAAGCTGCTTTTCGAAGTCCTGATGATTATAATTTCTACTTTCAATAGCTCTAACATTTTTTGGACGACTGATTTTCTTAGCAACTTTTGCCTTAGCACTGTAAATCTTCTGTGATTCTTCTTTGTGTTCCTTGTCCAACTTTTCAATGTCAGCCATTGATGTTACATTTTTTTCTGACCATTTTAGTAAAATTGAATCAGCATAAGAAAACTTTCCGCTGTTTGTACTTGCGTGAGCAGCAGATCTGTTGCAGGCTTCAATAATGAATTCATCAGAAAAATCTAACTCATCAGTCCACTTTGTTATGTAAGACATTTCACGTTTAATAGGTCTAGCTGGAACATCTAAACCAAAAGCTTTGTAAATGCTTTTTGAAATATCTTTCTGTAATTTTAAGTAATCCTTAAGTTCCTTTAATGTTCTAATGTCTTTTTCAAAGTAAAAAACAATCTGTTTTTCTATGTATGAAAGGGACTTCTGCCCTGATGAAATGCAAGATTCCATAACGTATTCGATAAAGTCGGCACTAAGCTGTAAACCATCAAGTATGTATAAAATGCTGTCGATTTCTGTAGGGCTTAGTAACTTGCCTAAATATGTTTCAGCAAGGAACTTAATCTGCTGGAAATCTTCATTGTCTGAAAAAGCTTCAACTTCTCTTGGTGAATATTTCTTCTTGTTAGGAACGATAATTCCTGATGCTGTAGGAACTGCAATAGGAGCTGATTCTCCGGCAGCAGATGCTAAAACTTCAGTGTTTGTATCAAGTTTATTGTTTAAATCCCTAACAATGTATCTGTTTGTTGAAAGTGCTTCAAGCTTGATTCCGTTAATGGAACCATCCTCGTCAAGTGATAGTGAGAGTAAATTCTCTCTTGACCAGAATTTCAAAGCACGAACAACGTCGCTTTCAAGTATATTAAAAGTATCAGCAATAGTTGGAATTGAAAGATCTTCGCATCCAGTGTTTACAAGACGTAAAAGTAATAAATAAATCTTTACAAATTCACCATTTGCAGTTGGCATGTATTCATCTACAAAAACATTCGAAATAGAAGTAAAATCTGTAAAATTACCTCTGTCAAAAATTAACTTGCTCATATCTTTATGTCCCTCTTTTTCCAAAAAAAATATAAAAAATTTGTACAGGAAAATTCCTGCCTGTCCCAAAATATTTCAACAGAAAATTCGTCAAAAATATTACTGTTTTTTCTCAAAAACACATACAGGGGATTTCCTGCGTGCAGGAATGAGTATAGCATAAAGTATAAAAAATGCAATGTTGCAAAAGGCTTGAATGCCCCATTTTTAAAGGACTTTTGGCAATGTTAATAATGTTAATAATGTTAATACATCAGCCGGAAAAAATGCTGAAAAATGTCGAACACCTTATTTTATGGGGAAAACAAACCAATGTTAATTACTCGAAAATTATGAACAAAAAAACCACAAAATTTTGAAGAAAGTTATCAACAAAATTTTGTGGGATGTTAATAAGTTATTTTCCTAAAAGATGTTCCCCTATTTTAACTACATCTCCGGCACCCATTGTTATTAACAAATCGCCAGGTGAACAACTTTCTAGTAAAAAATTTTCTATTTCACTGAAACTTGGGTAGTAATGTACCTCAGTTCCGTATTTTTCGATTTCTTTTTTTACATCTAAAGAACTAACACCTAAAGTGTCTTTTTCTCTTGCAGCATAAATATCTGCTAAAACTACAGCGTCAGCTTCCTTTAATGCTTTTCCAAATTCAGGAAGTAATGACTTAGTTCTTGAATATGTATGTGGCTGGAAAACTACCCACATTTTCTTATGAGGATAGTGTTTAGCTGTTTTGATAGTTGCTGTAATTTCATCTGGGTGATGTGCGTAATCATCAATAATAGTAACATCGCCCACTTTACCCTTGTACTGGAATCTTCTGTCAGTTCCACCGTATTGTGTAAGACCGGCCTTGATGTTCTCGTCACTAATTCCCATTGCGTGAGCAGCGGCAATAGCAGCAAGAGAGTTGTAAATATTGTGTTCTCCTGTAACATTTAAAGCTACATGGAATGACTTTTCACCGTTAACAACCAGGTCGTATGAACCTTTAGCAAACTGATCAAATTCAATATTTGTAGCACTGTAATCACTCTTTGCAGGATCTGAACCTACAGTTATAACCTTACATTTTAGCCCGTCAGTAAAATATTCTAAGTTGTCAATATCACTATTTATAACAAGAAAACCGTCGTTAGGTACAAGTTCAGCAAATTTTCTGAAACTGTGTCTAATGTCATCTAAATCCTTAAAGAAATCAAGATGGTCTGCGGCAACGTTCAAAATAATTGCCATATTTGGCTTAAATGATAAGAAACTATTAGTGTATTCACAAGCTTCTGTAATTAATTTATCTGAATGCCCAACACGTGTGTTTCCATGAATTGCAGGCATAATACCACCTACTAATATAGTTGGATCAGTGTTTCCTTCTAACATAATCTGTGACAACATTGAAGTTGTAGTGGTTTTTCCATGGGTTCCTGAAACTCCAATTGCCATAGGGTAGTTAAGCATAATTTGACCTAAAAACTCAGCTCTTGTAAGAAGTGGAATACCAAGTTCCTTTGCCTTAACAAGCTCAGGGTTGTCCTGCTTAATAGCAGCAGTATAAATTAAAACGTCTATATCAGATGAAATATTACCAGCTACCTGATTATAAAAAATCTTCGCTCCTAAAGATTCTAAATGATCAGTGATTTTTGATTCATGTGAATCTGATCCTGTAACTGTAAAACCTCGTGAAATCATAATTTCTGCAAGAGCACTCATGCTAATGCCACCAATTCCTGTAAAATGTAAATTGGCAGGAGTATTAAAATCTAAATTGTACATAATCCTTCTCCTAAATTAAATATATAAATTTTTGCACAGGCAAAACCTAATAAAATTAACATATAAATATGTATAAAAATAAATTGCATATTAATATGAAGAAAAAAATTTTAAAAAGGCTCCCTTTACATCTTAAAATACTTAATTATTATACACTTCTTATGACAAATTTTAAAGGTTCAATATGGTAAAAATATATAGCAGAAAATTGCTAAAAATTTAACAAAATCAAAATGCAACAAAAAAATAGTCGAATGATGTACAAAATGCACAAAGAAAAAAGAAAAAAACATCAAAAAAACGAAAAAACTAATAAAAAAAAGCACCAAAAGATACTTATTACCCTTTTAATATGTCACATTTAATGTTATACTTTTAGTACACAATTTTTTTAAGCAGCGAGGTGAAGGACATGGTAAAAAAAGAAATGATAGCTATGTTGTTAGCCGGCGGCCAAGGTAGTCGTTTAGGAGTGCTAACAGCGAAAGTAGCAAAACCTGCAGTTGCCTTTGGAGGAAAATACAAAATCATAGATTTTCCATTAAGCAATTGCATTAATTCAGGTGTGGATACAGTTGGTGTACTTACTCAGTACCAGCCACTTAGACTAAATGCTCATATTGGAATTGGTATTCCATGGGATTTAGACAGAAATATAGGCGGTGTAACAGTACTTCCACCATATGAAAAAAGTGAAAATACAGAATGGTATACAGGAACAGCAAACGCAATTTACCAGAATTTAGATTATATGGAATCATATAATCCGGACTATGTGCTAATTTTATCAGGGGATCATATTTATAAGATGGATTATGAAGTGATGCTTGATTACCACAAGGCGAACAATGCGGATGTAACCATAGCAGCTATGCCGGTTCCAATTGAAGAGGCAAGTAGATTTGGTGTGGTAGTAACAGATGATAATCATAAGATAACAGAATTTCAGGAGAAGCCGGAACATCCAAAGAGTAACCTGGCATCCATGGGAATTTACATATTTAGTTGGCCTGTATTAAAAGAGGCTTTGTTAAAGTTAAAAGATCAGCCAAATTGTGATTTTGGTATGCACATTATTCCATACATTCATGGAAGCGGAAGACCAATTTACGCTTATGAATATAATGGATACTGGAAGGACGTAGGAACATTGAAATCATATTGGGAAGCTAATATGGAATTAATCGATATCGTTCCTGAGTTTAATTTATATGAGGAATTTTGGAAGATTTACACAAAGAATGATGCACTTCCGCCACAATATATTTCAGCAGATGCAGAGATTGAGAAAAGTATTGTAGGTGAAGGTTGCGACATTAGAGGTAATGTACAGAATTCAGTAATAAGTGCTAATGTTGAGGTTGGCGAAAACGCAGAAATTCACGATTCAATTATTATGCAGGGAAGCGTAATAAAGCCGGGAACTAAGATTTATGGCAGTATTATAGCTGAAAATGTTGAAGTTGGAGAGAATTGTACAATTGGTGTTGGCGAATATGCTGACAGTAAATTAAGTCAGAAGATATACAATTGTGATTTGACAGTAATAGGCGAAGGCTCAGTTATTCCTGACGGTGTAACAATTGGTAAGAATGTTGCAATTTCAGGAAAAACAGAACCATCAGATTATCCTGACGGAAAGCTCCCATCAGGTGACTATATAGTTAAGGCAGGTGAGAATAAATGAGAGCAGTTGGAATAATTTTAGCAGGAGGTAGTAATACCAAATTAAAGGAACTTTCAAGAAAGCGAGCTATTGGCGCCATGCCTATAGCAGGAAGTTATAGAGCAATTGATTTTGCATTAAGTAATATGACAAATTCCCACATTCAGAAGGTAGCTGTTTTAACACAGTACAATGCCTGGTCGTTAAATGAACATTTAAGTTCATCAAAATGGTGGGACTTTGGTAGAAAACAGGGTGGTTTATATGTATTTACACCATCAATTACATCAGACAATGGTTTTTGGTATAGAGGAACAGCCGATGCAATCGCACAAAACATTGGCTTTCTTAAGAAAAGCCATGAACCATATGTAATTGTGGCATCAGCAGATGGCATTTACAAATTAGATTACAATGATGTTTTAAAGAGACATATTGAAACAGGTGCAGACATTACAATAGTTTGCAAAGATATGGGTAGTAACGCAGATGTTTCATCATATGGTGTGGTTACTACATATAATAATGGAAGAATTATCGATTTTGTTGAGAAACCGCTTAATAGCACAAGTACATTGGTATCAACAGGAATTTATGTAATCAGAAGAAGATTGCTTATTCAGATGTTAGAAGAGTGTGTTGCAGAAGACAGATATGATATTGTTAATGACATTATTATAAGAAATAAGGAATCTAAAAAGATTTATGCATATCAGTTAGATTCTTACTGGAATAATTTATCTAGCATAGAGAAATTCTACAACGTAAATATGGATTTCTTAAAACCGGAAGTTAGGGATTTCTTCTTTAAACAATATCCGGATGTTTATTCAAAAGTTGAAGACATGCCACCGGCAAAATACAATTCGGGCTCAAACGTTAAGAATAGTTTGATATCCAGCGGATGTATTGTTAATGGTACTGTAGAGAATTCAGTAGTGTTTAAACAGGCATACATAGGAAATAATTGCACAATAAAAAATTCAGTTATTCTAAATGATGTATATATTGGAGACAATGCTGTGATAGAAAATTGTATTGTGGAAAGTCACAATACAATTAATCCAGGAGATCATCTTGGAGAAGAAAATGAAATTAAAATTATAAACGAACGTAATTTTAGATATAGTTTGTAGGTTACAAGGAAAGGAAGACAAGCATATGAACATAACAGACGTTAGAGTAAGAAAGATGACTAAAGAAGGAAAAATGAAAGCTGTAGTGTCTATAACTATCGATGATGAATTTGTAGTACATGATATTAAAGTAGTAGAAGGTGAAAAAGGATTATTTATTGCAATGCCTTCACGTAAAGCAGCAGATGGAGAGTATAGAGATATTGCTCATCCAATTAACTCGGCTACCCGCAATTCAATCCAGAGTATCGTTTTAGAAGCTTACGAAAAAGCTTTACTTGAGCCGGATGAGCCAAGAGAATAATTAGGTTTACTTTAGAATTGCATCAGAGTAAGATGTGTGTTCCTTTAAAGTAATATATTACACAATGAGACGGAGGACTGTCGTTTTCACGATTTAGAATCGTGAGGCGGCAGTTCTTTGTTTCTATAATAAGAAAATCCTTTAGAATTTCTTATTATAGAAATAACATTACACTATGGATGAACACTCGCACGAAAGAAAAAATATTGCTGGCTAAAAAGTTAGTAATATTTATTAAATTAAGGCACAAATAAGAACAAGTAGGAAAGAATAATAAAAAAACAAATAAAAACATTTTTGTCAAATTTTGAAAGAATGTGAAAGAATATGAAAAGTGCATAAAATATTAATATAAATTTAGGAAAAGTAAATAAAAAAAAAATAAAATGTTGTAAAAAATGCTAAAAAGCATTTTCATAAAAGCTGAGAATTGAATGAAAAATAATTAATGCTAAAATATAGTATATAAAATAAAAACGTTTTAAGACCAACCTTACAAATTAAAGTGTTTTATTAATTTTTTTGAGTTTAATTGAGGAGGAAAGAAAATGAAGATGAAAAAGATGTACAAATCTTTACTATCAATGCTTTTGGCTTTAACAATGCTTTTTTCATCACAGGCATTTAGCGAGTCAGTTCTTGCAGCATCAGCAGCAACAAGTACAGACGCAATTGATGGTGCAGATGAAGCAACAACACATGCAGAAGTTTTCTTTGTCAACAAGGCAAATGGAAATCTTATTACTGTAAGTGGAAAAGAGAATGATCCAATATTAGTGGAAAAGAAATTTACAACAACAAGCAGTGTGGATGACAGTGCTAAATTCTCTGCATACTATGGAACATACAAAAACTACGGAATTGATGACAAAGAACATGATGTATTTAATTTCGCAACAAAGTCAAGAAATACTGTATGGAGAGCTACAGATGACGAAATCATTTACCAGTACAAAATGGATGTAAAAGATGATTACGCACCAACAGGTTGGGAATCTGTAGAAATTCAGCATAACGAAGATGGAACTATTTCATTTGCAAGTAGTGCTGATGAAAAAATCATTACAGTTGAAACATATACTGACAAATATGATAACAACAAAGAACATACAAAACTTGGTGTTAGCTCAAAATACCATTTAGGCGACAAGGTTGGTGACGCAGAAAAGTTTTATATGTACACAGCAACTTCACCTAAGAAGGCTAGAAAAGTAACATTATCTAATGTAGCAGGTGACAGCGTTCAGGTTTCATGGACAACACCTAAGGAACATATGTATTCATGTTTCGAAGTTTTCTATGCTACATCAGAAAATGGAAATTATAAATCAGCAGGTTTAACAACAGACAGCAAGATGACTGTTAATAATTTGACAGCACAAAAACAATATTTCTTTAAGGTTAGAACATTAACTAACACAAAAGATGCCGGAAGCTATAGTACTTATGCTGACAGTGAAGTAGCTTATACTACTACATTATCAATGTCAAAACCTGCTAAGACAGATATTACAGATATTAAGAGAGATGACAAGACAGGCGCTCAGACAATTACTTGGAAAGTAGCAACAAATGCAGCTTCTTACAATATTTACAGAGCAGAGGGTCGTTATGCTGAGTATAAGTTAATTGATACTGTAAAGGCTGATCAGACAAGCTACACAGATACAAAGCCAAATACAAGTTCTAAGTACAAAAACTACTACAAGGTAGAATCAGTAAACGGAAATGTAAATGGTGAAATGTCAGAACCTTATTCGTTAGAAATTGCTCAGTTCGGTGACAATATGTATGTATTCAATGATGCTGATGATAAAGATGCAATTTCAGACAAGGTAAATGAGATATTTGGTTACCAGCATTATGATCAGTTCGGTCAGAATCGTTATGCATTCGCATTTAAACCTGGTGATTATACAGATACAAGTGCAGATGCTTATAATGTAGGATATTATACACAGATTCTTGGTTTAGGTAAGACACCATATGATGTAAGAATTAAGAACGTTAAAACACCGGCAGCTTTAGCTAATGGTAACGTAACATGTAACTTCTGGGTTGATGTTGAAAACTTTACAATCGCTCAGACATCAGATGGTTCAGATTACTGGAATGATTCATTTAAGTGGGCAGTATCACAGGCAGCTCCAGCCAGAAGACTTAATGTAGAAAGACAGACATTACTTCAGTGGACATGGGGTGATAAAGCTTGGGCCAGCGGTGGTTACATATCAGATACAAAATTCCACGATGCAGTTGGTTCATGGTGTCAGCAGCAGTATTACTACAGAAACTGCGAATTCACAACAAAGCAGGCTGATAATGGTGCAGTATATGGTATTAACTGGAATCAGGTTATTCAGGGATGCGAAAACGTTGACGGAACAACTTTAAAAGATAACAGTGGTAATTACTTTAACGCAGGTGGTAACTTATTACAGAACAATGGTTTCTCAAACTGGAAAACAAACGGCTGTACAACAGTATTAGATAAGACAGATGCAACAAGAGAAAAACCTTTCTTATATTTTGATGAATCATCAGATAGCTACAAGGTATTTGTACCATCAGTAAGAAAAGATACAAAGGGTGTTTCTTGGTCAGAAAACAATATGGGACCTGGTGTTTCATTAGGCTTAGACAGCTTCTATATTGCAAACCCTGACAAGGATACTTCAACAACAATTAATGATGCATTAGCAAAAGGTTATAACTTACTTCTTCAGCCTGGTATTTACAAATTAGATAAGGCTCTTGAAGTAACACATGAAAATACAATCGTACTTGGTTTAGGTATGGCAACATTTACTTCAACAGATAAGAACACGGATACATTTATCAGAGTTGCTGGTAAGAAGTGGAGCAGTGATTACAAATCATATACAAAGTATGATATTGGTGGTGTTGAAATTGCAGGTGTAATTTTAGATGCCGGAAAGAAAACAGATACACTTTTAGAACTTGGTTATGAAGGTGCAAATGTAGATCATTCAAATAACCCTTGTGTATTACAGGATGTTATTTGTAGAGTTGGTGGTACAGGAGCTCTTGGAACAACAGGAGATTGTATCGTAATTAACAGTAACAATACAATTATTGATGAAACATGGATTTGGAGAGCTGACCATGGTGATAACACTGGTTGGTATGAGAATACAGCCAATAGTGCTTTAGTTGTAAATGGTGATTATGTAACAGGTTATGGATTATTTATTGAGCATTTCCAGAAGCATGATGTACTTTGGAGAGGTGAATATGGTAAGACATACTTCCTACAGAACGAAAAATGTTATGATCCACAGAAACAGGAGGAGTGGATGTCACATAACAACACTGTTAAGGGTTATGCAGCATACAAAGTTTCAAATAATGTAAAACATCATTATGCAGTAGGTCTTGGCGTATACGATGTATTTATTTACACTAATGGAGCATCAATCTTCTTAGATAATGCTATCGAAGTACCAAATGCGGACGATGTATTAATAGAAAATGCATGTATCGTAGAAATTGCAAACGGTGAAGGACCAAATGTAGGTATTAACAATATTATTAATGGTACATGTCCTGGTATTACAACAGGTGCTGATTCAGTAACTGTATCAGGTAAGAGCGGTGGATATGCTGTCCAGAGATTATTATATTATCGTAACAAGACATCTGTTTCATTACCAGACAGTTATGATTACTCAAAAGATGGCGGAAACGGAATGGAAAAATATCCATTAGATGATAATGGTTTAATTATTCCAAATACAGAAGATAATGTTAAACAGCCGGATATGGATACAGATGGTGCTGATAAGACTATCGTTAAGGAACCAGCAACAAAGGATACTTCAAGCGCATTAGGTACAGACAAGACAGGCGATAATTATTATGAAGATAAGATTAAAGACTGTACAGATGAATGGAAAAAGGTTGAAGAAGCTAACAGATATGTAACTCCTGGTAAGGTCGACAAGCCTAAAAATGATAAATCGGTAGCTAATCAGGTTCGTACAAAATACGGAGTATACGTAGGAAAAGTATTTACAGCAGGAAATTACATTTATCAGGTAACTTCAGTTGATACACTTAAACAGGGTAAGGCAAAACTTATTGGTGTTGTTGCTTCTAAGAAGAACACATTAACAACAGTAGCTGTACCTGATAAGACAAGCTATAAGGGATATGGTTTATCTGTATCAGAAGTTGGTGCTAAGGCATTCATGTCAATGAAGAAGCTTAAGAAAGTTTCATTTGCAGCAGGAATCAAGACAATTGGTGCATCAGCATTTAGCAAGTGTACTAAGTTAAACAAGATTAGCTTTAAGAACGTAACAACAATTGGTGGCAAGGCATTTGCAGGATGTAAGGGACTTAAGAAAGTTACAATTGGTAGCAAGGTAACTAAGATTAACAGTAATACATTCTCAGGATGTAAGAAACTTAGCAAGGTGACAATCGGTAAGAAAGTTAAGTCAATTGGAAAGAACGCATTCAAGAAGTGTTCAAAACTTAAGACTGTTGTAATTGGAAAGGCGGTTAAGACAATTAGTGCTAAGGCTTTTGCAAGCGATAACAAGATTAAGACTATTACTTTCAAGGGTAAGAAACTTAAGAAAGTTAAGAAGAATTCTTTCAGTAAGAAAGTTGTAAAGAATATTAAGTCTAAGAAGACAAAACTTAAAGGTAATAAAAAAGCCGTTAAGGCATTTAAGAAAAAGCTTAAGATAAAATAATTGATTTATAAAATTAAGCATTAAATAATTTAGAACATTAATAATTTAATGGATTTAAATAGTAATTGAACGAGGCTGTCTTTTAGAGGTTGGCATAGGTAGTAAAGTCTTATGTTCTGCCCTAAAGGACAGCCTTTAGTAAATTGAAGGGAGGAAAAAATGAGAAAGTTTATTGCTTATTTATTAAGCATAGCTACAATGGTTGCAACATTACAAACTTATGTACCCGCTTATGAAGGTCAGCCACTTGGAAAAAATGTAGCTTTTCATAGAAATGTTGAGGTATCAAAAGAATCAGCAAAAAATGATTATAATAAGTTAGATTTTTTAACAGATGGAAATCTTGAAACAAAATATCAGTCACCACTTGTAAAAAATAATCCGGATAATGCATATGAAGATTATCAGGCATGGAGCATGGATTTAGGAAGAGAGTACGAGATTGATAAGGTAGTATTGTATTGGGAAGTAGCAGCGGCAAAGGAATATGATATCTATGTTTCAGACGACAAAAAAGACTGGACAATGGTTGCAACAGAAAAAGCAGGGGAAAAAGGAAGATTTAAATATGATTTTACTCCTGTTGATGCAAGATACGTAAAAATTGAATTAAAAGAAAGAGCCAGCGAAGGTTATGGCTATTGTATGTATGAATGGCAGGTGTTTACTGTTGGTAGTGCGGAAGAAAAGGCTATGCCAAATCTAGCCTTAGACGCCACAGCAACTGCTTCAAGTGAAAATGGTGATAATGTAGCCGCAAGAGCTATTGATGGCGATGAAACAACTATGTGGAGAAGTACACCATTATTTGAAGATTCATCAGTAACTGATGAAGTAAAAGCAGATGAGAACATAACACTTAGTTGGAATTCACCACAAACATTTGACACAGTAAAAGTTGTTTGGAATGGTGGATACATGAAGGGATATAAACTTCAAAAGTCTGATAATGGAGAAGACTGGACAGATATTGCAGAAGTAAAAGATGGCAAATCTGCTGAAACAAGAACAATTAGGTTAACTGAAGCGGTAACAACACCTTATTTAAGATTACAGGGTGTTACATATGGAGCATATTGTTTTGAAATAAAGGAAATTCAGGTTTACAATCAGACAAACATACCTGCAGAATATATTAATTTAAACTATTCAAATGTTAAACTTAACTTAGACGATGAATCTGAAAAGCAAATTAAACTTGAATATATTTTAGGACCATCTAATACAAGCCAGAAGGATGTTGTGTGGACTTCATCTAATGAGGCTGTTGCAGAAGTAAAAGATGGCGTTGTAACAGGAAAGTCAGTTGGAACAGCAAATATTACTATTGCTTCAAAGGATAATCCTAATGTGAAGAATACGTGTGTTGTAAAAGTATCAAGTGAGTTAGGTAAGTCTAAGGTCACAGCTGTTAGAAATGGCAAAGATATTAGGGTAAATTGGAGCAAGGTTAACCACGCAGAGTCATACGTTGTTACAAGATACAATAAGCTTACAGCAAATGATGAAGTAATATATGAGGGAACAGCAACTGCATGTGAAGATAAGGATTTGCCTTCAGGAAAATATGTTTATATTGTAAAGGCAATTGTAGATAAAAATGACGCTAGTGCAGATTTATACAGTGATTCGGAAAGTGAAGAATCTGAACCTGTTATAATTCCTGAACCTGTAACAGGTGTAGAAATAATCAACGATTACAAGAACGTTAGTATGTTTGTTGGAGGAAGCCAACAGATTAAGTATGGTATTTTACCGGCAAATGCTACAAATACTAATGTTACATTCAAAAGTTTAGATGAAAAAGTAGCCACAGTTGATAAAGACGGTGTTGTAACAGGCGTTTCAAAAGGAAACACAAAAGTTATAGTAACAACTGAAGAAGGCGGTTTTACTGCAGAATGTACAGTAAACGTTGATGGTATTGAGATTAAGGGCTTTGAAAGAGTTGGCGGCAGAGACATAACAATTGGAGAGAATCAGACTCGTCAGTTACAGGTTAGTATTACACCTGAAAATGCAACTGATAAGAAGATTCAATGGACAAGCACTAATGAAGCTGTTGCAGCAGTAGATGAGAATGGTCTTGTAACTTCAAAGAGTGCCGGCACAGCAATCATTACAGCAAAAACAAACAATGGTTTACAGACTGAATTTTTTATAACTGTAGATTCACCAGTTAAAAGTATTTCACTAAATTATAAAAATGCTACTCTTAACCCTGGTAAAACTTTGAAATTAATAGCAACAATCAGCCCAAGTAATGCAAGTAACAAGAAAATTACATGGATTTCAGCCAATGATACAATCGCCACAGTAAGTAATGGAGTTGTGACAGCTAAAAAGATAGGTGTTACGTATATTTCAGCAATTTCTGCAGATGGTAAAGTGATTACAACATGTACAGTTACAGTTACAAAGCCTATAGTAACAAAACCTGCTAAGGTAAACCTAAAATCAGCCAAGAAAAAAGGTACTAAGGTTACACTTAAGTGGAAGAAAGCTACTGACGCAGTGGGTTATGTAGTTTACATGAAAACAAATTCAGGTAAATATAAACTTGTTAAAACTATCAAGAAAGCAAAAACAGTTAAATGTGTATTAAAACTAAAAAAAGGAAAGAAGTACAGCTTTAAGGTTCGTGCATACAAGCTTGATGAGGGAAACAAAGTTTATGGAACTTATTCTAAAATAAAGAAAGTAAAGATGTAGAAATCCATAGTGAATTATTGTGGTAATATAAGAAGTGCATAATAAAATTTTAAACAAAATGATTAGGAGACAGAAATGAGAAAAGCATTATCAATTATTTTAAGTGTAGCGCTTATGGCAACATCAATTGTAGCTATTCCAAATAAAGTTAGCGCAGCAGCAGGTAAAGTTACACTTACTATAGAAAAATTATCAATAGGTCAGGGCTTATACGCAGGTCCTACACAGGTTACAATTAATAACGGTGATACAGTAAAAACAGTTATTGACCGTTACATGAATGATCATTCATTAAATTATGATTATACAACATCAAGTGGTTGGTACTTAACATCAATTCTTGGTGCAGACAGTACAAGAGTTGCACATATTCCAAATGAAATTGCAAACATAGCTGAACCATATGAATTTACAGATATGGATGATTATGGTTTGACACATTCTGGAACACCAATTTATGCACCTAACACTAATCAGAATCTTGGCAACAAAGACAAGAATCTTGGTGAAGGTGATTATGGCGTTATGTCAGGTTGGGTTTTCACAGTTAATAACAACGCAACTTACAGTGGAAAAACATTTAACAGAGAAGACGGTTTAACAAGCACAGATCCAACTGTAAGAAATGTTTATCAGTCTGGCGACAAAGTTAAAGTAAAAAACGGTGATGTTGTAAGAGTGATGTTCTCAGTATTTGGATATGGTGCTGATGTAGGTATTGATACAAAGAAGGCAACAGACATTAATAAAGTAAAATTAGCAAACAAAACAGAATTGTTAAGAGCTGTAGGTGATGTTAATAGTGCAAAATCTTACTGGACAGTTTACCCAAATGTTAATACAGCATACAATAACGCAGTGAAATTAACAAAGGTTTACAATCCTTCACAGGCATCAATTAACAGTGCAACAACAGCATTAAAAAATGCAGTTAAATATCCAAAGAATCCTGTAGTTGGTGCAGTTAAAATTAAGTCAGCAAAGAATGCAAAAGGCAAGAAGATTAAAGTAACATCAACAAAGATTTCAGGAATTACAGGTTTCCAGATTAAATACGGAAACAACAAGAAATTAAAAAACAAGAAAAAGAAAAAATGGAAAGCAACAACGGTTAAAACAACCAAAACAACTTACACAACAAAAAAGATTGTCAACATTAAGAAGAAAAAAGCATATATCAAAATTAGAGCTTACAGAAATGTAAACGGAAAGTATGTATACGGAAAGTGGACAGCAGTGAAGACAGTAAAGGTTAAGAAATAACATAATAGAATTAAAATCATTTGAAATAATAATATAGAAACAGCTTATGATAGACTTAAAGGACAGGTTTAGAGTTAAACTTGAAGTTTGAGTATGTCATGGGCTGTTTTTTAGTTGTAGATGTATAAGAATAGAAAAAAATCATCCATCTATATCAAGTAGAAACAAGGAAAGGGCATCCCATTACAAGCCTAGAAAGCGAAAAGTGATGCCCCAAGGGGGAAATATGAGAGAAGACAGATAGAAGTCGTAAGATACGAATAAGGCAAGAACATAAAAAATATAGAGTCATAATATCTATAATATACACATCATTAAATCTCTTAAATTGAATTTAGGCCTTTATAATGGTATAATTGTAATTTAGACAACGAAAAGGAATGGAATTAATATGTATGCAATTATAGGTCTGGGAAACCCGGAAAAGAAATATGACAAAACAAGACACAATATTGGTTTTGACGTAATAGATGAACTTGCCAGCCAAATGGGAGTGCAGGTTAATACAAAAAGACATAAGGCATTATGTGGTGTTGGACAAATTGGAAGCGAAAAGGTTATACTTGTGAAACCTCAAACATATATGAATTTAAGTGGGGAGTCTGTTAGGGCTGTAATGGATTTCTACAAGTTAGATCCAACAAAAGACATAATAGTAATCGCAGATGATATTAGTTTACCAACAGGCAAGATTCGTATTCGTGCCAAAGGAAGCGCTGGCGGTCATAATGGTTTGAAGAGCATAATTGCTCATGCAGGCACAGATCAGTTCACAAGAATCAAAGTTGGAGTTGGGGCTAATCAAGGTGACCTTGTAAAACATGTTTTAGGAAAATTTTCAAAGGGTGAAAGAAAAATAGTTGACGATGCTGTAAGAAATGCTGCATCAGCTTCAGAAGTTATTGTTATGTATGATGTACAAACAGCCATGAACAAATTTAATTAGAATATTTTTGATGAAATACGTGCAGAAAATATATTGGTTAAATAGTAGTGGAGAAGATACATTAAAATATGCAACGCAAGAAGTGTGGCACAATAAATAGGCAATGTAGAAAGCAAGTTAATGAGGCTCGGTATATAGTATGAATTATTTTGATTATTCACTAGAAAAATTAAATGAATATGAGCAGGTCAGGGACTGCTTATCCAGGAAGAAATCCTGTCAGGTGACAGGGTGTGGAGATTCCCAGCTGGCTCATTTTATTAACGGATTAAGCAATGGCTACAAGCAGAAAGTCATTGTTACTTTTAGTACCATAAAAGCTAAAGAACTGTACGATGATATGAAAGGTTTTACAGATGATGTTGTAATGTATCCGGCAAAGGATTTGATTTTCTTTAGCGCGGATGTTCATGGAAGCTATATACTCCAGCAGAGATTAGAGTTTATCCAGAAGGTTGTGGAGAACAAGCCTTTTACGGTGATAGTTACGGTAGATGCTTTTCTTGATAAAATACAACCATTGGAAAAGATAAAGGATAATTATATTGAAATTGGCGAGGGTAGCATTGTGGAAATGGATGCCCTGAAAACAAAACTTGCCGTGATGGGCTATCAGGCAGTAACACAAATCGACAGCCCGGGACAGTTCGCAATTCGTGGTAGTATTTTGGATATTTACACTTTAACAGACGAGACACCTTACAGAATTGACTTTTGGGATGACGAAGTTGACATTATCAAAAGCTTTGACGTGGAAAGTCAGCGCTCAATTGAAAATATAGAAAGTGTGAAAATTTATCCGGCAAGCGAATATTTCCTTGATAAAAAAACAATTGAGGATGGCATTGCCAAAATTAAAAAAGAATTAGAGAAATCTGAAAAGAAATTTAGAGAAGAATTTAACACAGAGGAAGCTAATAATTTAAAAAATACAGTTGGTGAGTTTTTGACAAATATGGATATTAATCCATATAGCGTGGCAATTGATAGTTATGTAAACTATTTTTGTGAGAATTTAGTGAGCCTTATGGATTACTTCGATGAGCCTATATTTTTTATAGATGAACCGGCAAGGGTGGAAGAACAGTTAAGAGTTGTGGAAACTGAATTTAAGGAAAGCATGAGCCACAGACTGCTTAAAGGGTATGTGCTTTCAGGTCAGACAGACATTTTGTGGGACAAAAATTATATTTTAAATAGAATAAATGACCAACAAAAAGTCCTTTTTACAACTATAGCTCAAAAAGTAAAAGGCTTTAATGTGGAAGAGTTTGTTGATGTGGATGCGCGAAACATCAGCCCATATAACAGCCAGTTTGAAATGCTTGTGGAGGACTTGAAAAAATACAAGAAACAGAAATATTCTGTGTTACTTGTCACATCATCAGCTACAAGAGGGAAAAGACTTGCCCAGGATTTAAGGGATTTTCAGATTAGTGCTTTCTTTGAAAGTGATAGCGAAAGAGAAGTCCAGCCGGGCCAGGTGATGATTGTAAAAGGCTCCCTTCGAAAAGGTTTTACCTACCCAATGATAAAATTTGTGGCAATTTCTGACACAGATATTTTTGGGGAAAAGAAGAAACGTAAAAGAAAAAAACACGGCTATTCAGGAACAACTATTTCAAGTTTTGCGGACCTGAATATTGGAGATTACGTTGTACACGAAAATCACGGTTTGGGAATTTATAAGGGAATTGAAAAAGTAGAAGTTGACCATGTGGTAAAGGACTATATTAAAATAGAATATGCAGGAGGCAGCAATCTTTATGTTTTGGCAACTCAGCTTGATATGATTCAAAAGTACGCTGATAGTGAAGCTAAACCACCAAAGTTAAACAAGCTTGGTGGACAGGAGTGGCGTAAAACAAAAGGCAAGGTTAAACGTGCCGTTGCAGATATTGCAAAGGAACTGGTACAGCTTTACGCAATCAGACAGAACGGAACAGGCTATCAGTTTTCTCCTGATACAGAATGGCAGAAGGAATTTGAGGAAATGTTCCCATTTGAGGAAACTGACGACCAGCTAACTGCAATTAACGATGTAAAAAAAGACATGGAAAGCAACAAGATTATGGACCGACTGATTTGCGGAGACGTAGGTTTTGGGAAAACAGAAGTTGCAATACGTGCGGCTTTTAAGGCGGTTCAGGACAACAAACAGGTTGCTTATCTTGTGCCAACAACAGTTCTTGCGCAGCAGCATTACAAGACTTTTAAACAGAGATTCAAGGATTTTCCTGTGAGAGTTGAGATGCTTTCCAGATTTAGAACAAAATCAAATATAGATAACACAATTAAGGATTTAAAAAAAGGATATGTGGACATAGTAATTGGTACACATCGACTTTTATCAAAAGATGTAAAATTCAAAGACTTGGGACTTTTAATTATTGATGAGGAACAACGATTTGGAGTAAAACATAAAGAAAAGATTAAAGAATTAAAAAATAATGTAGACGTAATGACTTTAACGGCAACGCCAATTCCAAGAACTCTTCATATGAGCTTAATTGGAATTCGAGATATGTGCGTTATGGAAGAGCCACCTCAGGAGAGAATGCCGATTCAGACTTTTGTTATGGAATATAATGACGAAATCGTGAGGGATGCCATTAACAGGGAGCTTGCAAGAGGCGGTCAGGTGTATTTTGTTTACAACAGAGTGCAGGACATTGCAGACATGGCAGGTAGAGTGCAGAGTCTGGTGCCTGATGCAAACGTGGCTTTTGCTCATGGACAAATGGGCGAGAGACAGCTTGAAGAAATCATGTATGATTTTGTAAATGGTGACATTGATGTGCTTGTAAGTACAACGATTATTGAAACGGGACTTGATATTCCAAATGCCAACACAATGATTATTCATGGGGCAGAGCGTATGGGTCTGTCACAGCTTTATCAGCTTAGAGGGCGTGTTGGAAGATCTAACCGTATGGCTTACGCATTTTTAATGTATAATAGAAACAAGATGCTTACAGAAGTGGCTGAAAAACGTTTGGGAGCCATAAGGGATTTTACAGAGTTAGGTTCCGGTGTGAAAATTGCTATGAGAGATTTGGAAATTCGTGGTACAGGCAACTTGCTTGGGGCAAAACAAAGTGGTCACATGGAAGCTGTAGGATATGACCTTTATTGCAAAATGCTGAATCAGGCAATTGAAACTTTAAAGGGCAACGAAGTAAATGATGACTTTGAAACAAAAGTTGATTTGGTTTGCGACGCATACGTGCCGGCATCATACATTAAGAATGAATCAATAAAAATGGACGTTTACAAACGTATTGCCGGTATTGAAACTTTGGAAGAATACGAAGATATGCAGGATGAATTAATTGACAGATTTGGCGACATACCAAATCAGGTTGAGAATCTTTTACAGATTGTACTCTTAAAGGCAGCAGCCCACAAAGCTTTTGTGACTGAAATTTCAGGCAACAAAAAATTAATAAAATTAACAATGTGGAATCATGCAAAAATCGACTCAACAAGAATTCCACTTTTGGTGAGAGAATACAAGGGCAGACTAAAATTTGTTCCTGAAAAATTAACTTTTGAGTACGCACCAAAGTCAAACGACAACAGCACAGTAATTGAAAGCGCAAAGAAATTAGTGGAGGCACTTTCCACGTTGAGATAAAATAAAAAAGAAAAACGCAGGGAGGAAAGTGGGAACACTTTGGCGTTTGGGTAAGATAAAAAAGAAAAACGCAGATAGGAAAGTGGGAACACTTTTGGCGTTTGGGTAAGATAAAAAAGAAAAACGCAGATAGGAAAGAGGGAACATTTTTGCGTTCGGGTAAGACAAAAAAGAAAAACGCAGGGAGAGTAGAGAACACACTTTCTGTGCTACAATAAGATAGGAAACGAAAGTACAAGGAGATTAAATTGAGAGTTTTAGGTAAAATAAAGAAAATATGTTTAGTTTTCATGGTGGCAGCCATGGTTCTAACACTTTTCGGGTGTGGAAGTTCAAGTAGCAAAAGTGAGCAGGAGTCATCTACAAAAACAGATGATAAAACAGTTGCCATACACGCAGGGAAAATCAAGGTATATTTAGATGAAGCCAAATACTACGCGTATACAGCCCAGGGAACTTACGAAACATACTACTTAACAAAGGGTAAAGATTTAAATTGGAACAAGAAGACAAGCAAAGGCGTTTCAATGGAAAATCTTGTAAAAAGCACAGTTCTTGATGATATTTGTAGGCGGGAATGTATGTATGCATTAAGGGATGAGTATGCAGTTACATTGTCTCAGGAAGAAAGCGACCAGATTGACATAAAACTTTCAAATTACTACACGGAGACAAATGGTGAGTTACTTTCAAAAATCGGAATTAGCAAAAGCAGACTAAAGAAGGTTTTCGAGAAAAAAGAAATTGCCGACAAGGTTGAAAACCTTATGTCTTTTAATGACAAAAAATTACCAGACGAAATGTATAAAAAGTGGAAAAGTGACAATACTGTTACGGCAGAAGTGCAGTGGGAAAATATTTCATTTAAACACCATATTTTTACGTCAGATGATTTATATTAGAAGTGAAAGTAATGCATGGGGAATTTCTACTATTGTAGATACTTTAGGGGTCATTAATGCCCCCCCCAGTTGAATAACCTTTAAGAATTTCTACTATTGTAGATAAAATCGGAACTAGGTTCCATCTTTCGGGTTGAATAGCCTTTAAGAAATTTTGTTATTAATTCTACCATTATAGATGAGTAGGCAAGGAGCATCCCTAAATTGCATTAAATTTTTTAGTAATTTAATTAAATAATTGATATTATATAGTTAATGTAAACAAGTAATTATACTGAAAGGAAAAACGAAGGAGTGATTTAATGAAAGCTCAAATAAGATGTTTGCTCAGTGCAATTCTTGTAGTGCTTTTAAGCATTGGAATTGTATTTTTGGGAGTAAACAGCGAAGAAAAAACAAAAACAATAGGTCCGGCCAAAACTGCGGTGCAAAGTGAAGCAGTTGTTAGGGATTTTATTCACGATAATTATGTGATTAGCGAAAAAAATCCATGGACAGATTACAGCCTGAAACCAATAGAGTATAAAGAAAGCAACCAGGAAATAAATAAGACAGTGGGTGCTAAGTCGGCAATATTGGTTGATGTGAAAAGTAAAGATATTTTGTATCAAAAGAATGCAGATGAGAGAAGAGCACCTGCTAGTACAACTAAATTAATGACGGCACTTACAGTGCTTCAGACTTTGAATTTAAATGATGTTGTAACGATTGGTGACGAAGTATATATGATTGCAGCAGATTCAAGTAAAGCAGGTTTTGCAAAAGGGCAGGTAGTTACAGTAGAGGAACTTCTTAACGGAATGCTACTTGCGTCAGGAAATGATGCTGCGTATATTTTGGCAAACGCCACGGGAAAAGCAATTTTTGAAGACAACATTGCAAACGAAGGTAAAACTTTTACACCTTCTCAATGTGTGGAGCGTTTTGTTCTTGAAATGAATAAAAATGTGCGTGATATGAATCTTGAAAATACACATTTTGCAACACCTGACGGATATGACGCAGAAGGTCAGTATACGTCAGCAAGTGATTTGTCGAAGATTGCAATGGAAGCATACAGTAACGAAACAATTGCCAGTATATGTGAGAAGTCAAGCTTCACATCAGAAACTTTAGGCAAAACATGGACAAGTACAAACCAACTGCTTCTAAAAAGCGGAAATTATTATTATGAATATTGCCAGGGAATGAAAACAGGAACCACTGACAGTGCAGGAAAGTGTCTTGTGTCTGTTGCAAAGAAAGGTGACAATCAGTGCCTTAGCGTGGTACTTGGAGAAAGCACAGACGAAGGACGATTTGGCGACAGCAAAGGCTTGCTGGAAGCCGGCGTACAGTAGAGACTTGTTAGGATGTTACGCAATAAAGACTTGTTGGAAAATTGCGTGAGTGAGACTTGTTAGGATGTTGCACAATAAAGACTTGTTGGAAACTTGCGTGAGTGAGACTTGTTAGGATGTTGCGCAATAAAGAATTGTTGGAAACTTGCGTGAGTGAGACCTTTCAGGATGTTGGCACGAAGTAGAGAATTGTAGGAAGTAGTGGGCAGTTATATGTAATACTTAGAAAGTATGTAGTTATATGTACTATCAAGCTATATGGAAAATGTAGGTGAAATAGATTGTATAAAGTGTAATTCACTAACATTTTCACTCATGTTAAAGAAGAAATATTAAAAGGGGTGGAAAACCCGGCAGGTTGCGAAGAAGCAAGAAAAGAAAAAGCCGGTAAACCCACCCCTTTGTTGTAGAAAACATCGAAAGGGGTGGAAAACTCGGCAGGTTGCGAAGAAGTAAGAAAAGCAAAAGCCGGTAAACCCACCCCTTTGTTATAGAAAACATCGAAAGGGGTGGAAAACCCGGCAGGTTGCGAAGAAGCAAGAAAGGAAAAAGCCGGTAAACCCACCCCTTTGTTATAGAAAACATCGAAAGGGGTGGAAAACCCGGCAGGTTGCGAAGAAGCAAGAAAGGAAAAAGCCGGTAAACCCACCCCTTTGTTATAGAAAACATCGAAAGGGGTGGAAAACCCGGCAGGTTGCGAAGAAGCAAGAAAGGAAAAAGCCGGTAAACCCACCCCTTTGTTATAGAAAACATCGAAAGGGGTGGAAAACCCGGCAGGTTGCGAAGAAGCAAGAAAGGAAAAAGCCGGTAAACCCACCCCTTTGTTATAGAAAACATCGAAAGGGGTGGAAAACCCGGCAGGTTGCGAAGAAGCAAGAAAAGCAAAAGCCGGTAAACCCACCCCTTTGTTGTAGAAAACATCGAAAGGGGTGTAAAAACCGGAAAGCTCTCCTAAAACAAAAAGCAGTGAATAGACAATGGAAAACAGTACATAAAAATTAGGAATTAAAGCATGAAAAATAGAAAAAAACATACAGAATAACAAAATAACATAGAAAAACTACAGAAAAACAAAAAACATTCAAAAGAACTAAAAGTGTTTTTAACAGAAAAACGTTCCGCTAGGGATGAACCTTGGTGAGATAAGAAAGTAGTTGTATGGCAACACCTGATTGGTGAGTAGAATGTCGTAAGCGACATCGTTGTTCTTAAGCAAAAATAAAAGAATGAGACAAATGTAAACTAAAAAAGTTGGAAAAAATAATATAGCATATACATAAAATACAACAATGGTTTTTAGAAATTTATTGTAAGACAAAATCATGTTGTAGGCACAATCTAATTGCAAGCTAGGACTTTATCATAAGGCAGGATTTTCATAAGGCAGGATTTTGTCTGAAGTAAGATTTGTGTGAGCAGAAAGGAGAATGTATATGAAAAGTAAAATTTTAAGTTTTTTTATGACAGTAGCATTAATTATTACGATAATGCCACAAATGGTTTTGGGAGCAAATGGGCCATGCAGTGAAGAATATCCACCGGCGTATGTTGGACTATTTTCAGAAAGTACTTCAAAATATATTTTTTCAAATTTTTCACAGGATAAAGTAGAAAAAGTAAACGGAGTAACTTATGATAAAAAAACAAATACTTTAACATTAAACAACGTTAAAATGCAGGCATATAATCTTGTTACAAACGTTATGGGCGATGATTTTAAAGTTGTGGTTAAAGGTGAAAATCAGTTAAGAGCCATTTTAATTTGGGGTGATGGATATGGTGGAAATTTAACAGTTTCAGGAAATGGCAAATTAATCATAAACAAAAACAAAAAGCAGAAGTCAGCTATTTCTATGTATGCTGAGGGTACAAAAGGTTTACTTACAATTGAAAAGAGCGTAAATCTTGAAGCGTATTCGCAAAAAGGAGCTCCGGTAATTGAAACCGTATCAGCTTCAAATGGTGAACCTGCAAAAGCCATAGCCATAAAGGGAAAAACATCTGCCAAGGTTAATGTTAAACAGGTAAAAGAAAAGTACCAGATTCCTGTATCAGTTAAAGCCTATAGAACAGAAGACAGATATCAACTTGCTAAATTTGAAAAAGATGACAGGTACTATGGTGGAAATGCCAAGTATGACAACATGGGCGAAGAAACAGGCGAATATCAAATGTATGAAATGCTTCAAGATGAAAGCATAGAAGAGGGAAATATTGTATGGGTTGCAAAACCTATAGAAACACAAAGTAGCATAAAACCTGAAAATAATGGATATACAAGAGTGGTTGAAAACGGTCAGGATGCAAAATTTAATGAGGTCATAATAATGGATACATTTAGAGAAACTTATTTGTCAATGTATCATAGCACAGCTGACGGAAAGGATTATGGGGTATACACAGTAACATATATTAATGATGAGAATCCCGCCGGAATCCAAAAATATACTATTTATACAGTGAAAGATGACAGTATATTAGGCAAGGTTGCAACTCCGGTGGAGGGTAAGGTACAATTGTTGAAACTTCCAGACGATTTTGAACAAAAAATAGAAGGGGAATATTATTCATATAATTATAGTGTAGGTTTGGAAAAACTCGCTATTACAGGAGATACTCAAACAGCACCTACAGTAAAGAAAATTGGAACAGCTAAAATCAAAAAAGCAAAAAACAATAAAAAGAAAGCTGTAAGTGTTACTTGGGGCAAGGTAAATAATGCCAAGAAATATCAGTTACAGTATTCTTTAAACAAAAAATTTGCAAACAATAAAAAGTACAAAACGAAAACAATTACCACTGCAAAGACTAAAGCTAACATACGCAAGCTAAAAAAGAAAAAGACTTATTATTTTAGAGTAAGAGGTGTTAATGGAAAAAATGTTGGTAAATGGTCAGCAGTTAAAAGGGTAAAAGTGAATAAGTAGAAGAGATAAGGGATAAAATTAACAGATAATAAAAACCTCAAATATAAAGTGTAAAAACTTATATTTGAGGTTTATTAATTCTCTCTATATAATTAACATCTGCAACAAAGACTCATAATGCAAAGTGTTGTACATGGGTCGCTACAAATTGTAGCACCTGTTCCACCGAATTCCTGTTGTCTGCCTGCGTACCAGTCGCCACCACTTTCAAGAGCTTGTACAAGGCGCTGATATGTACTGTTTCCCGGTTCCATCTGAAGTGCAGTTTTTGCAAAATCAAGGGCAAGGACATTATTTCCAACACCGTTGTTTGCAACAGCACTTAGGAAGTACCAGTATGCTGAACGGTCTTCAATTGAACCAAGTACATTGAGCGCTTCCTGAAAATGACCAGTGTTAATGTAGTTTGATGCGGCAGTGTAATGTGGGTCCTGATTAGACGCATTAGCACCTCCGTAGCCATTGCCACCATTTGAACTGTAGCCACCAAAGAAACTTCCGAAAGGTCCAAAACCACCAAAAGGATCGTCATAGGCACCACCCTGCCCATAACTTCCATAGCCACTTGAACCGCCCTGACCGTAACTTCCGTAACCGCCAGAACCGTAACCCTGACCATAGCCACCGGCACTTTGTCCGTAACCACTGCCGGAAGAACCGTACTTACGCTCGTTCATAATCTGGTCGTATGCCTGCTGAACTAACTTAAACATCTCTTCCGCCTTATCCTTATTAGGATTATTAATATTAGCATCAGGATGATATTTTCTACTTTTTTCTCTATATGCTTTTTTTACTTCATCGTCTGTGGCACTTCTGTCAATGCCAAGAACCTTATATGGATCACTCATAATACTTTGTCCAAACTCCCGCGTATAATATATTTCTTAAAATATTAGCATTATCTAATATTGGTAAAAATTCAAATTCTTTCGAACAAGCTGCCATCATCATGGTCAGCATCTGCTTTATTCTATCATCAAAATCCTCATCCTTGCAAATATTTTTAAAAGGATTGTAACTGCCTTTTTTCAAATCTTTTTCCAAATCCTTGTAAGCATCCAGTATGTAAATAAACTTTCCAAGGAAAAATCCCATTCGGCTAAGAATAGGAGCCCATTGGTCATCTTTCGGCGTAAACAAAACGCTCATGATTTTCCCGAAAGAACCTGCAACTAAGTCAATATTAGTTTCCTCAGTTTCCTCATACTGCTGAAGCTCATCTAAATACCGGGAAATCAACTCAACTTTTTCCTTATATAGAATTGATTTGGATTTATCACAAAAATCAGATTCAATCTGGGTATCAAATTCAGTCCCGGAAACACTCTCGCTACCGAAATTTGACGCAGTGCTAGAAACACTTACGATTCTTGAGTCAGCCCTTGAATTTTTCTTGGAAAATGATTTGCATTTTCTCTTTAGAATAGAAGAAAAAGCTAACTTAATAATATTTTTGTCATCATGCCAATCATCTCTTGCTTTAAAATAAGCAAGAACCACATTCATATCTGCTACATAGTCAGTGTAAGAACTGCTAAGCATCAGGTGTTTCCCCTGTGGATGAGAAATACAACGATGGTGTTCTTCTGTAACAGGGGCTTCGTACAGGCTGGTAAGAAGTAACGACAGAAATGTCATGTCATAAGTTAAAGTCACCTGACCTGTAATGCCGTAACGCTCCTTTAAACAATGACAAAGACCACAATAGTAGCCTTTGTAAACATCGAACTCTTTAAATTTCAATTCAGGTTTGTTAATAACAACGTATCCAAACATAAAACTCCTTTGGAAAACTTCCCAATAAGCAAATGTAAAACTCTGCCGATTGGCGTGCAAAAGGAAAGCTCCCTAGCTTCTTCTAATAAATTTAGTGCTGCACTTTGGACAGCGAATTTCAATTTTGCCATGTCCTCTTGGTATTCTGATTTTCTGAGAACAAGTAGGACATTTAAAATATTTGTAGTTTTTTCTATCCTGTGTGTTAGCACGACTTCCAGTGTAGCCTCCGCCATAATTGTTTTGATAATTACCGTAGTTGTTTTGATATCCACCATTGTAACCATTGCCGTTACGCTTAAATTTGCCAATGAACTTTAAATACTTCTCGTTTTCTGCCGCTCTCTTGTAAATGTTTTTGGAAAACATTCTATAGTAAGTAAGAATAATTAAAAGCAAAATAAGAAAGCTCATAAAACTGCCTCTTACAAAAAGTGACAATACGCATAAAATAAAAATAACTACTAACATAAATCTAGAAAGTTGATCAACTCCATATCTCCCATACATAAAATTTGTGAATTTGTCTCGCCAATTCATACTAAAATCTCCAATCTAAATTTAAATTATTAAATTGTAAAAATAAAAAATAAATTCCGTAGGTCCTAATTAAAAGTGCAAAACCTATAATTAAAAACACAAACTGAATTTAATATTCTATAAACTAATATTAATATTATCCCCCTTTTTTCATAAAGGCAAGGTGAGAGCGGGACATTTAACATTTAAGTCACAAAAGTTTACAAATAGGTAAAAAATAAGAATTTTACAAAAGAAAATAAACAGGGATTACAAAAAAACTCAATAAAAAAAAATAAATATAAAAAGCAATATAATATTATCTCATTTACACAATATTTGTATTAGTGTAAAATAAAGGAGAATAGATGAAACGGAATATAATGATAATTAATAGAAAATCATAATGTAATGAAAACATACAAATTGTGAATTAAGATTTTCGGGGGAACTAAATCAAATTATAAAAGAAAAACAGACAGATAAAATTTGTAAGTGCAGGAATACATAGGAGAATAAAATGTACAGAAAATACAGACAAGGTTGGATGAAGCACTTGGATTTTATGATAATAGATATGTTATGTTTGCAAATTGCATTTATTTTGTCATATGTAATAAGACATGGTTTACAAAATCCATATTTAGATATGGACTATCGCAATTTGGCAATATTTATTGAAGTGGCAGATATAGCTATTATATATATTTTTGAGACTTTTCAAGACGTTCTAAAACGTGGCTATTATCAGGAATTTGCAGTAACACTAAAACATTCAATATTAATAATGCTAGTTGCAGTGTTGTTTATTTTTAGCTTGAAAGAAAGCACACAGTTTTCACGAATAGTTATTTTTATGACAACGCCGTTGTACGCATTTATTTCATATGTGCAAAGAATTATATGGAAACAGATATTAAAAAAATACAGTTTGGATATAAATAACAGAACACTTTTAATTATAACTAATAATGGTATTGCAGAAGATGTTGTGACTAAAATGAAGAAGAATAATTATGCAGGTTATAACATTAACGGTGTGGCAATAATTGATGAAAAAAGAGAGGGCGATGTAATTTCAGGAATCCCGGTTGTGGCAGATTATGATGATGTACTAAAGTACGTTTGCAGAGAGTGGGTAGATGAGGTTTTTGTAAAAATAGATATACCTGAAATACAAGCTCATGATTTTTTGGAAAAGTTAGTAGAAACAGGTGTTGTGGTACACTTAGGGATAGCACAGGAATTCGAAACCATTGGAAGTAAGCAAATTTTTGAACGAATGGGCGACTATGCTGTTATGACAACTACTATAAATTATATAACAGCAAAACAAGCATTTCTTAAGAGAATGTTGGATATAGTTGGTGGGTTAGTCGGAACTTTTTTTACGGGAGTATTATTTGTTTTTATAGCTCCGGCTATTTTTATCAGTTCACCAGGCCCGATATTTTTCAAGCAGGAAAGAATCGGAAAAAATGGAAAAAGATTTAAGATGTACAAATTTAGAAGTATGTACAGAGATGCGGAAGAACGAAAGAAAGAACTTATGGAAAAGAACCGTATAAAAGACGGTATGATGTTTAAATTAGATTTTGATGAGAGAATCATTGGCAATAAAATAATGCCTAATGGTGAGAAAAAAACAGGAATTGGAGATTTTATAAGAAGAACAAGTTTAGATGAATTTCCACAGTTTATTAATGTTTTAAAAGGTGACATGTCATTGGTTGGGACAAGACCGCCGACTGTTGATGAGTGGGAAAAATATGAACTTCATCATAGGGCCAGATTGTCAATAAAACCGGGTATTACCGGTATGTGGCAGACAAGCGGTAGAAGTAATATTACGGATTTTGAGGAAGTCGTAAGATTGGATACGGAATACATAAAAAACTGGACACCTGGTTTAGACATAAGAATATTGTTGAAAACTGTTGTTTCTATTGTTAGCAGAAAAGGTTCTATGTAAGTTTTAGACAGAAGAGAATGAAAGGAAGAAAATTAGGAAGATAGACAATGAACATTATTGTGACTGGTTACCTGAAACAAAATTTGCCGACGGAATCAAGAAAACAATTCAGTGGTATCTTGATAACAAAGAATGGTGGAAAACAATTATTTCAGGAGAATACAGGGAGTATTATAGGAAAATGTACGACAATAGGTGTACATGTCATTAAATAATTTCTCTTTATATGATTATGTATTTGTGTTATATTAAGAAGGTTAAAGGGTCTATGCATTTAACTTTGTTAAATTTAAAATATCAAAACGAATTTATAATTTGATTGCAGTGTCAGGAAGTCTGATTACACATAATGAATAATTGGTGTGATTAGGATTTAGTTGTTTGACACCAAAATCATAAGTTAAAAACAAGTGAGGTAGAACAATGAGAGAATTTAAGGATTTGAAGATTGCGGTAGCAGGAACAGGTTATGTTGGATTATCAATTGCTACTTTATTATCACAGCATCATCAGGTAACTGCTGTTGATATTATTCCTGAAAAGGTTGAACTTATTAATAATAAGAAGTCACCTATACAGGATGATTATATTGAAAAATATTTGGCTGAAAAGGATTTAAACCTTACAGCAACATTAGACGCAAAGGCAGCTTACGAAGATGCAGATTTTGTTGTTATTGCAGCACCAACTAACTATGACAGCAAGACACAGCATTTTGATACATCAGCAGTTGAAGCGGTAATTGATTTAGTAATGGAATATAATCCTGAAGCAATCATGATTATTAAATCAACAATTCCTGTAGGATATACAAAGAGTATCAGAGAAAAAACAGGTAGCGAAAATATTATTTTCAGCCCTGAATTTTTAAGAGAAAGCAAGGCTTTGTATGACAATCTATATCCTAGCAGAATTATTGTAGGAACAGATTTTAACAATGATAAGTTAGTAGAAGCTGCTCATACTTTTGCAAAGTTATTACAGGAAGGTGCAATCAAGGAAGATATTGATACATTATTTATGGGATTCACAGAAGCGGAAGCTGTAAAACTTTTTGCAAACACATATTTAGCATTACGTGTTGCTTATTTTAATGAATTAGACACATATGCAGAGTCAAAGGGCTTAAACACACAGGAAATTATTGATGGTGTATGTTTAGATCCAAGAATTGGAACACATTATAATAACCCAAGTTTCGGATATGGCGGTTATTGTTTGCCAAAGGATACAAAGCAGTTATTAGCAAACTATGCTGACGTACCTGAAAACTTAATCGAAGCCATAGTAGAAAGCAACAGAACAAGAAAGAGCTACATTGCAGACAGAGTTCTTCAGATGGCAGGCTACTATGATTACAGCAGTGATTATGATTACGATGATTCAAAAGAAAAGAATGTTGTAATTGGTGTTTATCGTTTAACAATGAAGAGTAATAGTGACAACTTTAGACAGAGCTCAATTCAGGGTGTTATGAAGAGAGTTAAGGCTAAGGGCGCTAAGGTTGTTATTTACGAGCCAACTTTAGAAGATGGTGATACATTCTTTGGAAGCGAAGTTGTAAATGACTTAGATAAGTTCAAGGAAATGAGTCAGGCAATTATTGCAAACAGATACGATAGTTGTTTAGATGATGTTAAGGAAAAAGTTTATACAAGAGATATTTTCCAGAGAGACTAGAATATTTAGTGAGTTGATTTGGAAGATAAGAATTCAAATATTAATTACAATAAACATAGAAAAGCACAAGGTCAAAAGATTTTGTGCTTTTTTCGCTAAAATAAACACTGAAAATAAAATAATTGCACTAACAAATTGTAAAAAAGAGATTTAATATATATATACAGTTAAAGCCATTAGAGTGTAAAATAGAAATAATAGGCACATTAAAATATTAAACAAAAAAGGAGACAAAATGAAGAAAGGACTTTTAAAAAAATCATTGGCGCTATGTTGTTCTATTACAATGTTGGCAACTAGTGTACCAATAACAAACGTATCAGCAGCAGATTTTACAGATGATTCTGTTAATGTGATGGTTGATAAGGGCGGATACAAAACAGAGGTTTTTGGGGTAAGGACAGAAGATTGGGGACAAACTTGGACTGATAGAAAAGATTCGCTTCCACCATCAAAGGTTTATTTAACCGACAATTATAAAGAAACAGTTGGAACAGTGCCAACAAACGATTGGGCAAGCTCAGTTGTTTTTGATCAATATTCTGAGTCGCTTTATGCACATCCACTTGCTTACAGAGCAGCAAGTAACGGAATGCAGATGGCATCACCGGCAGTAGTTGATAGCACTTCCTATGTTGACGGAGAGCCAACAGTAGAAAGCTTGTTAGAAGATGACACAGTGGAACTTGTAGTAGGTGGAGACAGCTTTAGTGCAAAAGATGCAAGCGTTGATAAAACTACAGACTGGAGTTACGAGATTGTAATGGCAAACAATGCAGGCAGCAGTTCCATGAGAGCAATTATTGCTAAGGGAACTCCTTATGCATACTATACTTTTGATAATATGTCACCAACAATTTCACTTGGTGCAGGCGCAACAGATTTAGCTATAGTAAAGAACACAACAGCTTCAAATATTATTGGTGTAAGTCTTAAGAACAAAAAAGACGGTAAGACACATTACTATATGTTAAGCGCACCTTCAGGAACTACATGGACTAATGCAGGTGGAAAACTTACAGCAAAGTTACCAGCAGGCAAAAACTATATGTCTGTGGCAATTCTACCGGATGGAAGCAACGAGGCTTTTTCATTATATGAAAAGTATGCTTTTAATTTTATTACGGATACAAAGGTACAGTGGGAATATCTTAATAATTCAGCCAAGGTTGTAACAAAATATAACGTAACAACTAAGAATATGGAAACAGGAGCTGTAGGTGGAGACACAATTATGGCACTTTATCCACACCAGTGGCGTTATACTGAAGCTGACTTTACAAAATACACTTACAACACAATTCGTGGAACAATGAAAACTGTTGTAGGTTCAAGTTATGTAACTCAGATGCAGTACAACGGGATTTTGTCAACACTTCCAACAACAACTGATGAGGAAACAGTTGGCAAAATCAAGGAACAGCTTGGTTATTTATACGACTATAGAAAGAAAAAAGATGATCCAAAGTGGATTTGCTATTTAGAAGGTCAGTATGGTGGCTATGATACATATTGGGTTGGAAAGAATCTTAACACTATGGCAGATGCAATATGGCTTTCAGGTCAGCTTGATAACGATGATACTGACATGAAGACTATTACAGATGAAATGGTTGATGGAGTAAAAGATTACCTTGAATTTTGGTTTGATCCATATCAGGGATATATTAGCGGAAATTATAAAGACGATTATTTTTACTATGACAAGAATTACGGTACTTTAATTGGGTATCCTTCATCTTATGATTCTGACAAACAGGTAAATGACCACCATTTCCATTACGGATATTGGATTAAAGCAGCTGCAGCAGTTGCCATGGAAAAGCCTGAATGGGCAAAAGAATGGGGTGGCATGGTTTACGAGATGATTGGTGATATTGCCAATGTTCATCGTGATGGTAAGGGCTACAACGAAAACAGTTCTACAAGATATCCATTCCTTAGAAACTTTGACATTTACGAAGGTCATTCATGGGCATCAGGCGTTGCCAATTATGAATATGATGAAAATGGTGAATTAGTAGACAAGAAGGGTGGACTGGCAGGTGGAAACAATCAGGAGTCTTCGTCTGAATCTATTAATGCCTGGGCATCATTAATTCTTTGGGGCGAGGCTGTTGGCGATAAAGAAGTTCGAGATGCAGGTATTTATATGTATACAACAGAAGTGGCAGCAATTGAGGACTACTACTATGATGTACATGATGAAATTTTTACAGACAAATATGAAGACAAAGATAATTACAATATTCAGACAGTTACAAGATTGTTTGGCGGTCGTTATGATCACACAGCTTGGTGGACAGAAAATTCCATTGAAGTAACAACAATTACCATGCTTCCTATTTCAGGGGCAACTCTTTATATGGGAAAATACAAGGATAAAGTAAAAAATGTTGTGGACAGCATAGATGAGAACAGTAAGCAGTGGCAGCATTTTGTGGCAAATAAAAACCAGATTTGTACAAATTACGGAAAAAAAGACATGCTTATAGATCCTAAAACAAATCAGGATGTAATTGCAGAATATTATGCCTATTATGATCCGGATGGTGCGTTGGCACGTTGGGATCAAAGTGATACTGGAAAGGTTGAAAACGGTGAGTCAAGGGCTCATACATTGTCATATATAACATCACTTCAGAAATATGGAAATCAGGATTTTTCTATTACAGGTAGCGATCCTCTTTCATTGGTTTTAAGCAAGGACGGTAAGAAAACTTACGTTGCAGAGAATCACACAGATCAGGTGAAGAGAGTTTATTTTACAGATGATACATATGTAGATGTTCCAGCTAACTCAAGTTATGTAGGCAAGAAGACAGGTGATGGAGCTAATCCAAATATTGATGATAGTGAGTTACTTGGAAACACAACAAAAGTAACAGTAGAAAATTATTTAGAAAATTATGCAGGTAATGGCTACGACATGACTTCAAGTCAGGTTAGTGTAAAAGAAGGAGAAACAAGCTATACATATCAGCCACAGAATATTACAGGTTTTAATTTTGACAGTAGTAACAAAGGTAATGTTCTTACTACAGCTGTAAAGGAAGATAATTCATCAGTGGTGAAAGCTTACTATGAGCGTAACAACTACACTATAAGTTATGTTCTAAACGGTGGTGTATTTACAAATGCACAGCCAGGGGCTGCTGGACAGAATGCATACGGTGGTAATCCAACTAACTACCGATATGGTAGTAGCATTAAGTTAGTAAATCCTACAAAAGCAGGTTATAAATTCGAAGGTTGGTTTGCTGATTCTAATTATGAGAATGAAATTACGGAAATCACACCAACAACCGCAGGCGATTTGACGTTATATGCCAAGTTTGTTGATGAGTCCATAATTACAAATTTTACAGTTGAATACTATAAACAGAGTGAAGACCGAAGTGAGTATAATCTTGTGGAAGAAGATACTGTTAAAGTGACAAGTATTGTTGGTAAGGAAGTATCTGCAGTTGAGAAAACATATGACGGATACAAACTTAATGAAAATTCAATTACAACAGGTGTTGTTTTACCTAACGGAAAATTGATTCTGCGATTATATTATGACATTGACCAGAAAACTTCTACAAATACAGACAGAGGAGCATACATAGGAAGTGATGGTAAACTTAATTTTGTTGTAAAAGACAATGCAGGTAGAGTGTTACTTTACTATAAGGTTGTTAGTAAACAGGCAGAGGCAGAGGCGTTTTACAACGAAGCTGTCGCAAGTAATGGCGGCAATTGCCCGGGATATTTTATGGAAAAATCAGGCGATGGGTTTAAGAAAGTTGCTAATGAAACTGTAAGTGGAAGCGATTATGTTATCTATAGATTTAATATTGATGACAAAGAATTTACCGATTGGAATTTGGCACAAATATCAGATTTGGGAAATGCCGGAACAAATAATAAAAAAGCAAATTACAGCGTGAAGTATTTTGTTCAGGATAAAGACCAAAATGAATATACTGAAAATAAAAACATGGCAGTAACTGTTGAAGGCACTGTGGGAGAAGCTGTTGTTGCTACAAAGAAAAATGTTGTAGAAAATAATAACGTTCAGGAAAACAACGGACAGGGCTTTACAGTAAATGTTAAAAAGAGTAGCCTTTTCGGTGTGGTAAAAGAAGATGGCAGCTTAGAATTAAAGGTGTATTATGATAGAAACACTTATGCTATTGACTATAATGGTTTAGGTAATGCTACACATAGCAACCCATCAACATATGTTTATGGAAATGCAGTTAAACTTACAAACCCGGTAGGCGGTGAAAAATTCCAGGGCTGGTATTTAGATGATAGTTACACACAACAAATTTCAGAAATAGCCGAGGGTACTTTGGAAAATATTGTACTTTATGCAAAGTTTAAAAATTCACAGCCGGCGACAACAAAACCGGCAGAAACACCAAAGCCAACAACAAAGCCTGGTGAGACAACAGATAAGCCGGGTGAAGTTACAACAAAGCCTGGTGAGACAACAAATAAGTCAGATGATGTTACAACAAAACCAAGTGGAACAACAGAAATTCCGGCAACAAGTAACCCTGCTACAACAGGAAATGGTGAAACAACAAAGCCAAGTACTACAACAGGAACAGGTGAAGTAACAACAGCTCCAGGTAAAACAACAGGAGCGGGCGAAGTAACAACAGCTCCAGGAAAAACAACAAAACCTGGTACATCTGTTACAACAAAAATAAAACGACCTGCCAAGGTTAAGAAGATTAAACTAAAGAAGAAAATCTCTAAAAAGAGCAATGGCAAATTCAAGAGAAAAATTAGCATTAAGTGGAAAAAACTAAAAGGCGTAACAGGTTATCAAATTGCAATTAGAATTGGCAAGAAAGGCAAATTCAAAGTTGTAAAGAAAATCAAGAAAAACAAACGCAAATACATAAAGTCAAAGGTTAAACTGGGAAAGACTTATTATGTAAAAGTAAGAGCTTATAGGAAAGTTGGCAAGAAAGTAGTTTATGGAAAATACTCGAAGGCTAAAAAATGTAAGTTTAAGAAATAGTTTGAATAATGGAAGACAATTGTTATTTATTAGCACACACTGTGCCACCTGACAAATTAACGAAAGCACGCTCCCGCTGCCAAATGCTTGTAGCGGTTCTATAAAGCCGACTACGCTGCCTTTATGAACCGACGGCGTTAGAGCACTTTCTTTTAACTTTGTCAGTTGTCACAGTGAAGAACTTGGTTTGCATAACATAGCAATTGTATTCATTCTTTTACTTTACAAGAAAAATTATTTAAAATAAATGTTTATAGAAATTTTGTAGGAAACTGCACTTTCTCCATAGGGAGATTGTGCAGTTTCCTTATGTAATAGTTTTAAAGTTTATGGAAAACTAGAAAAATACTTATTTTGAATTATAAAATAGAAAACAAACAACAAATACTTGACTATATATCACAAAAAGAATATAATAAAATTCAAACAAAAAGAGATATAATTAAAACTATACCAAACTATGAGGAGGGAATACATGAGTAGTGTAAACAGAGAGTACAAAGACAGAATATTTTGCATGATTTTTGGATATGAGAAGTACAAGAAGAATTTATTGGATTTGTTTAACGCATTAAACGGAACGAATTACACACGAGAGGAAGACTTGGAAATTAATACCCTTGATAATGCCATATACATGAGCATGAGAAATGACGTGTCATGCATAATTGACAGCAACATGGCACTGTTTGAACAGCAAAGCACATGGAATCCCAACATGCCACTTAGAGGGTTTTTATATTGTGGCAGTTTATACAACAAGTATATAAAACAGCATAAATTAGATATTTATAACAGAAAACTAATAAAGTTGCCAACACCACAATACTATGTTTTATACAATGGAACAGAAAAAAAGGATGAGGTAATAGAACTAAAACTGTCAGATGCATTTGCTCATACTGTGGATAAGGGAGAGTTTGAGTGGACAGCAAAAGTAATAAATATAAATACAGGAAATAATAATAGTTTAATTTCAAAGTGTAAAGTGCTGAAAGGATATGTTATACTAACAACTAGGATGAGAGAGTATATCAGTAAATATTCCAGTAAGGATTTCAGTGAAGAGGAAGCAGTGAAAATGGCTGTGGACGAATGCATAAATGAAGATGTGTTGCGAGAATTTCTGCTGGAAAATAAGGCGGAGGTGGTTAGAATGTTCTTGACAGAGTATAACGAAAAGCAGACATTAGAAAACACATATAATGATGGTGTTGAAGTTGGTAAAGAGAAGGGCATAGAAATTGGCAAAGCTCAAGGCATAGAGATGGGCAAAGTGCAGGGAATTGAATTTGGAGAACGCAAAAAACTTGTTGAAATGGTATATAAGAAAATAAAAAAAGGAAAAACTGTAGAAGAAATAGCAGATGATTTGGAAGAAAATATAGAAGTTGTCAAGCAGATTTGTGGTAATATTAATGCCGTCGGCATAAACAAGAACTTGGAAGTAATCATAGAACAATTAACAATGAAATAGAAAATAGAAAAAAGTCCTGCAAGTGTTTTGAAAAAATGGAACACTTGCAGGTTTTTTCTTTCCCACAAAAGACCTTTTAATGTTCCTATATACGTGTTAAAATTATAATAATATGGGTTGTTATTCCATATAAGAAATAATAACTTAAAAATTAGAAAAGTGAGATTAAAGTATGTACGATTTTTTAGTAGTAGGTGCAGGACTTTTTGGAAGTATTTTTGCACATGAAGCAAGTAAAATAGGAAAGAAAGTATTAGTAATTGATAAGAGACCACATATAGCAGGAAATATATATACAGAAAATATTGATGGAATCAATGTACACAGGTATGGCGCACATATTTTTCATACTAATAACAAAGAAGTATGGGATTACATACAGCAGTTTTCTGAATTTAACAGATATACCAACTCGCCTGTGGCAAGATACAAGGACGAATTATATAACTTGCCATTTAATATGAATACATTTAATAAAATGTGGGGAGTTTTCACACCGGATGAAGCGAGAAAGAAGATTAAAGAGCAGGTAGAAGAAGCAGGAATTACTGAACCAAAGAATTTGGAAGAACAGGCAATTTCAATGGTAGGAAAAGATATTTATGAGAAGCTTATTAAGGGATATACAGGTAAGCAGTGGGGAAGACCATGCGATCAGTTACCAAGTTTCATTATTAAGCGTTTGCCTGTAAGATTTACATATGATAACAATTATTTTAATGATAAATATCAGGGAATTCCTGTAGGCGGTTATACACAGATTATTGAGAAAATGTTGGCTGGCATTGAAGTGAGACTTAACGAGGATTTCTTTGACAAAAAAGAAGAATACAAAAACATAGCAGATAAAATTGTATTTACGGGAATGATTGATGAGTATTTTGATTACTGCTACGGAGAATTAGAGTACCGTTCATTAAGATTTGAAACAGAGGAACTTGAACAGGAAAATTATCAGGGCAACGCAGTAGTGAATTACACAGAGTACGAAATTCCATATACGAGAATTATCGAACACAAACATTTCGAATTTGCATGTCAGGGTGGAAACGAAGGCAGCATACCTAAGACAATTATTACAAAAGAATATCCTGCAACTTGGAAGAAAGGCGACGAACCTTACTATCCAATGAATGACGAGAAAAATAACAAGTTATATGCACAGTACAAAGAGTTAGCTGAAAAAGAATCAAATGTAATTTTTGGTGGTAGACTTGGAATGTACAAGTATTTTGATATGCACAATGTAGTGGAAGAAGCACTTAATTGCGTGAAAGAAAATATGTGTGCGAAAAACTAAGTCCAGAATACTAAGTATTCATAAGGCAAATTGAAAGGAAAGTCTAGTACAGCATACGGAGAAGATTATGGCAAAAGAAAAAAAGAAAGTGCTGCATATGGTAGAAGCAATGGGAGGCGGAGTCTTTACATTTATAGTAGAACTTGCAAACGGGTTGTGTAACGATTTTGATATTACCATTGCTTTTGGAATGCGTGAAGAAACACCAAAGAATTATGCAGATTTTTTTGACAATAGAATACAGCTTGTGGAAGTAAAGAATTTTACAAGAAATCTTAATCCAATGAAAGATTTGAAGGCGTATCTTGAATTAAGAAAAATCGTAAAAGATGTTCAACCGGATATAATTCATACTCATTCTTCAAAAGCCGGAGCTATAGGTAGATTTATGTTCCCAGGAAAATGCGAAAAAGTTTTATATACACCTCATGGATATAGCTTTTTAATGGAAGGCGTCTCAAAAAATAAAAAAAAATTATACAAGTTAATAGAAAAAATATGTGGTGCAAAGTCAAATTGCATTACCATTGCCTGCGGTGAAAGTGAATGGAAGCAGGGACTTACAGTTTGTAAAGAATCAACATACATTAGTAATGGCATCAATATGTCGAAAATGGACAGAATACTTGAAACTTTGCCATTGATAGGGAAAAATCATCAATACACAGTTTATACCTTGGGAAGAGTTACATACCAAAAAAATCCAGAAATGTTTAATGAAATTGCTAAAAGGCTTCCGGATATTAGATTCGTGTGGATTGGTGCAGGTGAATTAGAAGATAAACTGACGGCACCTAACATTTTTGTTACAGGCTGGGCAGATGGCGACTGTAGATATGATGTGGCAAATGCCGGAGATGTTTTTCTGCTACCGTCAAGATGGGAAGGCTTGCCAATAGCTTTGCTGGAGGCAATGTACATGGAGAAACCATGTGTGGTTTCAAACGTTACAGGTAACTGCGATGTGATAAAAAACAAGGTAAACGGTTATATGTGTAATACGGTGGATGAGTTTGTGAACGCTATTGAAGCGTGTAGGAATTATGCTCAGGACAATATTATAAAAGAAGCCAAAAAAAATATAAAAGAGAGTTTTAACACAGATATTTTGTGCAAAAAATATAAACAGGTTTATAATGGGGGATATTAAAATGAGGAAAGTAAAAGTATTGGTTCTGATTACAGCCATGGACAGAGGCGGCGCAGAAACAATGGTAATGAATTATTTGCGAAATATAGATAGAGAAAAAGTTCAAATGGACTTTTTAGTGATTAGAAAATATAAGTCAGATTATGAGGACGAGATTAAACAAATGGGAAGCAATGTATACCATTTAAATCCAATTTTTCTAAAGAATATAGGCAGATTCAAAAGAGAATTCAGAAAATTTCTGACGGAACATAGGGAGTATACGATTATACATTCACATTTAGAAGAGAGAAGCTATTTCCCAATGAAAATAGCAAAAAAAATGGGTGTTCCAGTGAGAATCGTTCACGCTCATTCAATACCAAATGACAAGGGACCAAAGCAGTGGGCGAGACTCTATATGAGAAATAGATTGAAGGGGCTGTACACTCATGGCTTTGCCTGTTCAGAAAAAACTGCTAAGTGGCTATTTGGCAACAATATGAAAAATATAACTATTATGAACAATGCAATTGATACTGAAAAGTTCAAGGCAAATGAGAAGACAGGTAAGAAGTTGAGACAGCAGCTAAAAATAGATGAAAAAACACTGGTAGTTGGTCACATAGGCAGATTTGTTAAACAAAAGAATCAACAATTTTTAATAGATATATTCAGAAATGTTAATAACCAAAGACCAAACAGCAAACTTTTGTTAATAGGTGGCGGAAAACCAAAAGCGGAGCAAAAGTATAAAAACGAAATAATGAAAAAAATCAAGGAACAGGGCTTGGAAAATAAGGTTAAGTTTCTTGGAGTTAGAGATAACATAGAAGAACTTTTGCAGGTGATGGATGTTTTAGTGATGCCGTCAACAAGCGAAGGCTTTCCGGTGACTTTGGTGGAAGCACAGGCAGCAGGTGTCAGATGTATTGCCTCAGACAGAATAGACTACAAGGTAAACATTACCGATGAAATTCAGTATGAAGCTTTAGAAAGTGATGCTGCAGACTGGGCTAATCGAATAATTTCATTTACAAATACTGAACTTGATGCTGAGGAAATGAACAGAAAAGTAAAGATAGCCGGGTTTGATGTAAAGGAAAAGGCGAAAGATTTAGAAGAGTTCTATATTGGTGTTTCGAAAAGTATTTAAAAACTATTTATCAATAGCGAGAAAATATTTAAACTAAACCTGTGAAAATAAAAGTTATAGATAGGACACAGAATTTACAATGCATGAAGATGGAGGAACCATGAAGCTTATAAAAATGTGGTGCCATTTTAAGGCGAATATAAAGAAGATAACATACAAATTAATATATGGCAAAAAACTAAAAATCGGAAAAGGGACTACGTGGCGCAATGAGTTTCACGTAGCAATTGAGAATGGTGGCACTGTTGAAATTGGAGAGAATTGTTTCTTTAATAATGGTTGCTCGTTGAATGCATTAGAGTTCATAAAAATAGGGGATGGAACCATCTTTGGTTCAAACAGTCACGTGTATGACCACAATCATGTGGTGAAAGACGTGGGACAGTCCATAAAAAGTCAGGGTTATACCTGCAAGGAGACTGTTATCGGAAAGCATTGCTGGATTGGAACTAACGTGGTGATAACCAAAGGCGTACATATTGGCGACAACTGCACAATAGGCGCAGGAGTTGTGGTGAGAGAAAACGTTGAGAGCGGAAGTGTAGTGAAGTAGTTGCATAAGAGGAGAAACATAGTGAATAGATATATCGCAAAAGAAAAACAAGGGGCTTGGCTAATAATAAAGATTCTTATAGCAACATCAGTGTTTTTATTAATATGCTCTCGTGCATCTTCCATGATATTGAAAACTTATGGGGATGATTCGGATATTTTTGTTATGTTAGGTAAACTTACAAAAGATGGAATGGTTCCATATAAGGAGTTCTTTGATCATAAAGGTCCGTTTATTATATTAGTAGAATATTTGGCATTTTTGTTACCCAATTATAAAGTGGGATTATTTGTTATAGAATTATTATTTATTGCAGCAACATTAATGGCGGAATATAACATTTTTAAATTATATTTTAATGAGAACAAGTCTTGTATTTTTACAATTGTAAGCTTATTTGTATTAAATATATATTATCAGGGAGGAAATTTTACTGAAGAATATTGTCTTCCATTTTTGATGTGGAGTACATTCTTTTTTGTAAAATATTCGAATAGAAAAAATAAGAAAAATGTGGAGCACAATTTAGGGTATGCCTTTTTTTATGGTATTACATTTACTGTATGTGCTTTAACTAGAATTACAAATGCTTTGCCGTTATGTGCGATAATACTGGTATTATTTGTATATGTATTATTTGAAAAAAGGTATGATATTATTTTAAAAAATATTCTTTGGTTTGCGTTAGGAATACTGGTTAGCATTACACCATTTGTTATATATTTTATTGCAAAAGGTGCTCTGAAGGATGCAATCTATGCAACATTTATATTTAATTTTAGATATGCAAAAGCAAGCACAAATGAAAAATATCTGTTAAAGGAACAAATTAAGACAATAGTTTATTTAATCCCAATTTTTACAGTATTTTTAGTAAGCTGTTTCAAAAAGAATAAGTTGAAGACAAAAAATATATTATCTATATGTATGGTTGTTATGAGTGTATTTGCGATAGCATTACAAATAAGTGGGCAACCATATCGACACTATCTTATAATATGGTTACCATTATTATGTATTGGTGTATGTATAGTTGACTTGAAATCGATAAAATATAGAACGTATAGATATGTTTTAATGCTTTTCCTTATTATAAGCTCGTGCATAGTGATAGGAAAAAATGTGAGTGTTTTAGCTGATAGTTGTAATCTTGTCACAAAAAATGAAGAACAAGATTATGCAAAATATGTTAATGATTTAAAGGAAAAAATTCCAGGTGATAAGTTAGACAGAGTTATTGCATATAATGTTTTAGCTAAGTTCTACATTATATCGGATATAAAGCCATGTTATAAATATTGTATATTACAAGATTGGCAGTGTAGTCATGATAGTGAAATGACATTAGAGTTTGAGAAAATGATTAAGTCGTTAAAGGCTCAGTACATTGTCATTACCAGGGATAGTATAAATGCTTATGACGGATATATTAATCAACATTATCATCAGAAATATGAAAATAAGTATTTTGAACTGTTAGAAATTAACTATAATACAAATTACGTTAAAGGAAGATAATATGAAAGCAATTCATGTTCTTGTTTTGGATACGGTAATGGATCGTGGTGGTGCAGAAGCCATGATTATGAATTATATGAGAAATATAAATAGAGACGTAGTGAAGTTTGATTTCCTTACAAACAGGGATTATCGGGCTGCTTACGAAGATGAAATTGAAAGCCTTGGTGGCAGGGTATACCATATGTGTCCAATGTATCCCGGCAAATTTCATCAGTATAAAAAAGAAGTTAAGGAGTTTTTACAAGAACATCCTGAATACAAAATTATACATAGTAATTTAGAAGAGAGAAGTTACCTACCACTTAAAGTGGCGAAGAAAATGGGTGTGCTTGTTAGAATATCCCATTCTCACAACAGACCGCTGGGAATTAATCTGAAACTTCTTGTAAGATATTATTTTAGATTCCTGCTGAAATACTACAATACGCACATGTTTGCCTGCGGAGAGGAAGCAGGGGACTGGCTTTATGGCAAAAAGAACCGGGATAAAGTTATCATTATGAAAAATGCCATAGATGCTAATGCATATAGATACAATGAAGCTGTTCAGGATGATATGAGAAAACAGCTTGGACTTACAAATAAGAAAGTAATTGGTCACGTGGGAAGATTTTTCCCACAGAAGAATCATGAATTTTTAATAGATATATTTGACGCCATTCACAAAAAAGAACCAGACACAGCGCTGGTACTAGTAGGTGGTGGCGAGACAGATGACGTTCTAAAAAATCACATTAAGGAAAAGGTAGCCAAACTGGGGCTGACAGATTCAGTGAAATTCCTTGGTGTAAGGGACGACGTGGAAAAAGTAGTGCAGACATTTGATGTATTCCTTTTGCCATCGTTGTTTGAAGGCTTGCCGGTAACAATGGTGGAAGCACAGGCAGCAGGTTTGCCTTGCGTAATATCAGACAGGGTGCCGGTGGAATGTGACATTACAGGTAATGTGACAGTGGTAACCTTAGACGAAACACCTGAAAAGTGGGCGGATGTTGTAATAAATCAAACAAACAATTTTGAGAAAAAAGATACTTACAGCCAAATTGTAGATGCCGGGTTTGACATTAAGGCACAGGCAGTATGGTTGGAAGAGTTTTATAGGAAAGCGTTGGAGGAGAATGGATTTAAGTTATCAGAGAATTAGACAAAAGAATAGAGATACAACATTGTTATTAATACCTTTGGTAGCAATACTTGCAAAATTTATTCACTTGTATATGCTTCCGGATAAATATTACTTTGATAGTTGGAGACTACTTACTATGCTTACAGGTGGTAAAGGAATGACCAATTGGGGAGGATATCAAAGCACAGTAGATTTTTATAAGGCAATAAATTTCTTTAATTGGACAACGTTAACACAATGGAGCATAGGACTTGGAATAATTCTCACACCAATAGCCATGATTATAATTTCCAGAACAAAAGAAATGGAAATGAGAGAATGTTTTTTTTCGTTGATGATTGTAGGACTATTAAATATATATGTGTTCAGTATTACTAAAGAGACAATTCAGATTTGTTTCTTCTTTTTGGTGTATTTGATTATTCAGTCGCCTTTAAAAAACACATTGCTTAAGGTAATAGGTTGTGCGTTAGTGTTTTATTGGGAGAGTACATTCTATAGGTCTTATTACATAATTATGGCGGCAATGACAATATTCATGTATCTGATTTTTGTATGGCTTAGACAGAGAGAAAAAATCAAACGAAAACATATAGTGATTATAGTGGTTATGTGTTTTGTGGCTGTGTTCGCATTCTTCTATGCAAGTCAGTTTGTAGCACATGATGATTACATAAGTGCATTAAATTCAAGAGATGGCACAACGGAAACGAATGAAGGCGCAAGTACAAGTATTGAGAATCCAATAAAAGTTAATGGTAACTTAGGAATCTTTATGTATGATTATGTAATTAATGCGGTGCGTATGATGGTGCCAATAGAATTGGCGTTTAAGGGAATATTTTACTTGCCCTTTGTAGTTTTTCAGTTTTTTATATTGTATTACTACTTTAAGGCGATTAAGAATATTAAAAGTTTGGATGACAACATGATTGTTGTTGTGGCGTGTTATAGTGCCTACTTCTTTGGCTCAGTAGTTTTTGAACCGGACTTCGGTTCGTGGGTAAGACATGAGGCTGCAACATTCCCAATATTACAGCTTTTGGCATACAAGAGTAATTCGTACAAAAATTTGGAAGAAAATTTAGAAGAAAAACCAAAGAAAAAAAGGGTGGTTATTTATGAAACAGAGGATGTATAACACTTTCTCAAGGATATTTAAAAATCATGCAATTGCAAAAGTGCTGTCGGAAGTGGGCTATGCGTTACTGATGGCTTATTATATGGTGGCGAGAAATTTTGTAAAGAGCAGAAAAAAGAAAATCTATGATGCTTCAAAAGTAAGGGAAGAATTACTTAGAGAGTATCCTATTGAAAATATGGAATCGGAAATAATTAATCTTCCAACAAATGAGCATGTAGATTTGTCGATTATTATGCCGGCATATAATGTAGAAAAGTATATAAAGGAAGCAATAGATTCTGTTTTGAATCAAAAGACAAAATACAATTATGAGTTAATAATTGTTAATGATGGAGCAACAGATAATACAAAGAAAATAATTCAGAGCATAGAATCTGACAAAATAAAATATATAGAGCAAAAGAATCAAGGGTTGTCAGGCGCAAGAAATACAGGAATTAACAATGCTGTTGGAAAATACATAACATTTATGGATTCAGATGACTTGTTAGAAGATGGTTCCATTGAAATCATGATGGATGCATTAATTAATAACAAGGCAGATGTTGTTGTGGGAAGTTATGCAATGTTTATGGATATTAATCACAAACAAAAATGTTTAAATGAACCTAAAATAATAGAAAATAATCCGGGACAGGCAGTGTGCAATCATGGGTATGCCTGGGGGAAAATCTTCAAACGGGAAATGTTCAATAATATTAGATTCCCTATGGGCAAATGGTATGAGGACACAATAATTTGCAATGTACTATTTAGAATGTCTTGTAAAATGGTGGTTTTGTCAGATATAGTATATGACTATAGAATTAATTACAGTGGTATAATTAGAAATGCACGCAATTCAATTAAGACTTTAGATCACTATTGGGTAATGGAAGATGCAATTAAACAGGCTGAAAATAATAACATAAAAAATGATAAGGTTTTGTACAATTTAGCTTTTGGACATTTATCATCATTACTGTACAGAAGAGTATCAAACCTTGACGACAAAGTAATAGAGGATGTTTTTGTTTTGGCATGTGAATTAATTAATAACATTAAACCAAGTGAATATGAAGTAAAAGGAAGAATTATTAACAAAGATATTCAAGATGCCTTTGAAACATATAATTATAAATTATGGAAATTAGCTAGTTTTATAGTATAGAAGCAGATATAAAAAACGGAGATAAAATGAAAAAGATTTGTTTTTTTTCAGGAGACATTACAAGAAGTGGTGGAACTGAAAGAGTTGGAACAGTTATAGCAAATGAATTACATAAAAAAGGACAGTTTGAAATAAGCATTGTTAGCTTATGGGAAGATAAGAAGAAAACATTCTTTCATTTAGAACAGGGCATAAAAAGAGATACATTGTTCTCAGACCATATCAGTGGGAAAAGAATATTAACTTATGTAAAAGCTGTTAGAAAATATGTAGAGAACAATCAAATAGATGTGTTGGTAGATATAGATGGAATACTTGATTTGTATTCAATACCAGCATTAAAGAAAAACAAGTGTAAGTTAGTGTCATGGGAGCAGTTTAACTACTATGTTAATCCTTATGTGAACTACAGAAAACTAACAAGAAAAATGGCAGCGAAAAAAGCAGATGCCATTGTAGTTCTTACAGATGAAGATAAACATTTTTATGAAAAAGAGACTGACGTGAAAACGAAATTAGTGAGAATTCATAATCCGATGCCTGGCAATGTTAACACTACAAGTTACAATATGGACAGCAAAACAATAATTAGTGTTGGCAGATATACAGAACAAAAAGGGTTTGACATTCTAATAGATGTTGCAAATCAAGTGTTCAGTAAACATTCTGATTGGAAATGGCTTATTATTGGTGATGGCGAAGATAAATATGATTTGCAACAGAAAATAGAAAAATATAAATTGCAAAAAAATATTATTCTGAAAGAACACGTAGATGACATAAATGAATACTATAGGAAAGCTGCAATGTATGTTTTAACATCACGCTATGAAGGTTTCGGACTTGTTCTTACTGAAGCTAAGACGCAGGGGCTACCATGTATTAGTTTTAATTGTCCTGCTGGTCCAAAGGAGATAATTGCAGATGGAATCAATGGTTATCTGGTAGATTGTTTTGATATAGAACAAATGGCAGGGAAAATTAATGAACTTATAGAAAATGAAAATAAGAGAAAATTATTTTCTGAAAATGCGTTGGTTGGAACAGAAAAGTTTAACTTAGAAGAAATTGTTGAACAGTGGAGTGAACTGTTTACACAATTGTTGACAAATGATTAGATTAGTGGAGAAAAAATGGAAAAGGTTTCGGTTATATTACCTATATACAATGTTGAAAAATATTTGAAAAATTGCATAGAGTCAGTCAGAAATCAAACTTATGAAAATCTTGAAATCATATTAGTTGATGATGGTTCAATAGACAATAGTGGAAATATATGTGATGAAATTGAAAAGACAGATGAAAGAATTAAGGTTATTCATAAGCAAAATGGAGGACTTGCAGCAGCACGAAATACAGGATATCTGGAAGCAACAGGAACATATCTTATGTATATAGATAGCGACGACATTGTGAAGAAAGATGTTGTAAAGAACTGCGTTGAAGCAATTGGAAAAGAGAACTCAGACGTTGTGATTTTTGGCTATGAAAAGATAGATGAAATAGGAAATATTATCGAAACATGTAAATGGAAAAAGGCAACATACACAAATGAGCAAATGCTTGGAAAACTATATGATTCGATTCGAGAAATGTCTTTTGGTTATGCATGGAATAAACTTTATCGTAAATCAGTAATAGATGAGTCAAAGATTCTTGGAGACGCAAAAGTAATTGATAGAGAAGATTTAATTTATAACTTGGAACTTCTTAATTATTGGAAAAAAATTACTTACATAGATTACGTTGGATATGAATATTTGCAACGAAGTACAAGCTTACTTCATAATTCTAATCTGGCAAGATTAAATGGAATTGAATATTTCGTAGAAAAAATATTTGATACAGAAATAAAAAATAATGAAGTAAAAAAGAAAGTTTTTAATATGGTTGTACTTCATTATATGGCGGATGCGATTACAAAAAATATTATTTGGAATGATGATTTGTCAGGAAGAGAAAAGAAAAAGCTGGTTAAGAAAATAATGGAAAGATGCAGTCATCAGGAAGAATTATATTTAGATGAAGATAATCCAAGATATTTGCAGCAGATGTATAAAAGTATTAAGAGTGGAAGAAGCGGATACTTTTATTGGTATGTGAAGTTGGGAGATTGGAAGAGAAAGGGAACAGATGGAAAATAAATATAAGTTTACAAAAGAACATACATAGGTTGCAAAAGGTGTAGCAATATTGTTGATGTTATATGATCATTTATATTGGATGAATCATGGAAAATATACTGCATTTATAAAATTACCAAACGTAAATGATATTCCATAGTTAATTGGCTCAGTAGGAAATATATGTGTAGCAATGTTTTTATTTTTATCCGGTTATGGAATGTTTTTTTCTCAACAAAAGAGAAGTTATTCGATAAAGGATTCATTAAAAAGAATATATAATATATGGATTCAATATGCTTTTATAACAATTATAATTATTGCACTTGACTCAGCTTTTGGAAAAATACAGTTAGATATTAGAAAAATAGTATTAAATGTTGTTGCATTAGATTATTCATATAATAAATTTGCTTGGTTTATGATTACATATATTGTAATTATTTTAAAGAGAGAAATATTTATCCTGAAATTATATATATAGATAACGAATATGCACAAAATATGGAATTAGAGGAAATCTTAAAGAAAATTGGAATAACTAAATACAAGATACAACAGATGCCAGAAGGTATTGTAATTAACGTTGAATAAAAAGGATATTGATATGAAACGTATGGCAGTGATTTCAGCAGGCTTTGTACCTGTTCCAGCGGTAGATGGTGGAGCAGGCGAAGTGCTTACGACAGAGCTGATAAATGGGAACGAAATAGCTGGAGATTTTTTTATGGATATATATACAATAGAATCTCCAAAGCTTAACAAAATTAAATACAAGAATGCAGAAATAATTCAAGTACATATTAATCCAATTAGGTGGTTTTGGTGTAAAGCAAGAAATGCTTTTTTGAAGTTGTTTAAGTTTAAGTATCGTTTTATACCATATAACCAGGAATTGATACATAAATACTTTCGGGATAATTATGACATTATTTTGGTAGAGAACAATATGCAGGTGTTTGAAGATATATATAATCATGCGAAACATGGGAAAAATCACATGATTTATCATATGCATAATGACATAGATGGAACTACAAAACCTGAATACCTATGTAGATTTATTGCAGATAAGGCAGAGAAAATACTGACTGTAAGTGATTATTTAAAAAAGCATTTTAATCAGGTTGCACCAAATGACAAAACAGAAGTTTTTTATAATTGTGTGGATTTAGCAGTTTTTAATCCAGACAAACTTAAGAAAACAGCGGAGTTGAAGGAAAAATATAAAATCAATAATAATGATTTCGTGTACATGTATACAGGAAGAGTTTGTCCCGAAAAAGGAGTGTTGGAATTAATTAGAGCTTTTAAAAAGGTGTTAGCTAAGGTGCCAAATGCTAAGTTAATGGTTGTAGGTAGCAGATGGTATAATCAAATTGATAAAGATGAATATTTTAATTCTTTAATTGAAGAATCAGAAGAAATAAAGGACAAAATTATCTTTACAGGTTATGTATATCCAGAGGATATGCCGGAAATATATGGCTTGGCTGACGTTTTAGTAATACCTACACTGTGTCAGGAAGCTTTTGGTATGGTGGCTCTTGAAGGGATGGTAATGAGAGTACCAATTATATCTACCAAGTCTGGAGGTTTAGTGGAGGTATTAAATGCCGATACAGCTATTTTAATAGATAGAGAAAATATTATTGATGAATTAGAATGTGCTATGTTGAAAATTAAAGAAGTACAAATAGCAGAAAAATTAGTTAGAAATGCTAGGGAGAAATTGGAAAGAACAAGAGAGTTTTGGAAAATCAATTATTATGATGAGTTTGCAAAAAGGGTAAGATAATATGAAGAAGATTGCAATTGTGACAAACGGTATATTGCCATTACCGGCAGTGAAGGGTGGTGGAGCTGAGACTTTAGTTCAGCAACTTTTAGACGAAAATGAAAAACAACAGAAATATAAATTTATTGTTTATAGTGTATTAGATAAACAAGCTGTACAAGCACAAAAAAAATATAAGTATAGTCAATTCATGTTTGTCCCACATAAACAAGATAATTTGTTGAGTAAAATAAAGCGTTTTTATAATAGAAAAATATATGGAATAAAAACATATCCGGAACCAATTGATTTTAAGAAAATAATTAAACTGATAGATAAGAGTAATGTGGATGAAATAATTTTGGAAAATACAATACAGCCGTTTATTTCTTATACAAAAAAATATGATAAGAAAGTTTGGCTTCATTTACATAATGATTTTATAAACACAGAGTTGGATAATAGATATGTAAATTTAATTAAAAATGCAGTAAACAAATCGGCAGGAATCATTACAGTAAGTAATTACATTAAGCATAGAGTGTTAGAGCTAGAAAATGTATCGAGTTCTAAAATAAGAGTATTAAAAAATTGTACTAATCTAGAAATATTTAGACCTTTGTCTTTTGAAGAAAAAAATAAATATAGAGCAAAATATGGAATCGGACAAGATGAATTTGCTATATTATTTGCAGGAAGAATTTCTAGAGAAAAAGGAGTAATGCAATTACTTAATGTGGTTGAAAATCTTAATAAGAAATATTCAAATATAAAAACAATTATTGTTGGGAGTTCAAAGTCAGGAACAAATAATATAGATAGTTATACATCTGATGTTATTGCTAAAATAAAAAAATTAGGCGATAAAGTTAAATTTACAAGCTATATAAAATATAAAGAACTAGGGAATGTTTACAATGTTGCTGATGTCGCTGTTTTTCCAGCAATATGGGAAGAACCAGCAGAATTAACAATTATAGAAGCTATGGCATGTAAAATACCTGTTATAACAACTTATTCAGGAGGAATAGTTGAATATACAGATAAGAACAGTAGCATTTTGTGTAATAAAGATGAAAGATTAGAGAAAGAATTAGAAGAAAATATTATAAAAATAATAGAAAACAAAAAGCTTAGTAATAAAATAGCTGAAAATGGCTATAAGAAAGCAAAAGAATATAATTTGCAAAAATATTATGAAGAATTTTGCAAAATAATTGACCGCAATTCGGAGAGTTAAAATGAAAGTAAGCATAATAGTACCTGTTTACAATGCAGAAAAGTATTTAGATAAGTGTGTTGAAAGCATAACAAAGCAAACTGAAGAAGATATTGAAATTCTTTTAATAGACGACGATTCTACGGATTCATCAGGCAGAATGTGTGAAGAATGGGCAAAAAAAGATTCTAGAATACGAGTGTTTCACATAGAAAATATTGGTGTATCTAATGCTAGAAATCAGGGAATCAAAAATTCTAACAGTCCATATATCATGTTTGTAGATAGTGATGATTGGATTAAAAAAGATATGGTGGGATGTCTGCTGAAAAATATTGAAGAATCCAAGTCACAAGCTGTGTTCTGTAATTATATAACTGTAAGAGATGGAGAAGAGATTCCATGCGAAGGTATATTAGAATACAAAGTATATCAGAGTGATGAAGTATCTAAGATAATCAGTAATATGTTTGGTGGAGGCAGATACTATTCATCAATATGGCGTGGAATTTATAAAAGAGAAATAATAGAAAATAGTAACATTTATTTTCAAAATCTACAGTTCGCAGAAGATTTGGTTTTCAATTTAGAATATTTGTTGAATTGTAATAGAGTAAAAATAATAAAAGACGAATTGTATTATTACAGAGTAAATAGTACATCAGCATTACAGTCATTAAAAAATAAAGTAGATGAGATTCAGAAAGTACCGTATGAGATTTATTCCTTAATAACAAAGTATAATTGTTTAGAAAAATATAGTGTGGAGATGCTTAGCGAATTGTCTTTGACGGCTAAGAGACTATTTGACATTAATAATAAGTATTCTAACTTTAAAGTAAACGCAGCAAATTTTAGAAAATGGAATTTTAAAGAAATAGAGAAATATTCAAATAACGACAGAATATCTAAAATGTATTTTCAAAGAAAATGGATAAAGTTGTATGTTTATTTGTGGATTGAGAAAATTAAAAATCATATACATAGAGAATAGTTGGAGAAATAGATGAAGATAGCAATGATTACTCCTGGGTATTTGCCTGTTCCGGCCGTAAAAGGTGGAGCTGTTGAGGTCTTAATAGAAGAATTACTAAAGGAAAATGAAATAGAAAATAAATGCACGATAGATTGTTACACAATTGATGATGAAAATATCCAAAAAAGAGGCTATAGAAATACAAATATTAAAGTAGTAAATATAAAAACATTTACAAGGATAAAAAATAAAATAGTTAATAGTCTGTATGCTTTATTTAAAATAAAAAAATGGAGAACTTCTTTTTCCAGAGAACTTATTAAGTTACTAAAAAAGGAAAGCTATGATTATATAGTAATACATAATAATACTATGGCGTACAGGGACATCTATGAAAAAACAGCCAATAAAAATAATTTGATTTACGTTTTACACAATAACATTGGTGATGACCCAAATCATATAATCATCGCAAAATTAATTGGAAAAACAGCAAGAAAAGTATTAGCAGTTAGTAATTATACAAAGAATGATTTTATAAAAATAACAGGATCAAAAAATGTAGATGTATTATATAATTGTATAGATTTTAAAAGATATTTGGTTAAGATATCCCATAAGGAAAAACAATATATGAGAGCGGAATATGGAATTAGTAGCAAGGACTTTGTTTTTATATATAGTGGAAGAATAGATATTTATAAAGGAGTCTTGGAATTAGTAAAAGCTTTTAAGAAAATAAATAGAGAAGATACAAAACTGTTAGTTGTTGGCAAATCATGGTTTGGCGAAGAAAATGTTAAGGATGAATATACTTGCAAAGTACAGAAAGAAGCAGAAAAGGTTAGAAACAAAATTATATTTACTGGTTTTGTTAATCCAGACAAAATGCCTTTAATGTATCAAATTGCAGATTGTTTAGTGGTGCCTTCTATTTGGGAAGAACCATTTGGAGTGGTGGCTTTGGAAGGAATGGCATCAGGACTTCCTTTGATTGTTACTAATTCTGGAGGCTTGCCCGAAATTGTTAATGACAAATGTGCAGTTATTGTTAATAAAGAAAAAGATATTGTCAATAACTTAACAGACGAGATGAACAAAATGATGATAAATGAGGCAAAAGCTAAGAAAATGGGAGAATGTGCAAGAGAAACTGTACAGAGTAATCTAGAGTATGATTCCAGAAATTATTTTGGATTGTTTTTAAAAAAAACAATAGGTTAAAATTCGAAGATTCTTATTGTTTTATGAGGTGACAGATTCTATGAAAAGAAAGAAAATACTTTTTTATTGTGATTCTATGAATAATGGGGGAACAGAAAAAGCTACACTAGATTTGGTAAACAATTTGTCTAGTGATAAATATGACATAACGGTTATACAATTGGAGCCAGACGGTAGATATCAAAAAGAATTAGGCAAACATATACACAATAAGCAAATTTTGCCGGTTGGGCCTGAAGATAATTTTAAATATTATTGGAGATTGAGAAGATTATATGAGTCAATACCTTTGAAATTGTTACATAAATTAGTAATAGGTGACAAATATGATATAGAGATAGGCTGTGGGTATAGTTTTCCAACAAAAATAATACAAAAGTCAAAGACGGCAAGAAGAATTTCATGGATACATATGGATGTGGAATTAGACAAAAATTATGTACCAAGTCTTACAAGAGAAGAAGGACAGGCATATTTTAAGGATGTAGATGAGTTTGTATGTGTGTCAAAAGATTGTGCAAAAAAATTTAATAACAAGTTTGGATTTAACGAAAAAACAAAGGTTTGCTATAATATTGTGCCTGTTAAAGAAATAGAAAATAAGGCAAAAGAAAAACCAGAAGTTTATTTAAATAAGGACAAATTTAATATTGTAAGCATAGGTAGATTGACCAATCAGAAAGGCTTTGATATTTTAATTGATGCTGTAGAACCAATAATTAAAGAAAATAAAAATTGTGAGTTATATATAATCGGAATGGGGGAAGATTATGAAGCGTTATCAAATCGAATTGAAAAGTTGGGCTTAAAAGATAATGTACATTTGCTTGGGTATGTGAAGAATCCATATTCAATATTGATTCAAGCAGACGTTTATGTATGCTCATCAAGACATGAATCTTTTAGTTTGACAGTGGCAGAAAGTTTAATATTAGGTATACCAGTTATTTCCACAAGATGTACGGGACCTATAGAATTACTTGAAAACGGAAAGTACGGTATGCTAATTGGACATGAAAGTTCAGATATTCAAAATGCTATTGAAGAACTAATAATGGATAAAGAGAAGCTAGAAAATTATAGAAAGATGGTTTCGCTAAGGAAAAGTTTCTTTGAAGTCGAGAAAAATATAAAAGAATGGGAGACAGTTTTGGATAGGTAAATTTGTTTGCAAATAAAACAATAAGTGAAATAGGAGTATATGTTGATTTTTTTTATGAATAATTGCGAAAATAATACTGTGGAAGCAAAGAAGGAACATAAAAAGCAAGTAAATTAATATGGAGAGTATGGGATTATGTAGAGTTGCCACTAAAAGAGAAGAGAGTTACTTTACATAACAAGGAGTGTTAGTTTAGAGAATGGATGGAAAATTAAAATGAAGGATGTAGAAGTGATGAAGAAAATTGGGATAATTACGTCAATAAGCAAAGGAAATTATGGAAATAAATTACAAAATTATGCATTGTTAAAAACACTGAAAGATTTAGGTTATGAGGTTGAAACTGTAAACAGAAAAAAGGAAGACAAAGTTAAATTAATATTTTATAAGTTAAAAACATTAATTAGGGACATATTAAAAATAAATTATAGATCAGGAATTTGTAGAAGAGAAAATATTTTTAGAAAATTTGACAAGAAATATTTAAATATAAGTAGGTATTGGACACATGAAAATCATTATAAAAGTGGGATCAATGAGGAATTCGATTATTTTGTATGCGGAAGTGATCAGATATGGAATCCGATGTATGATACATGTTTAGCTGATATGGAAGGAGCAACAGCATATTTTGCACCATCTGAAAAAAGAATTGCTTACGCTGCTAGTTTTGGGGTTGGCGAGTTACCAAAGAAATATATGAACATGTTTAAAGAACTTTTAAAAGATATGAAAAAAATATCTGTAAGAGAAGAATCTGGGGCAAGAATTATAAGGGACATACTTAATGTTAATGTTTCGGTAGTGCTAGATCCAACATTGCTTTTAAGTAAAGAAGAGTGGTGCAATTTTCAAAATAAACCTAATGTTGAATTACCAGAGAAATATATCGCAACTTATTTTATAGGAAATAAGAGTGAGGAAGTTAAAAGTTATATAGATAGTTTATCAAAAAGATATGATTATCCAATTGTAGATATATATAGTGAATGGTTGTGGGATAAGGATATTGATAATTTAAAATATTTTTCGTTTGATCCAACAGAATTTGTATATGTAATATCTCATTGTCAAATCTTTTTTACAGATTCATTCCACGGAAGTGTATTTGCAACAATTTTTGACAAACCTTTTAGAGTTTTTGAAAGAAATGATAATGTTCCAGATATGTGGTCGAGATTGGAAAACTTAATTAAGATTATTGGAAATAATAGCGTTATCGGACAGATTGATGAAAATTTAGACAATATAATAGGGGAAAAAATAAAATATAATAAAGAAAATATAGATATGTTAAAGGATAAATCAATTAGATATTTAAAGCAATCTTTAAATTTTGAGACAGAGTTATAAATTTGAGGAAAGAAAATGAAAATCGAAAGAACAAAAAACGCAACAAGAAACATAATATACGGAGTGTTCCTAAAAATTTATCAATTATTAGGACCATTCATTTTAAGAACTATATTTATATACACATTAGGCATGGAGTATTTAGGTTTGAACAGCTTGTTTACCTCTATTTTAAGTGTGCTTAACTTAGCAGAGTTGGGAGTTGGTTCAGCTCTTGTATTTAGCATGTACAAGCCGATTGCTGAAGATGATACAGAGAAAATTTGTGCCTTAATGAATTTGTATAAGTTATATTATCGAATTATAGGGGCAGTAATCTTAATAATAGGACTTATATTAGTACCATTCATTCCTAAGTTAATTTCGGGAAGTGTGCCTGAAGATGTAAATATTTATGTTTTATATTTAATGAATTTAGGAGCAACAGTTTTATCATATTGGTTGTTTGCCTATAAAACATGTTTATTCGGAGCACATCAAAGAAACGATATGATTGCTAAAGTTACGATTGTTTCATCAACATTACAATACATAATTCAGGCAATTTTTTTAATAAGCATATCGAATTACTATTTATATTTAACAATTACACTTACAACTGGGATATTTAATAATTTATATGCAGCATATAAATGTAATAAAATGTATCCTAAATATAAAGCAAGAGGAAATCTTGAAAGAACAGAGGTAAAAGAAATCCATAGAAAGGTAAGAGATTTGTTTACATCAAAAATAGGTGGTGCAGTAGTTGATTCAGCAGATACAATTGTCATATCATCCTTTTTAGGATTAACAACTCTCGCAATATATAATAATTATTTTTATATAATGTCATCCATATATGGATTTATAATGATTATTTTCAATGCCTGTATGGCGGGTGTAGGAAATAGTCTTATAGTTGAAAGTGAAGATAAGAACTACAATGATTTAAAGAAATTTTTATACATAGTTTGTTGGATAGCATCAGTTTGCACATGTTGCCTGCTTGGATTGTATCAACCATTTATGAAAATGTGGGTGGGCGAGAAGTCTATGTTAAGTTTTAATTTGGTTATTTGCATTTGCATTTATTTCTTTGTTCGAAATATAAATACACTTATTAATATGTACAAGGATGCAGCAGGAATGTGGCATGAGGATAAGTGGCGACCACTGGTAGTTTCTTTGGCTAACCTTGGCTTAAACCTAATATTAGTTCATTATATAGGCTTGTTTGGAATTTTGCTTTCCACAATTTTAACAATGGCATTTATTGGTATGCCTTGGTTAATATATAACCTGTTTACTGTTATTTTTAAAAGAAATGCAATTGAATTTCTTTTTAAGATGCTTTTCTACACAGGGCTGGTGTGCATTATGTGCGTAATTACTTACGCTGTTTGCGTACATATATCATTGTCAGGTGTAGTAGGATTTGTAGTTAAAGGAATAGTTATATTTGGCATTGCAAATATAATATTCTTAGGAGCAACCTTCTTGATGCCTGAGTTTGGTCAAACAAAGGAATTAATTTTGAAAATTATAAAGAGAAATTTCTAGAGTTAAAAATCATCACTCAATGCAAAAGAAGTAATAGATGTAAGGAAAAAACATGATTAACAAAAGTACAATTAAAGCCTATGCCTGTATTAATAAAAACACATCAATAAGACAGAAGAGTTCCTCCGGTGGATGTTATTTCGCTCTTGCAAAAGATTTTATTGAACAAGGTGGAATAGTGTACAGTGCAAGGTTCAATGATGGGTTTAGCGTGGAGCATGCAAAATGCTCCAGTGTAAATGAGCTTGCACAGTTTATGGGAAGTAAATATGCACCAAGCAGATTAGGAAATACTTTTAAAGAGATTAAGGAAGTTCTTGAAAAAGGAAAAAGGGTAATGTTTGTTGGCACTCCCTGCCAAAATGCAGGCTTAAGTTCCTTCTTAAAGAAGGATTATCCAACCCTTTTAAAGGTTGATTTTATATGCCATGGAATGCCTGATGAAAAAGTGTGGGACAGGTATTCGGATTACTTAAAAGAAAAAGGTGAAATAAAAAATATTTATTTTAGAAATAAAGATAAAGGTTGGTATGATTATAATTTTAAGGTAGAATATGTAGATGGAACCGTCTTTGAGGAAAATCATAGCGATAATATTTATATGCGTGGCTTTTTAGCAGATTTGTTTTTGAAAAAAGCCTGCTATGAATGTAAGAATCGTGGCTTTAATAGAGTAAGCGATATTACCTTAGCTGATTATTGGGGAATAGATGATGCCATACCTGAAATGTTTGATAACCAGGGAACTTCAGCAGTTTTTGTGAATACCTTAAAAGGCGAGAAAATATTTAATAAAATTAGTGAACAGTTTAGTATTAGACAGGTTAATCTAGAAGAAATAACAAAATATAATCCTTCATATTTTTATAATGCTAACATGCATAGAAACTATAATCAATTTATGGAAAAGTTGGATAATTGTAAGGATGTAATAAAGCTAATTGAAAACTGTTTAAAAGATAAATTTATTGTAAGGGCATTAAGAAAAGTTAAGAGAACAATCAAAAATCTCTTCCATATTTCATAGCCCCCACCCAAAGGAGAAATCATGAAGTACATTAAATATATAATAATTGTTATTTTTTTAGCAGCAACAATTACATATGTAATCAACTGGGCGTATACCAAATCTCACACCAATGAGAGCGCACCGGTTATATCTGTAGATAATGCAGGTCAGGTTAAAAAAGTATCGGTCAAGGACAAGGATGCTTTATTAAAAGGTGTTGTTGCAAAGGATAGCAAAGATGGTGATATTACATCAAGACTTGTTGTGGAGTCGATATCCAAATTTGTGGATAAGAAAAATCATATTTGTAATATTACATATGCAGTTGCCAATTCAAGAGGTGTAGTAACCAAGGCAACGAGAAAAATTCAGTTTACAGATTATAAGAAACCAAGATTCGTTTTGTCGCAGTCCTTGTGCTTTGAAACAGGTACAGATGTTGATGTTAAGTCGGTTATTGGAGCAACTGATGTGTTCGACGGCGACATTAGCAGAAAAGTAAAGATTTTGTCAAAGGATATTTCGACAAATATTTCAGGTGATAATACTATTACGGCTCAGGTAACTAACAGTTTGGGCGATACAGTGAAATTAAAAGCGGTTGTAGTTATTAAGCAGGATAATAATTTAAGCCCTGTAATTAAGTTGTCGCAAAACATTGTTTACACAAATGTTGGAGAGTCTTTTAATCCAAAGAAATATATTCAAAGCGTAGAGGATAATAGTGGAAAAGCGATTTCCAAAAACAATGTGCGTGTAACAAGTTCGTCTGTAAAAACAAAAAAAGCAGGTTGCTATTTAGTTGAGTATTCTGTAAAAGATTTAAGTGGAAATGAAGGAACAGCCTATTTGACAGTTATGGTTGAAGAGTAGCGAGGTTTAACAATGAAGAATAAAATTATTAATTTACGAAATATAGATTTGTTTAGCTTAGCCAAAGATGTTATTAGCAGTTGGTGGATAATCGTTATGGTGGCAGCAGCAGGAGTCATGTTTACCCATGCTTATATTAGCACTACTTATGTTCCTGAATATACAAGTACAGGTATTTATGTAGTTACACCAAAGCAAAGCACAGGCTATGTTTATACAAATAAAATTTTTGCACAAAACGTTGTGGGAATTTTTCAGAATTTAATGAATTCTGATATTATGAATAATAAAATTAAAGAGGACTTGCATGTATCGTCTTTAGATGCAACTATGAATGTTTCCCTAATTGAAGAAACTAATTTAATGAAAATTTCAGTTACATCAAAAGATCCTATTTTGTCATTTAAGACAGTAGGAGCAATTATGGATAATTATGCAGATCTGTCAGAGTATTTAACATCTGATGCAGTATTTGATCCTCTTGAGGCACCTATTGTGCCTACTTTTGCAGACAATTCACTTATGCCTAGAAAGAAATCTCTTCAGGTAGGTGGCATATGTGGGGTAATTACGCTTCTTGGATTATGTTTGGTTAGTATTTTAAGAAGGACAATTAAGACCGAGGCAGCAGTTGAAGAACAGTTAAACACAGACTTGTTTGGTACAATTTACCATGAAAATAAAAACAGAACTGTGAAATCAAAAATTGTTCAAAGTGTAAAAGCTCTGCTTATTACAAGTCCCATTATTACAACTAAGTTTATAGAATCTTTTAATAACATAAGAATAAAACTTGAATACGAACACGACCGCAAGCCATCTAAAAATGTTTATTTGGTGTCAAGTGTTTGTGAGAACGAAGGAAAATCTACGGTGGCGCTTAATATTGCCTTGTCTCTTGTAAAAGAAGGCAAGAAAGTTATTGTTATTGATGCAGATATGCGTAAGCCTGCCATTTGCAAGATGCTTGATATTCCAAAAGAGCAGGTAACTGATATGGTAAGACTTTTACAGGGGGAATGTGGTTTAGATCAAACCATGTATCGTGATAGGCAGGGGCTTAATCTTGTTATGCCCACAAAGGGCCATAGTAGCACTTATGAATTTGTAAAATCAGGTGCCATGAAGGACTTAATTAAAAAGTGTAGAAAATTTGCAGATTTTGTAATTATAGATACACCACCAATGTCATTACTTTCAGATACGGAAGCGTTGCTTGATGATGTTGATTTTTCATTGCTTGTAATCAGACAGGATTTTTCTTATGAAAAAGATATTGAAAACTGCATTAATATTATGAATGATGCAGATAGCAGATTCTTAGGCTGTATTTTAAATGATTATAAGAAGTTCAAAATAAGAGAAACTGCAAGTGTATTTAAGAAATTTGAAGATGGGGAGGAGGTTGCTCATGAATAGTTATAATACTAGGAAAGCTGTTGATAAGGAACCTATGGACCTGTCTCAGATTATTTCCAATTTTTTTAAGGCATTAAAAAAACTCTGGATAATAATGGTAGTTGCCATTGTAGTTTGTGGATTTATTGGTCACCATAATTATTCGGCGGGCTATTCACCTAATTATGAGACAAAGGCAACTTTCTCAATTACAGCAGCACAGTATGATGGTCGAGAGGACCGTTCATACACAAACAATACCCAGTTGGCATCTATTTTAAGTGTAAGTTTTAATTACTTAATTAACAACGAAGTTTTTTATGAGGTAATTAAAAAAGACCTGAACATTGACTATATGCCATCAACTATTACAATTTCGGCTGTACCTGATACAAATATTTTAAGTATAGTTACAGCAGGCCCTAATCCACAAATGAATTATAAGGTGGCACAGTCTGTAATGAAAAATTATGGCAGTGTGGCAGAATTTGTAATTGGTGACACAAAGCTTGAGGTGTTAGAAGAACCGGTTGTTGCTGAAGAACCAACGAATCCATATTCACCATGGAATCAGACTATTATATATGCTTTCATTGGTTTATTAATTGGAATTGTACCAAGTATTATTTACGGATTTTTCGTTAGAACTATTAGAAACAGGGAAGATGTTGAGAAATATCTGAATGTAAATTTTCTCGGCATTTTGCCGGGAGTTTCTCTTAATCAGAGAAAAAATAAATTGAAGAACTGCTCTATTTTAAATAAAGCTGTTGGTTTTAGATATTTAGAGGCTATGCGTTCTGTTAACTCAAGGTGTGAGAGAGAATTTGCAAAACATAATGCGAAAGTTATATTGGTTACAAGTACAGTAAAGGGCGAGGGGAAAAGTACAGTGGCTCTCAATCTTGCGTACTCATTGTCAAAAAGCCAACATACGGTAATGTTAATTGATGGAAATCTCCGTTCACCATCATTACACAAAATGGTTGAACAGGATACATACGATTTCAAAATGGATGATTTCCTTGCAGGTAAGTTAAAAAGCAGTGGGGCAATTGTCAACTTAGAGGGTACAAGAGTGCTTATGATTGCACCAACAATTCCATCAAAGGATCCCATTAAACAGTTGAATTCTGAAGCCATGGGGAATTTCATTAACAACGCAAAAGCAAAAGTTGACTATGTAATCATAGATGCACCGCCATGTAGTGAATTGTCTGATGCGGCAGTTCTTGCAAAACACAGTGATGGTGTAATTTATGTGGTAAAAGAAGACTGCGCAAAAGTAAATAAAATCATTGACACAATTCAGGAATTTTCATATACGAGAATACCGATTTTAGGTTGTATTTTAAACGGCTCTGCAGGAAAACTTAATATTACATACGGCTATAACTATGGAAAACATTATGGTTATGGCTATCGAAAAGGATATGGCAGCAAGTATTACGGAAAGTATGGCTATAATTATTATAGTGGTTATGGCACATACGGTGATTACGATGATGAAGAAAATCCTGTTCCTGGAGGTTACGGAAAAGTTTCAGAAAAAGAATTCGGAGCCAAAGAGCAAAGTGTTTCAAATAAAATTTATGTAAGAACCACTGACCACCAAAAAGAGAAAATGGCAAAAAAAGAAGGCGAGAAATTTGAAAAGTATGCCGAGAAAATGAATGATAAAGACAAAGCATAAACGTGGACGATATTGGGAAATACAAATGTAGGTCTGTATTTTAGATAGACTACATTAGTGATATCGATTGTGTTATCTGTTTTCTTGGAAAAAATAAAACAGGGAATACATTTTCCAATTTTACAAATTTTAAATTAAATATTAAATAATAAAAAGGCTCCTTAGGATAAAACCTATCATAAGGGGCCTTGATTTATATCAGTCCGCAGATTGTAAAAACTTCTTTTGTATTTTTGATGTCCTCATCACTTAAGGATTTGATTATTTTTAGTTTGGCTTTGCTTTTTTTATCAAAACGAAGCAATCGCTCTATATTAAGTCTTAACCAATACAGTGGCAGAAGCCATTTATGATTTTTCAGGAATGAACCGTAAAAATTAATCATTGTATCCATTGAAGGAAAGAGTTTGGCTGCTAAAGAGGTCTTCTTCTTTCCACTTTTGGCTAATGAACCGGCTTCCTGATTCTGTGAATTACCAAATGCTCCACCAAGGAAAATATATTTGGTTAAAAGTTGAACATCTTTATGGTTATCAAAATTATTCACACCATCAAACCAGTATAGGCAAAGGTTTTCTATTGTATTTTTGAACTGTAGAACACCTAAAACTTCAAGACAGGAATCCACCTTAGCACTTTCAATATATTTATTTTTATTCATAATATATAAATCCAGAAAATGCTTAATTCCGATGCCACCATTTAGAAAATGTTTTGCCATATGTATAACATGATAAATGTAAAAATCTTCTTTAGTCATTAAATATTGATTTGGTTTGTCAGGCAATGAACTGCAATGTCCCCAGATTTTTTCGAGATAGTTGTACCAAAGAGTGTAGCCTTCATCAATCAAGTGAGTTTGCATTTCAACTAGCAGGTGGTTACTTTTATTTATGCAACAAATATCTTTGGCACTACTGTGGGCAATGCCGTAACCCATAGCTTCGAATAATTTTGTGACTTCTTTTAAATCTGCCCCCCTAAAAAGTATATCAATGTCGTTCATTGGTCGCATTGAAGAATCAATGTAAAACTTTTTTGAAACACTTCCCTTTAAAAATATATAATCAATATTATTTTCGGCTAAAGTTTTTTCGATTCTCTCTAATTCGTAAGCTCTGTTGACATCTAAAACAATATTCTTTTTATAATCAAGAGAATATTCTTCAAGGTGAGTAATTGAACTCTTATAATCGTCAGGTAGTTTTGAAATACTAAAGTATAACGTTGAAGTCACCTTATGAAGTTTGGCGAATTTGTAAACAACTTCCCAATTAATTTCTTTTTCGGCAGGTTTCGGAACTATGTCCGCAACTGCACATTTTAATAAATATAAAAAATAGTTTATTTCTAATTGATATTTCATAATTATAATCCGTTTCTTAATAATAGTTGTAAATGATAATTTTTATCATAAAACATGGTTCAAATTTATTAGACTAAAAGTATAACCATGGTTCCACAATATAAAAACATAGAATTTTGTTCTCAAGTTATTAACGTATTTATATGGTATCATTTTAAATGCAAAAAAAAAAGGATGAGAACAAGTCTCATCCTAAAAAAGTTTCATTTCCTAATCATCTGACATTGGAATTCCACGATGTTCAACAGAAGTTGAGAAAACTATCTGAGTCTTAGTACTTCCAAAAGTTTGTAATTCGCCGATGAAATGGTCTAATTCCTCTGTACTCTTGAACATTACTTCAACAAGCATTGCATAATCTCCTGTAACACAGTTACATTCAACAACGTTGTTGCAGCTCTTAATATATGGATAGAAATCTTTCTTCTGATCCGGATTAACCTCCAAATTAATAAAAGCCTTAATGTGGTATCCAAGCTCTGCCGGATTAACCTTTGCAGTGTAGCCTGTAATAATTCCTGCATGTTCTAGTCGCTCAATTCTTGCTGAAACAGCAGGAGAAGATAAAAAAACCTGGCTCGCAATAGTTTTAAGGGGGGTGCGGGCGTTTTCGTGAAGAAGTTTAATTATCTGTTCGTCGATGTGATCTAATTCATGTCTCATATGCGTACTCCTTTCATATTTTTCAGTTATATTTAATTTTGTAAAGTAAAAACTTCACAAACCAACTAAAGTATAACATAAAAGTTAAGAAAAATAAAATACCAAATTGAAAAACAGAATATCTCAAGAAACAAAATAATATATTGAAAGGAGCAGGGATTATGAGTAAGGCAAAAATAAATCCAAGAGGTTCATCTTAGGATGAATTGGAAAAACAATTATTTACGCCAGAGGAAATTGCCGAAAGTAAAGTACGTGTTGACATTAAAAATATGTTTTTGCAGAAGATACATTATCACAAAGAGAAAATAATAACGGAAACAATATTCTTTGCCTAAACTTAATAAATTGTAGAAAAAGCACATTAAAACTTAATAAAATTAACTTTTATTAGTTGAAACATTACATAATTAATCACGACTAAAAACCTTTATAGACAAAAGGTACAAAATATTTTCACTTTATATGGTGAAAAATCGGAAATTTGAAATAAGAAAAAATTATTGAAATAATCAACCTTTGATGATAAAGTATTGAAATATCTCGAAAGTTTGTTATAATTTTAACAATACCGTGTTCAAAAAAAGATAGAGTGAGCATGGAAAAAGACAATGGAGAAAAAATCACTTCATTAATATTGAAAGGAGAAAACATGGAGAATTTAATTTATTTAGCTCCAATCGCTGGTATCATAGCTGTTATTTTTGCAGGAATTAAGGCAGCAATGATTAACAAAAGCGATGCAGGAAATGAAAAGATGAAAGAAATTTCCGGCGCTATTGCAGAAGGTGCAAAGGCATTTTTATTCTCAGAATACAAGATTTTAATCGTATTCGTTGCCATACTTTTCGTAGTGTTAGGATTTGGTATTGATTGGCTTACAGCAGTTTGCTTTATTGTGGGTGCTGTACTTTCAACATTAGCAGGATACGTTGGAATGAACGTTGCTACAAAGGCAAATGTTCGTACAGCAAATGCTGCAAAGGAAAGTGGTATGAACAAGGCACTTTCAATTGCATTCTCAGGTGGTGCAGTAATGGGACTTTGCGTTGTAGGTTTTGGTATTTTAGGACTTAGCGTAATTCTTGTTATCATTATGAACACAACAGGATTTACAGAAGAAGCAGTTAGCGTTCTTACAGGATTCAGTTTAGGTGCTTCATCAATCGCTCTTTTCGCAAGAGTTGGTGGTGGTATTTACACAAAGGCTGCTGACGTAGGAGCTGACCTTGTAGGTAAGGTTGAAGCAGGAATCCCTGAAGATGATCCTCGTAACCCAGCCGTTATCGCTGATAACGTAGGTGACAACGTAGGTGACGTTGCAGGTATGGGAGCTGACCTTTTTGAAAGTTATGTTGGTGCTTTAGTATCAGTTGTAACTTTAGCAGTTGCTTCATTAGTAGCAGGTGGAGATGATTTCGGAATGGAAAGAATCATGTTCCCAATCGCAATGGCAGCAATCGGTGTGTTAGCATCAGTTATTGCTACATTCTTTGTTAGAGGAAAAGAAGGTTCTGATCCTCAGAAGGCTCTTAACTTAGGAGAGTACACAGCTACAGCAATTCAGATTATTGCTTCAGCTATTTTAAGTTATACATTATTTGGTGAATTCAAGGCATTCTTTGCAGTACTTGCAGGTTTAGTTGTTGGTACAGCAATTGGTAAGATTACAGAAATGTACACATCAGAAAAATATAAGAGTGTTAAGGAAATCGCTGAAAGCTCAGAAACAGGAGCAGCAACAAATATTATTAGTGGTTTATCAGTTGGTATGAAGTCAACAGCTATTCCAATTTTATTTATCGTACTTGGTGTACTTGTTTCATTTGAATTACTTGGTATGTATGGCATCGCACTTGCAGCTGTAGGTATGTTATCAACAACAGGTATGACAATCGCAGTTGATGCTTATGGTCCAATCGCTGACAATGCCGGTGGTATTGCAGAAATGTCAGGACTTGACAGCAGTGTAAGAGATATTACAGATAAGCTTGATGCAGTTGGTAACACAACAGCAGCTATTGGTAAGGGATTCGCTATTGGTTCAGCAGCTCTTACAGCTTTATCATTATTCGTATCATACGCAGAAGTTGCAAAAATTAAGAACATTAACATTTTAGATTCAACAGTAGTTATCGGTCTTTTAATTGGTGGTATGCTTCCATTTATTTTCTCAGCTCTTACAATGAGCTCAGTTGGTAAAGCTGCTAACAAGATGATCGAAGAAGTTCGTCGTCAGTTTAGAGAAGATGACGGCATTTTAAAGGGAACATCAAAGCCTGATTACAAGTCATGTGTAGGTATTTCAACACAGGCTGCTCTCCATGAAATGATTATTCCTGGAGTTTTAGCAGTAGTTACACCTCTTGTTGTAGGATATTTACTTGGTGCAGCAGCACTTGGTGGTATGCTTGCAGGAGCATTAGTTTGTGGTGTTATGATGGCTATCTTCATGTCAAACGCAGGTGGTGCTTGGGATAACGCTAAGAAGTACATCGAAGGTGGTTTCGGTGGCGGAAAAGGTAGCGAAGCTCATAAGGCAGCAGTTGTTGGTGATACAGTAGGTGATCCATTCAAGGATACATCAGGACCATCAATTAACATCTTAATCAAGTTAATGACAATCGTTTCACTTGTATTTGCTATGACTTTCCCAGCACAGGGTTACTTATATCAGTTACTTGACAAGTTATTCTAGTTGGAAATTAATTTGATAATTAAATAGTTTGTTTGCCATGTGGAATTACCACATGATATATACAAGGCGCGGAGTACTCTGCGCCTTGTTTTTGGATTAATTGGATTTAATACAGCACCTTTTTATATATATTTGTGGGTTGTGTCAGTTTTGTTTTTTTCATATAATAATGGGAAACGTTGTTAACAATAATTTGTTTTACCTGGAGGGGTTATGATTTTCTCAGTTTATGAAATAATGCTTTTGTTTTTTATATACAGTTTTCTAGGCTGGTGTGTGGAAGTTGCCTTTGTAGCAGTGACTACAGGAAAAGTAGTTAACAGAGGCTTTTTAAATGGACCGGTGTGTCCTATATATGGTTGTGGAATGGTGGGTGTTCTAATAATATTACTGCCTGTAAAAAATAATGTATGGTTATTGTTTTTAGGAGGAATGATTATATGTTCAACTGTTGAATTATTTGGTGGTTGGATTCTTGACAAAATCTTCCACATGAGATGGTGGGATTATTCGGAGAAACCATTTAATATAGGAGGCTACATTTGTCTTCCTTTTAGTATAATGTGGGGATTTGCTGTTGTATTTGCGGTGAAATTCGTACACACACCAATTATGTTTTTAGTAAAAAAAGTGCCAGACATAGGCAAACTTGTTTTAATTATTTTCTTCGTGATTATTTTTACAGTGGATATGATTGTTACATTGAAAAATCTTATTGGAATCAAGAAGAGTCTTGGACAGCTCGATTTAATTGCAGAGGAGTTAAACAACATTGGAAATCAGATAAAAGATGTTGTGGGAAATTCAGCAATTGATATGGCTGACAAAGCAGAGCAGGCAAAAGATGAGTTAGGCAAGAGTAGCAACGAGTACATAGAAAAACTGAAAGAGAAGAAAGACGAGTTAGGCAAGAGCGGCAACGGGTATATTGAGAAACTGAAGGCAAGAAAAGCTGAACTTGAAAAGAGCAGTTCAGGTTACATCAATAATATTAATAAATATAGGAAACATATATTTAATACTCTTCCAACATTGAATAAATCAGGAAAGAGTATTAAAATACTAGAGTACATTAAAGATATTATAGAATCTAAGGAAGATAAAAAGGAAGATAAATCTGATTCTTAAAATAATACAATGGAGGTCATTATGAATTTTACAGGAAGACATTTTTTAAAGTTACTTGATTTTACACCAGAGGAAATTGGAGCATTAATTGATTTAGCAGCGGATTTGAAGGCAAAGAAGAAGGCTGGAAAATTAGTTGATGTTTTAAGAGGAAAGAACATAGCAGTAATTTTTGAAAAAACAAGTACACGTACAAGATGCTCATTTGAAGTGGCAGCTCATGATTTGGGAATGGGTGTTACATACTTAGATCCAACAGGTTCACAGATTGGCAAGAAGGAAAGTATTGCCGATACAGCCAGAGTTTTAGGTAGAATGTTTGACGGTATCGAATATAGAGGTTTTGGACAGGATTTAGTAGAAGAGTTAGCACAGTATGCAGGAGTTCCTGTATGGAATGGTCTTACAAATGAATTTCACCCAACACAGATTCTAGCAGATTTTCTTACATTAAAAGAAAAATTCGGCAAGTTAGAAGGCTTGAAATTTGTATACATGGGTGATGCAAGATACAATATGGGTAATTCACTTATGGTTGGATGTGCAAAAATGGGTATGCACTTCGTAGGTTGTGCACCAAAGAAATACCAGCCAAACCCTGAATTAGTAGCTGAGTGTCAGAAGATTGCAAAAGAAACAGGTGCAATTATTGAATTTGAAGAAGACCCAATGGTTGCCACAAAAGATGCTGATGCTATTTACACTGATGTTTGGGTTTCAATGGGTGAGCCTGATGAAGTATGGGAAGAAAGAATTAACGACTTGCTTCCATATAGAGTAACAATGGATTTGATTAACAATGCAAAGGGCAGCGTGGTATTTATGCATTGTTTACCAGCATTCCATGACTTAAAGACAAAGATTGGAAAACAGATTAACGAGAAATTCGGTCTTACAGAGATGGAAGTTACAGACGAAGTATTTGAGTCAGAACATTCAGTTGTATTTGATGAAGCAGAAAACAGAATGCATACAATTAAAGCTGTAATGGCAGCAACTTTAGGAGCTGACCTATAATCGATGAATATAAAGTACAGTCTGTGCTTATGGCGAGTGATGTTTATGACAAAGGGGCGCCATTAGCAGAGGCTGTTTTTTACTTAATAATAAATTCTTTCAGAATTTCTTATTAAGTAAAAAATGTTCCACTAGGGATGCACACTCGCGCGAAAGGAAAAATGTTGCTAAAGCAACACGCGCTCGGTGCGTAGAATGTCGCAAGGGACATTCTTTTTATTAGTTAAAATTCTTTATTGTTGCAAATATATGCATTTTTAAGTATAATTGTGTATAGTTTTGTAATAAAACCAATATACTTAGGAGGATAAAAAATAATGAAAAAATTACTAGCATTATTAATGACAGTAGTTCTTGCTACAACAATGTTTACAGCTTGCGGAAGCAGTAAGAGTGGAGATGATGGAGATAAGACATTAATTATGGGAACTAACGCAGAATTTCCACCATATGAGTATCGTGAAAACAATGAAGTAATCGGTATTGATGCCGAGATTGGTAAGGCTATTGCAGACAAATTAGGAATGGACTTCAAGATTGAAGATATGGCTTTTGATTCAATTATTCCTGCTGTTCAGTCAGGAAAAGTTAGCATGGGTCTTGCAGGTATGACAGTTAGCGATGAAAGAAAGGAAAGTGTAGACTTTACAGATTCATATGCAACAGGTGTACAGGCAATTATCGTAAAAGAAGGCTCAAAGATAAAGACTAACAAAGATTTATTAAAAAAGGGTGCCAATGTTAAGGTTGGTGTTCAGCTTGGTACAACAGGTGATATCTATTGTACAGATGATTTAAAGGAAGCAGGCTCAGGAACAGTTGAAGAATATAACAAGGGAGCTGATGCAGTTCAGGCACTTGTAACAGGAAAGATTGACTGTGTTGTAATCGACAATGAACCGGCTAAGGCTTTTGTTAAGGCTAACAAAGGACTTAAATTACTTAAAACAGCATACGCAGAAGAAGATTATGCTATCGCTGTTTCAAAGGATAAACCTGAATTAAGAAAGAAAATTAACAAAGCATTAAAAGAATTAATTGATGATGGTTCAGTTCAGAAGATTATTAACAAGTATATTAAGGCAGAATAATTAAAGAACAAAAAATACAAATTAGGAGGTGCCGCAATATAAAGTTAAGATATTACATTGTGAATATCCGATTTATATTGAACACCTCTTAATTTTTAGGAAAAAGAGGTAAAAATGGAGAGTTTATTAAACGTTTTAACAACAAAAGTTAATATAATTTCCGCAATATCTTTAAAACGTCAATTTGAAATAAGTTTTATAGATAAAGACAGATGGCAATTATATTTAGAGGGTCTGGGAAATACATTAATTGTAACTTTCTTTGCTTTAATTTTAGGTATTGTAATAGGTGCTGTTGTGGCTATAGTAAGAGCATCTTATGACAAGAATTATAGCGAAATGAAAGGTGGACTTGGAAAAATCCTTCTAGCTATTTTTAATATAATATCAAAAATTTATCTTACAGTTGTAAGAGGAACACCTGTAGTAATTCAGATTATGATTATGTATTACATTATATTTGCTACATCAAACAATAAGATTTTTGTGGCAATTCTTTCATTTGGTATTAACTCAGGTGCTTACGTTGCAGAAATCTTTCGTGGTGGAATTATGTCAATTGACGAGGGACAGTTTGAAGCAGGAAGAAGTCTTGGATTTAACTATGTTCAAACAATGGTTTATGTAATTATTCCACAGGCGTTTAAGACTGTACTTCCAACGCTTGGAAACGAATTTATTGTTTTATTAAAGGAAACAGCAGTTTCAGGTTACGTTGCATTAATTGATTTAACAAGAGCAGGAGATATTGTAAGAGGAGCTACGTATCAGGCATTTATGCCATTGTTTGGTGTAGCAGCAGTTTATTTGATTATGGTAATGTTTTTCTCTTGGTTACTTGGTAAATTAGAAAGGAGACTACGAAATGATGAACGATAATAGCTCTCTTATAGTTGTAGATGATGTGAAAAAATATTATAACGATGGGGAAATTAAAGCATTAGACGGTGTTTCCACAGATATTAGAAAAGGTGAAGTTGTGGTTATTATTGGACCATCAGGAAGTGGTAAGTCAACTCTTCTTAGAACTTTAAACCTTTTAGAACATCCTACAGATGGAAAAATTATTTTTGACGGTGTAAACCTAATGGACAAAAATGTAAATATTAACTTACACAGACAGAAAATGGGGATGGTTTTCCAGCATTTTAATTTATTCCCACACATGACAGTTTTAAAGAATATGACAATAGCGCCAATGAAGTTATTAAAGAAGTCAAAAGAAGAAGCTGAGAAGAAGGCTATGGAACTTCTTAATGTAGTCAATCTGGCTGACAGAGCAGAGGCATATCCTGCACAGCTTTCAGGTGGACAGAAGCAGAGAGTTGCCATTGCACGTTCACTTTGCATGGATCCTGAAGTTATGCTTTTTGATGAGCCTACATCTGCCCTTGATCCGGAAATGGTAGGCGAAGTTCTAGCAGTAATGAAGGATCTGGCAAATCAGGGCATGACAATGGCTGTTGTGACACATGAAATGGCATTTGCAAGAGAAGTTGCCTCAAGAGTAATTTTTATGGCAGACGGAAAGATTGTTGAAGAAGGAACACCAAGTGAAATTTTTGATAATCCAAAAAATGAACGTTTAAAACAGTTCCTTTCAAAAGTAATCTAAGAAGTGGCTAAAACTAATCAGGTTTAAAAACTTAATTAGAAGAAAGAGGTCGTAGCATGAAATTAAATGAAAAATCTAAACAGATTATATTTGAAATTGTGCCTATAATATTATTTGCGTTAGCATTAGTAATACGCTTTGCTGTTGATATTGAAAGACTACAGTGGGGCTTGATGGAAGTGGCAGCAATTCTATGGCTTGTAGATAATTTAGAAAAATACAAAAAAGAACATACAAAATTAAACTTACTGGATGTAATTGCATGTATTCTGCTAGTGATTGCTGGAATGATTTTGTTTATTGTAGGTTAGAGTAAAAAAAGATATCGGTTGTGAGACCGATATCTTTTTTGTATTATGGGAACAGATAAGTTTTTAGAAAAGACGTTACGGCAAAATGTTTTAATGAAAGAAATTAAATACTTAAATGATAAGCTACCGTTAGTTATTCAAGGAAGATATACATTTTCAAAAATTAAAACAAATCTTTGTTATCAGCTATTTTGCTAAATGATGATTACTATAAAATTTTATTGGAGGGCAAGACTGTTGCAAAGGGGCTTTCTGTTCTACGACCAGAGTATTTGATTAAATATATAAAAAAATTATCCATACATAATCTATGAAATGCACATAAAGAAAAGAATAATTTTCTGTGTCTTCCACATACTAACTCCAAAACTAATATATAGCAAAAGAGTGAAAATCGCTTTTGCTTGAATATGAAATTGGAGGAAGTAATAATGAAAGCAACAGGTATTGTTCGTAGAATTGATGATTTAGGGCGTGTAGTAGTGCCAAAAGAAATTAGACGGACACTTCGAATTAGAGAAGGTGATCCAATGGAAATTTTTACTAACAGGGATGGAGAAGTAATCTTAAAAAAATATTCGCCAATCGGAGAAATAGATGCTTTTGCAAAACAGTATGCGGAGAGCCTGGCAGCAGTATCCGGTTGTTATGTTGTTATTAGCGACAGAGATCAGGTTATTGCAGTATCAGGCGGTGTGAAAAAAGAATATATTGGCAGAAGAATAAGCCATGAATTAGAGGAAATTATGGAACAAAGAAGAACTGTTAATACAGACACTGATAATGTAAAAACAATAACAATAATTGATGGACAGGATGTTTCTGATATGGGACAAATAATTTTTCCAATAATATGTGAAGGTGATGTTATTGGGAGCGTGGTTTTGATGTCAAAAACAGAAAAACAGCAGGTTAGTGACACGGAAAAAAAGCTTGTATCGGTGGCTGCAGATTTTCTTGGAAGACAAATGGAATCTTAATTTGACTTAAAGTGAAAATGAAAACTCTCATAATTCGTCAATAAGCCCTTGAATAAAGGGGTTAAGACCATAAAAAATGGGTTTTACCTTGACAAAAACTGTATAATAGAGTATATAACTTATAGATACGCGCGTATGTGTCGCGTAGATGTATCGCAGAATTTATCAAGGAGGAAATACGATGAACAAGACAGAATTCGTAGAAGCTATTGCAAACGAAGCTGGATTATCAAAGACAGATGCAGCTAAGGCAGTTAAGGCTTTCACAGATGTTGTAGTTAAAGCTATGAAAGAAGGGGATAAAGTACAGTTAGTTGGATTTGGAACTTTTGAGGTATCAAAGAGACCTGAACGTCAGGGAATCAATCCTGCAACAAAGGAAAAAATCACAATTGCAGCAGCTAACGTTCCTAAGTTCAAAGCTGGAGCAGCTTTAAAGAAAGAACTTAACTAATCGATAAATATTAGTAAGTAATATAGAAAAGATCACTACATAGGTAGTGGTCTTTTTGTGGTTCTTTGTCAAGTATGGGGGTAACCCAAGTTTATAATGCTCTTTGTCAGGTATGGGGCTATTCTTTATTTATACATTTTCTAAAAATGTATAAATAACATACTATTATCAGAAAAAAGGTATCTTTTTTAAAAAAATTAAAAAAAAACAATTTTTCTAAAATTTAAAGACTTGATACCGATAACATTACGACATAGAATATTAATAACGTAATAGGCGGAGATTTTTTGATAGAATTAATAAGGAGGTACTTATGAAAATAGTTAGAAAATTGGTTAGTATGTTATTGGTATTTGCAATGACATTTAGCATGGCTATTTCAGGAAAAATTACAGGCATTACTCAGGTTAGTGCCAGAGAGGCTCTTGGAAGCAATGACTTTTTGAAGGTTAACGGAACACAGATAAGAAAACAAAAAGGAAAAGGAGATGTTGTCTATTTAAGAGGAACCAATGCAGGAGGATGGCTTGTTCAGGAAAACTGGATGAATCCAACCAATGCGTCTGACCAGAAGACGATGATGACAACATTGGCAAATAGATTTGGAACATCAAAGAGAGATGAGTTGGTCTCAACATACGAAAATAATTATTGGACAACACAGGATTTTGATAATTGTGCAGAAATGGGAATGAGCGTTATAAGATTACCATTTACATACATGAATCTTTGTGATGACAATGGAAATCTTAAATCTAATGCTTTTGACAGATTAGACTGGTTTGTACAAAATTGTAGCCAGAGAGGTATGTATGTTATTTTAGATATGCACGGAGCATTTGGTTCTCAAAATGGTATGGATCATTCAGGAGAGATTAATGATGGAAAACAGCTATATTACAATCAGAGCAATAAAGATAAAACTTTAAATTTATGGAAAAAGATTGCAGAGCATTTCAAAGGCAATCCGGCAGTTGCAGCTTATGATATCTTAAATGAACCGGGAATTAAGGCAGCTGCAACATATAGTTTACATTGGGATTTTTATAATGAAATTTACAATACAATCCGTTCAAAGGATAGCAATCATATTATTATAATGGAATCATGTTGGGATGCAGACAATTTGCCAAGACCTTCACAGTATGGCTGGACAAATGTAGCATATGAATACCATTACTATCCATGGAGTGCACAAAATAGCAGTGATGCACAGAAGTCATACTTTTCAAGTAAAGTTTCAGACATTGCAAATCACAATTATGGAGTGCCAACATTTGTAGGCGAGTTTACATGCTTCGAACAGGCAGAAGGCTGGAAGGCAGCAATGTCAACTTTCAACAGTCAGGGATGGCATTGGACAACATGGTCATACAAAGTTACAGGAAACAGCTCATGGGGTATTTATAATCATAACCCTGAAAAAGTTGATATTTATAACGACTCAGCAGACACAATTAAAAATAAATGGTCAGCTGTAGGTACAGCAAACGGATGGAAAAATGACAAGATTTATAATTTGGTAAAGCCATATCTTTCGGGAACAGTAACATCTACAGGTGGAAGCACAACAGATGATAGTGATAACAACAGCACATCAGGTGTGGCAACATTATATGAACATTCAAATTATGGTGGATGGGCAGTTTCATTGGAAGAAGGTTCATATGACTACAAAGATATTTTAGCAAAAGGAATTGCTAATGATCAGATTTCATCACTTAGAGTAAGTGACGGATACAAAGTTACAATATATGATGACGAAGGATTTAAAGGAACATCAAAAGAATTTACCAGTGATGCGTCATATGTTGGAAATGAAATGAATGACAAAACTTCATCAATTAAAATCGAAAAGATTAACAATCAGACATCAACTACAACATCATATAACACAGTTAAATTGCCAAATGGAAAATACAGCATAAAATCTGTTGCAAATGAAAAATATGTTGCAGCAGAAAATGGTGGAAGTGATCCAATAGTAGCAAACAGAGACAACTATAGCGGTTCATGGGAGACATTCTATATTGTTAATAATGATGATGGAACAGTAAGTATAAAAGCAGATGCAAATAACAAATATGTGTGTGCAGTTTTAGATGAAGAAAATCAACTGACACCTAGAAGCGACAGCATTAGTACATGGGAAAAATTTAAGATTTACAAAATAAATGACAGTGAATACGGCATTAGAAGTGCGGAAAATAGAAAATATGTAAAGGCAGACTTGGATAAAGGAGGCAAATTAATAGCCGGAAGTGATTCTATAGCAGGAGCCTGGGAAGCATTTCACATTGAAAAAGTCGGTGATACAACAAATGATAATGTAGCAACATTCTATGAAAATTCAAACTATGGTGGATGGTCAGTTTCATTACCGGAAGGTACATATAATTATAGAGATATCATTGCAAAAGGTATTAAAAATGACGCTATATCATCATTGAAAGTAAATTCAGGTTACAAAGTTACATTATATAATGATGCAGGATTTAATGGAACGTCAAAGGCATTTACAGGTGATGCATCATATGTTGGTGATGAAATGAATGACAAAACTTCATCAATTAAAATTGAAAAGTGGAATGGCTCATCAAGTGTTACATATAATACTGTTAAGTTATCAAATGGAAAATACAGTATCAAATCTGTTGCAAATGGAAAATATGTTGCAGCAGAAAATGGTGGAAGTGAAACAATAGTAGCAAACAGAGACAGTTACGGCGGTTCATGGGAAACATTTTATCTGATAAATAATGATGACGGAACAGTAAGCATAAAAGCAGATGCAAATAACAAATATGTATGTGCAGTATTAGATGAAGAAAATCAACTTGTTCCAAGAAGTGATAATGTTGGTACATGGGAGAAATTCCAAATTTATAAAATAAGTGATACAGAATATGGTCTTAGAAGTGCAGAAAACGGAAAATATGTAAAGGCGGACTTGGATAACGGAGGCAAGTTAATAGCCGGAAGTGATTCCATAGCAGGAGCATGGGAAGCATTTAATATTGAAAAATTGGGAGATGAGACATCTTCTGCAAAAGCAACATTTTATGAAAATTCAAATTACAGTGGTTGGTCTGTAGCATTAAGTGAAGGAAGATATGATTATGGCACAATGATTTCTAAGGGAATTAAAAATGATCAGATTTCTTCAATTAAGGTAGCAGATGGCTACAAAGTTACATTGTATAATGATGAAGGATTTGCAGGAAGTAAAAAAACATTATTAACAGATGCATCAGGTCTTGGAGATTTTAATGATAAAACTTCAGCGATCGTAATTGAAAAAGTAGAAAAGGCAGATTTTAATAATTCAAATACATATATTAGATCCATAGCAAACGGACAGGTAGTTTGTGCAGAAAATGGTGGAAGTGAAACAATAGTGGCAAACCGTTCATCATGTGGAGGTGCATGGGAAACATTCCAGATTGTAAATAACAATGATGGAACAGTATCCCTGAGATCCGTATCCAATGGAAAATATGTATGTGCTGTAATTGATGAAAACAATCAGTTATTGCCAAGAAGTGAAAGGGTAGGTACATGGGAGAAATTCATTATTGAAAAGATTTCAAATGGAGAGTATGCACTTTACTCATTGGCAAATGGAAAATATGTTCAGGCAAACTTAAATGACGGTGGTAAACTTTTTGCTACAAGTGAAACTGTTGCCGGAGCATGGGAAGTATTTGACATTAACAGAAATTAAAGTTAAAATTCATAATAATTAAACAATTCACAGGCTGTTTGCGTAGACTATATATGCAAACAGCCTGATTTTGGTATATATGTTAGTAAAAAAATAAAAATAAAAAATAAACAGAGGAAAAAACTTTGGGAGGAGAGAAAATTGAAAGGGTTGAAAGGTTTATTTTGGAAAAAAGGTGTAGCCGTGATTTTGTCGGTTGCCATGGTTTTAACAGGAGTGACTATTACGCCACAAAATGTTAAGGCAGATGCGGCCATTACGGCAACCAATGATGTAACAGCAGTTATTACTGATGACTCTAAAACAGGGTATAGCTCTGAAAAAGATGGAGATTTGTATAACTATGTAAGATATGGTGCATCAGCAGTGGCAGATGATAAAACAGGTGACCACGTGGCAAATAATGCAATTGATGGCAATGCTGATACAAGATGGGCAAATGAAGCTAAAACAAAAGGCCATTACATTACAATTGATTTAAAACAGTCATATGAAATTTCAAAAATAAATATAAGCTGGGAAGTTGCAAGCTCAATTGACTATAAAATTGAGGTATCTAACGATGGAGTTTTATTTAAGTCTGTTACAGCAGTAAGCTTAAATAATTATACTACAGCAAAAAACAGAATAGATACATTATCACTGAAAAATACCGTTATTGGGAGATATGTAAGAATTACAGATGTAGGAGAAAAATACATAACAGATTCTTCAAACAACAGACAATATGGAATATCCATTTGGGATGTGGGCATTTTTGGAAAAGATGTAAAAGCAACTAGAGAATCAGCGGTGGAAGCCACAAATTCTTTCAAAAAAACAACTGAAGGTGAAACTTTTCAGGATATTATAGATAGCAAATATTACAACTACACACGTTATAATGGTGTGTCAGCAACTGCAAGTGGTCAGGAAACAAATGACCGTACACCAAAAGCAGCAATTGACAATGATAAAAGTACAAGATGGTCTGCAACAAATGGTGATTCCACATATTACGTTGTTGATTTAGGAGAGACCTATAATGTTGAAAAATTATATTTAAGCTGGGAATCTGCAAATGCAACAGTTTATAACATATATAAATCGGTTAACGGCACAGATTATAGTTTGGTTACAACTGTAAATGCCATAGGAATATATGAAAACACTGCAACCAATGGAAATAGAGTAGACAATATAGAATTTGGAAGTGTAAGTGCCAGATACATTAAGGTACAAGCAGTACAGCGTTGCTATAAAGGGGCAAATTATGGTGGCGGACAATATAATGGAATGTCTTTATATGAAGTAGGTGTGTACGGCAAAGACATGGAAAAATCATACGAAAAAAAGGCATTTAACCAGTTTAGGGTAGGAAATAAAGAAACTATTGGAAATATAATAGAAGCAGAAAAGGCTGATGAAAAAGACAGCAATATAAAAGTAGAGACTGATAAAAATGCCAGTGGAAAGAACTTAGGTGGCCTTACAAACAACACATGGGCAGAATACAATATTAATTTTGACAGAAAAACTTCAAGAATTTATTTAAGATACAGTGTAAAAGATGGAAATGGTGGAACAGTAGAAGTATACGTTGATGACAGTACAATGTCTACAACTCCTGTAGCATCAATTGACGTAAATTCAACAGGTGGATGGTCCAACTATACTGATATTTCACAGGAAGTAGTTGTGCCATCAGGTAATCATAAAATATATTTAAAATTTGTAACTGATAAAGGAAATGTGTGCAATTTGGATTATTTTAAATTTGAATTTGCACCTGAAAGTATAAGCAGCACAGGTGATTTACACGAAGCAGAGAATGCACATGCCTTTGTAAGAGGTTCAGCAGCACAGAGTAGCTCTGTGGAAAGTTCTAAAAAATATTCAGGTGAAAAGGCTGTGGGCAAAATGAACACTTGGATTGAACATGACCGTTCTTATCTGACTACATATGTTAAAGCAGAAAATGCAGGATACTATCAGTTTGAAGTTCAGTATGCCGGAGCAATGACTACACTGCTTCAGTACAGAATCAACAGCAGTGATGACGACAAATGGAAATCAAAAACTATCAGCAGTGTGGATTCTAACTGGGAAAATACCAACAGGGCAACTATGCAGATAGAATTACGAAAAGGATTAAACAAGATTGATATATCAGGTGCTGTTTGGAAATGGGCAGCTGGTACTGAAACAGGTAGAACAGATGGCAAAAACGTAAATGCTGAATGGTTAAATATAGATAGTTTTTCATTAACATATAAGGGTGAAAATAAAAAAGCATTTAACAGTGTTTTAAATACAGATTTAAAAGGAAATAAAATTCAGGCTGAAGATTTTAATGAAAGCTCTGGGGATATAAAAGTTGAAGGAGAAAGCGACAGCTTTGTAGACGGAAAAAATCTTGGTGGTCTTACAAATGGAAAATGGGCAGAATACAATATTAACTTTGACAGAAAAGTTTCAAAAATTTATTTGAGAAACAGTGTAAGAGATGGAAATGGTGGAAAAGTAGAAGTATATGTTGATGACAGTACTATGTCCGGGACTCCGGATGCCACAGTTACTACATCTTCAACAGGCAGTGACTGGAGTAAATATACTGACACAGCAACGGCCATCAGTATACCATCAGGTAATCACGAAATTTATTTGAAATTTGTGGCAGATGGCTCAAAAGCAGTGTGTAATCTTGACTGGTTCCAGTTTGAATATGAACCTGAAACAGTAAAAGATTCAGGAGACATACACGAAGCAGAAAATGCACATGGATTTGTTCAGGGAGATGCAGAAACAGAACACACTCTTCAGGTAGATGGAAAGTTCTCAAACAATCTGGCTGTAGGTGGAATGAATGCATGGCCTGACAATGGAAGAGCATATCTTACATCTTATGTAGATGTGAAACATCCCGGTACGTATAAGCTGACAGTGGCATATGCATCAGGAAGCAATAAGGATACAAATATAGATTGTAGAGTAAATAGTGTAAACGATGGTGACTGGAAAAGTATATCAGCACCGACAACCGGCGGATGGACTACAGTAAAGAAAATAACTACTGAAGTGACGCTGAACAGAGGTGTAAATGTAATAGACATAACTGGTGCTGCAAATATTCCTTATGCAGAAAGTAATGCATGGCAACAGGTAAATGTGGATTACTTTACATTGGAAAGAGTGCCTGAAGATGGTGATTTAGCATATGGAAAAAATGTTGAAGTATCAGATTCTCAGAGTGGTTGTGATGGTTCCAATGCAGTGGATGAAGATGAGGATACAAGATGGGCAAGTAAAGAAGAAGGTGACAAGGCTTTTCTGATTGTAGACTTAGAAAAACTGTATGAAATTGAAAAAGTGAATATTATGTTTGAAAAGGCATATCCAAATGATTTCCAGATTCTTGTATCAAAGGATAAAACCAATTGGACTGTTGCGAGAACAGTAAGAAATTTTAGAGCAGGTGAAGTTGATAAAAAGGTATATGAATCAGATGGAGTTTGTCTTGGAAAAGCAAGATATGTAAAAGTACGATGTCTTAACATGGCATATCACAATGCAATGTCCATAAGAGATATAAGGATATATGGAACAAAAATAAAAGGACAATTGTCTGATCTTGCTCTAAATGCAGAAGTAAAGGTAAGCAGTTCGGATAGTAGTGCTGAAACTTCAAATCCTGCTAATGCAGTAGATGGATTGGATAATACAAGATGGGGAGCACCTAAGACAGATAGCAATCCATGGTATGAAATTAATTTAGGACAACAATGCAGAATAGATTCTGTTGATTTAAAATTTGAAAGGGCATATCCCAAGAGTTTTAGGATACAGATTTCTGATGATGGAAAAACATGGAAAGATTATAAAACCATAAAGGATTGGACTGAACCGGGAAATTCAACAGAAATTGAGAAATCGGAGTATTATGCCAATCTGGAATTTGGAAACAGTATCCATATGGGTGATGTAAAGACACAGTATATAAGATTGTATGCTGATGCAAAAATCAGAGACAACAACTGGGGAGTTTCAATTTATGAATTTGAAGTATGGGGAACTGAAGTGGCAAAGAAAGATTATTGGAGCAATCAGGCAAAGAAAACGTATGGAATTTATCCTGTTTCAAAATTGCAAAATACAGAAAATAACGGATTGATTGACAGTAGCCTTGTACAGGGTGATGTGATTGGAAATGGAGATATATATGATGTAGTTTATGAAGAAGGAAAGGACATATATTTTTATGTAAATCCAAGAGAACTATATTATAAACAAGCAGACCATCAGATTTGCTGGTCATCATCTGATTCCGGAAAGAATTTATGGGGGGCTACAAGTCATAATGAAAATATTTTGAAGTATGGAACCCAACAGGAAGCAACAGTTAAGTATACAATTCCGGCGGGTATTGATTTTGGAAACAGCGATTATGTAGAAACAGAAGTAGGCTGCCAGATTTATAATAAATCGGATCTGGAAAAGGAAAATGCCAGTCCGAAGTTTGAGTTGGTATTTAAGGTAAGGATCTGGAAATCCACCATAGTAATTCAGGATAAATTAAGCGAGAATGGAGAATTATGTGTAAAGAATCCTGAAAATGGGGCTACATATCAGTGGCAAAAGAGTGTCGATGGAAATACATGGAGTGATGTTTATGAAAAGAGATATGATTTGCAAATTCTTAGTGGAAGTGGAAATGATGTGGTAAATGTTGCTCATGACTTAGGCGGTGGACAGTATTATCGTGTGCGAAAAGTAGGAACAACCCAGTGGTCACATCCATATAAGGTTCAATATTACAACGACATTCAAAATGGTGATTTTGAATATCCGGCAATGTTTTCAACAGATGAAGATGATAAGGCATTTCCTTTTGAACCAAATGGAGATGAACAGCAGTATCCTAACGGATATGAAGGACTTGTGTGGAAGACAACTGCTCCGGGCTGGATGAGCAGACAAAAAAATAAAATAGGACATGATATTGAAATTGTAAATGGAAGAAAGTTAAAAACCTCAGGAGAAGAAGAACAGGTAGGCCAGTTCTCCGTAACACAGGATGAAATGTACAAAAACAATGAGCATGGTGATCAGTTTGCAGAATTAAACTGTGAAAATGTTGGAGCTTTATATCAGGATATTTTAACAACTCCTAATTCCCAGTGTTATTGGGACTTAGATTATGCAGGACGTTGGTGCCAGAATAGTATGTATGTTGTTGCAATGTCATCTAAAGATGCACAAAATTATACAACAACTGAACAGATTGAGGCATTAATAAGAAGAGATGATGTAAAGGCTATTACAACTAATCAGGAAGGCACAAAAGGTACAACAATTACATTGTCTGATGGAGTTACTGCTACGTTGTGGAAAGTTACAAGTAAGGAAACAGCAGGGCAGTGGAATGATCATAACGGTATATATAATGTTCCTTCCGATGAAAAAAATTATCTTACAAGATTCTTCTTTGTGTCAGCAGAAGGAGCAAAAAGAAACGATGGTGATACACCGGATAAGACTGTGGGAAGTTTACTTGATAATGTAAAATTCCAGCAGAAAAAGGATTATGTTATAGAGTATTATGTAAATGGAGTAAAAAATGATGGTTTGACTGTTAAAGGCACAGTAAACCCTTATGACAGAGTAAGCATACCGGCACCGGAGGCGGTAAGCAATTATACTTTATACGATGCAAAAATCAGTGGAGAAAATAATGCTGAAAGTAAGGCATTTTATGTGGATGATAAAGACAGAAACATGACAGTAGCTTATAACCATAATGTATTAAAACTCTACTATAAGAGTGGTGTAGTTGTTGCCAATGTAAAAATACAGGGATTTGAAGAATTACCTAACGATTATAGCGTAGTTGTAAATCTTAAAAACACTTCAGGAACGGTTTTACAGACACATACCATGAGTCAAAATGAGTTTACTAAAATTGAAAAACCAGAAGGAGGAGGAGTTGAAGGATACTTTGACACTGCTACTTTTGGAGGCGAAAATTTGAAAGTCGGAGAAAAATATACTGTTGAAGAAATTATCGTAAAAAATAACTATTTACCACACTATTTGGAAACAGTTGATAAAAATGGAACAAAGGAAGATGTTGGAATAGATAAAATAAACACTGATAAACTGTCATATACAGCAACATTTACGTATTCAGCGGAAACAGACAATTCAGTTAATTTTATTAATACTTATAACCCTATTCGAAAAATTACCATTAGCAAAAATGTTTCCGGAAATATGGTAGATGATGTCGAGAAAAATAAGTCATTTAACTTTAGTATTGAGATAGAAAAAGACGGAAATGCCATAGATGCAGCTGAAATAATAAGTAATAAGCTTAATAAGACAGCAACAGGACAGTATACATTTGCTCTTAAACATTCAGAAAAGGTAGAACTCTATGTATACAACAATTGTAAGGTAACTGTTTCAGAAGACGATTACAGTAAGAAGAAAGATGTGGATACAAAGATTTTCAGCGATGATTATTATGTAACTTCATGGGAGAAAGACTCTAAGGTTACAGATGGAAGAATCATAAGCATTGACAGTGTTAATTCAGATCAGGAACTTGTTTGCAACAATGTTTACAATGATTTAGGAGATGTTGAAGTACAGGGCTTCCAGATGAATGGTAATAAGGATTCAGGTGGTGTGTCAGAGTTTAGTCCATCATTCAGAGTAGTATGTCGTGTAAGTAAAAATACAATTAAAACAAAAAAAGTCAGCAAGTTTGGTGTGATTTATGCAATAGCAAACGCTACTGATGGAAAAACAAGAGCTGAACTTGAAGAAATGATGAAAATAGATAAGGCTGATAATAAGACAATAAAGGTACATGAGGAAACAGATAAAGGAATATATCCTTACTGGACTACAAAGGAAGATTCCAAGTATTCCGCAAAGTATTGGCAGTATTATGCCCTTACATTTAAGTGTCTTGATTATATGTTCTACACATTACAGGAAAATATAACTGTAAGGGCTTATGCTAAAATGGCAGATGGTACCTATGAATATGGGAATAGTATTTATACTGTAAATATGTATGAGATAGCAGATTATCTGTATAAAAACCAGAAAATGAGTACATTGAAGGGACATAATTTCTTATACAATAATGTGTTAAATCTTGTGACAATTAACAACAACAGACTTGATATATTAAAATCAATGATGAAGGCCTTAAATGTAACAAGTACATCAAATCCATACTATGCTACATTAAATAAATTGTACAATGACATGAACAATTATGTATATTGTCAGCAGGAGTACAAAGGAAAATATCAGGAAAGGGAAGAATTTGTTCCGGCAACACTTACAATTCAGGAGCAGAAAGATTTGTTAAGTGCCTTAAATGGCAAAACAGGAACTTCTTATTCAGATATAAATGATTGGATATACAATCAGACAGAAAAACAGGGGAAATATAAGGGCTATTATAAAAAAGTTCAATATGCATGGGACAATGGAATTTATGTTAAGTAGTACAGAATGAGGTGAAGGAAATGAAAAAAACAAAAGTTTATGAGACACCGGAATTGATAGTGACAAAGTTTGAGGTGTCTGAAAAAATTATGGACTCTGGATCATTTTTTGAAACTACCAATCCAAACGAAAAACCGGGAGATATAGTTACAAGAGCATGGGAATCCACTCCTGATGTTACAGTTGAGAGCCTTCCAGTTGGATTTTAAGAAAATTTGTTTAGAAATTAGGAGAAATTTATGAAAAGATTAAAGAAAATAATTGGAATAATACTTGCCGTCTCTTTTGTAATAACAGGAATACCACAGCTGGGTAGTGTAAGAATAAAAGCAGTTTCTACCACAAAGGAAAGCTATCCCGGATTTATAAAAGCAGATGGTAAGCAGTTAAAAAATGATAATGGTGATATCGTGCATTTGCGTGGAGTAAATGCAGGTGGTTATATGTTACAGGAAATCTGGCTGTGTGCAACATATGGTGGAAATATCAGATGCCAGAAAAACATTCTGGATACTTTAAATTCCAGATTTGGCAGTGAAAAGGCAAAAAATCTTATTAGTGCATATGAAGACAATTATTGGACAACCGGTGATTTCGAAAATTGTGCAAAACTTGGCATTAATTGTATCAGACTTCCAATTTGGTACAGAAATCTTGTTGATGAAAATGGCAACTGGTATGACAATGCCTTTGATAAAATTGACTGGTTTGTGGAAACAGCAGGTCGATATGGCATATATGTAATTATTGATATGCATGGTGCATATGGTTCACAAAATGGCAGTCACAACTCAGGTATTTACGGTGGAAGCACAAATCAGCAAAAAAAGGACAATTCAAAATTGTTCTTTGGAACAGACGCAAGTACAAATCAGGCAAAATATTTGGATATGTGGTTAAAAATTGCACAGCATTACAAAGATAATCCTGTTGTTGCAGGTTATGATTTGCTTAATGAACCAATGGCAGATTATATGAATGCGACAGATGTAAACGTATCAAAGGAGGAAAGACTTAGTACATTGTGGAATGTATATGATAAGGCTTACAAAAAGATAAGAACAGTTGACAGAAATCACGTTATTATTATGGAAGCCGTGTGGGATGCAGACACTCTTCCCGATCCTTCTAGTAAAGATTGGACAAACGTAATGTACGAATATCATCAGTATTTGTACAGTGATTACAGTGACAAAGACAAACAGGTTGCTGCAATGCAGAGCAAAATAAACAATATAAAAGGTGCAGGTTATAATGTGCCAAGTTATATTGGAGAATTTAATATGATGTCAAACAGTGATTCATGGAGTGAAGGTGTTAAATTATTAAATAACAATAATTTAAGTTGGACAGTTTGGAACTACAAATGTACAAAACAATATGGAAACTGGGGATTATTTAATACTCCGGGAAACGGCGACGGCAACGATGCTGATACTAAAAAGTATTGGGCAGATGTAGAAACTGATTCTTATGAAACCATATTATCAAAATGGTCAAATCAGGGAAGCGTTGAAAGAAATACAAATGTAACGGACAAAATAAAAAGTTATTTTCCGGGTACAGTGGACAATCTTGCAGAGTCTAAAAATAAAAGTGTAAGCCTTGTGAATGCTGATGGAATGTTAAACCAAATAGATGTAAACTGGTATCCAAAGGCAGATGTGGCTAAAGATACAAAGTACAACATTTATATTGATGACAGTACAACCAGTGTGGCAACTATATCCCAGTCTGATATAAAATCAGACAGTACAGTTATAAAGGCAACAGATTATACAGACCAAAGAGGGGTAGTAATTGACAAAGACAGTAGCGGAAATCCAGCAAATATAGGTGGCACTCACAATGGAGACTGGACAGAATACAAAGACATTTCAGTATCAAAGCCTATAACCTCTGTCACTTTTAACTATTCATGTGATAAAAATGCAAACGGTACAATTTATGTATATGATAAAAGTATGGATAGTGTTCCTATTGGATCTATTAAAATTACACCACCAACTGCAAATGCAGGATGGGGAGACTATGTTACAAAAACAATTGACTTGTATGAGCCTTTAAAAGAGGGGAAACATACTATTTACTTAAAATTTGTAAATGATATTTCAGGCAATGTTGTGAATTTAAAAGATTTTACATTAATAAGTTCATATGGAAATGTGAAGCTTGAAAATGTGGCTGCAGGAAAGCATACAGTTACTGTACAGGCAACTTTAAATGAACAGGTATCAAAAGGAACAACATCAAATGAAGTTGAAGTTGTGTCAGAAAATACAATGTTAAAGTCTGACAGGATTACAGTTGAGGGATTTCAGATTAAAACAAATGGAAATAGGTATTACAACACAAAGGGCGAAGTTATATTTGATGAAGAAGGAAGTGAGAAAAAAGTAGCCTTTAGAACAGTTTGTAAAGCACCTGATATTGGACAGACTATTACAGTTTCAGGAAAGAATTACACCGTAAAAAATACAGGGGTAATATACACAATCGACCCTAACAGTTCAGGAAAATCGGCTGATGATGTATTGGATAACACATATTCAATACTAAATACTCAGGCTATTAGTGGTAATGAATATACCTATAGAGGAGCAAGGCAATACAACAACATGGATTATACATTTGGCTATGTGACAACAGACAATGGAATATTAAGCAAAGAAGATGGCACAATGAAGTATGTCAGAACAATGAGTAACAACTCATATTATGGTAGCGATGGCACACTAAATGTTATGACAAATTCATTCCATATAAGAGGTTTTGTTGTGGCAGAAGATGGTACTTTGATTTACGGCACGGATACAGTAACAATGTCCATACCTGAAGTTGCAAATTACCTTTACAAAAATGTGTTGTCATCAAACTACAATGGTCACGCATATCTTTATGATACAATTTTACACAGAATAAGTTCTGAAAATCCTTACTATTGTGATGAGAATCATAAAGTGGATTACGGTTGGAATGACAACCTATATAATCCTGGCAAAAAATAAATATAGTCTTTATAGAAAATCAAACATATATTATAATAATGCCGGAGAGAAAAAATCTCCGGTATTATTTTTATACGTAAATAGGAAATTATTTTTTAAAATGTAAATTTAATAATATGGAAAATTATATTATAAAAATTAACCTAATAGTAGAAAAATATATATTCTAAGCACATAAATTTAAAAATATTAATTAGAACAAAAGGAGATAACATGAGAATAGATAAATTTTTAAAGGTTTCAAGAATAATAAAAAGAAGAACAGTGGCAAATGAGGCATGTGATGCAGGAAGAGTTTTGGTAAACGGACAGCCGGCTAAGGCTTCAAGAGATGTAAAAGAGGGAGACAAAATAGAAATTCAGTTTGGTCAAAGAACTGTAAAGGTGGAAGTTTTAAGCACAAAAGAAACAGTTAAAAAAGAAGAAGCAGTAGACATGTACAAAGAGATTGATTAAAATGCAACTGCAAGACATATTTCTCACATAACCTAATATATTATTATATAGAAAACTTTTCGAGGTTAATATGGAAGCAGGCAGTACACCAAGAACCCACAAACTTTCAATGGACAATAGAAAGCAGATGAATTTGACAGGGATTAAAGACGTAGTGGCTTTCGACTTGAATCAGGTTTTACTTGAATCAAATTTAGGTATGGTACATATAAAGGGCAGCGACCTAAAGGTAACTAAGCTTACAATTGAAAAAGGCGAGGTAAATATTTCAGGAAAAATTGACAGTATTGTTTATTCAGACGTAAAGGATTATGGAGAAAAAAGTAAGTCTATTTTGAAGAGGATGTTTGAATAATGAGTCCGCAGATTTCTCAGGAAGCATTGCTTATTGTAATGAGCCTGTATGGTGGACTTGTTTTAGCTGTCTGCTATGATATGGTTCGGGTTTGCAGAAGAATTTTCAAAGTGGGAATTGTTTCCATGATTATTCAGGATGTTATTTATTGGACGATTTCTGCAATATTTATGTTTAATATATACTTGAAATACAATTACGGCAGACCTAGATTCTTTTCAATAATCTTTACATTAGGCATAATGGCTTTGTATGAATGGTTAGTTGGAAGAAAAATTGTTGACAGGGTTGCAAAGTTTCTGTGCAAAGTAAAAACCAAACTTTCTAAAATGTTAAAAAAATTAAACACTTGCGTGTTTGGTAAAGTAAAGAAAATTGTGACAAAAATGTTAAAACCATTGCAAAAGTTATACAAATTAGATAAACTAAAAAGAGTTAAAAAAGAAAAAAGGAAGAGAAAATGGCAACAGAAAACAGAAAAGTATCAACAAGAAGATTAAGCAACGCAAGAAGAAAGCGTATTCAAAATAGAAGAATGATGATAGCTATATCAGCAGTAGTTGTGGCATTTTGTATTGTCATTGGTGGACAGATGATAAGCAAATACAGCACATTGGCTGATTTAAGAGAGCAGGAAAGAAAATTAAAGAATCAATATAAGAAAGAACTACAGTTATCTGAAGAATTAAAGGATCAGGAAGAATATGTTAAAACAGATGATTATGTAGAACAGATGGCTAGAAATTTAGGTTTATTATATCCTAACGAAGTAATTTTCAAGCCGGAAGATTAATAAATCAGTAGAATGAAGAATCAATATTAGCGAATAAGATATGAATTTAATAATTTAAACAATAGGATAGTTAAATTTTATTACGAGGTTAAAGAGATGAAACAGGTGTATGAAACAAACGATGAAGTAGAACTACAAATGCTTATAGGGCTTTTAGAAAGCAACGGTATATATACACAAATATACACAGACGGGGCTGGAGATTATCTTAGAATAAAAGGTTCTGATTTTATGATACCTAAAGGCGTGCTTGTAAAAGACAAAGACTGGAAAGAAGCATTAGAGATAATCAATGCAAATGGCTTTGGAAAAAAGAAAAAAGTAAAAAGAGTCAGAACGCAAATTTGGGCAGCAAGAATAGCTTTAGTATTATTTTTAGCTGCTATATTAGGAAACATAATTTATAGTTTAATTGAAAACCTATAGCAATATTGAAATTGAATAGAAATTAACAATATAAGTGAAGATTAAATGATTATATTAAAGAATTAAATAACGATTAATTATAAATGCCATATTAAAACCCAGTGGAATGCCAAAAGTTTTGATATGGTTTTTTTAATAAGAAATTTTTTTTCAGAATATTCTGTTAAAAAAATACGTTCCACTAGGGATGTATTTTAACAATCTAATGTCGAAATATCTAACGATTATCATACCTTGCTTTGACAAAAAAACATAAACAGAGCTTGTATACTATTTCTTGTGAAAAAAACAAGGAGGGATGGTATGCAAAAAATATTAAAACCAATATTGATAATAGCCATGAGTGTATTAACCTGTTTAATGCCAATGCTTGGTTACTATACAATAGGAGAAAGCTGGTATGGGGCATTGTGTCAAATGAAAGGCGTGCCTTTAGTTACATTGCCACTTATGATGTACACAATATTTATAAACGGTGGTTTTATGGTTGCAGTGAAATACGGCACGATTATGGCAACCACCGGTATATGCATAACCCAGTATAAAAAAATCAGCAATCAGTATAACCCATACGTAGTGGCGGTAATTGCCACAGTTATTACTGTGCTGGTGGAGGCGGTTGACTGGTCAATAGACGGAATGATGAAAATTGACTTATACGGTTTAGTACCAATTGTAATGCTTACCTGGTCAATGACAGTAATTTTTACATACTTTATAAAATATGTAAGTGATTATGTTCCAAACCATAAGTCGTTGCAGGAGGCAATAAGCAAACAGGAAGATATAAGAAACGAAAGTATTTTACGGACCTCAAAGGCATTTAAAAATCTTGCATCAGAGCTTAAAAGAATGAGTGGTATTGACAGGGATTACGACGTATCCATGGAAGGTTGTGTGGAACAGGAGATTGCAAACAGTGCCTGTAGAGGTTGTGCCAACGGTCAGATTCAATATCTGGAGCGGGCAAAAATAAATTACTTATGGTACAACAAACTTCTGGAAACAAGAGAAGCAATGGCTGTGCAGTTTAATGAAATGGCAAAAGTAATGGAAAATTACACTAAACCAATTTACAGCGAAAAGAAAACAATTCTAGGAATGGACGATTATATAAAACATAAGTTACGGGAAAACAAAGTTATAGCAAGAAGAATTTATATAAATGAAAATAGTAAAGGCATGTTAGAGGTGAGACTTTTTGCCAAAAAAAAGAAAAAAACTGATGTTAAATCAGATGTAATTAAAAAGGTAGTAAGTCAGGCTTTAGGCAAAAAGGTACGCCTTTCCATAGACAGCATTGTTAATATTACGGAAGATTACAATGAGTATGTTTTATTAGAAGAAGTAAATTTTATGACAATAAGTGGAACTGCCAGACAGACAAAAAATAACGAGAACGTTTCAGGAGACAATTTCGCTGTCATGAATTTAAACAGTGGGCAGACTTTTATGAGTATATGTGACGGTATGGGTTCTGGAAAAAGAGCAGGGGGCTATAGTGAACTTATAATTGATTTGCTGGAAAAAATGATAGACAGTGGCTTTGAAGAGGGAACAACTTTGAAACTTGCCAACTCGATAATGCTAACAGGAAATCAGTGGCAGGAGCCGGCAGCAGTGGACATGGCTTTAATTGACCAATACTCAGGAACGTGTCAGTTTTTAAAATTAGGTGCAGCCTGTACTTATATTAAACGTGGAAACTGGGTAGAATGTATTAAGTCCACATCCCTTCCAATGGGAGTATTCCAGGAAGTGGATATGGAAACTATAACGAAAAAACTGTACGATGGCGATTTTGTAATCATGGTTTCAGATGGAATTGTAGATGCCCTTGATGAGCCTGACAAGGAGGAGGCTATGGGTAGAATTATCATGGACATTAAAACATCCAATTCAAAACAAATGGCAATGGAGATTTTAACCAGAGCATTAGCCAGGTCAAAGGGGGTGCCGGAAGATGACATGACAGTTATTTGTACGGGAATCTGGGAGAAAATCTAATAAATTAGTCATAAAAATAGTTTTACTTCTTTGAAAGTTTGACATCGAAACACCCATAAAGTATCATAGAATTATGTTGAAAAAAGTGATAAGTTACATTGAAAAAAATAAAATATTACAAGATGGAGACAGCGTCTTACTTGGAGTTTCCGGGGGCGCTGATTCTGTCTGTATGCTACATGTGTTGTACAGTTTAAGAGAAAAGTATCACTTGAAGCTATACGTTGTTCACGTAAATCACGGAATCAGAGGTAGCGAGGCAAAACGCGATGCAGATTTCGTAGAACAAATGGCTGAAAATTTGCAAATACCTTTTAGAGTTGTGACGGCAAATATACCTGAAATGGCAAAAGAACAGAAATTATCAGAGGAGGAAGCCGGAAGAATATTCAGATATAACACTTTTGAACAGGTGGCAAATGAAGTTGGAGCAAACAAAATAGCAGTGGCTCACAACTTAAATGATAACAGCGAGACGGTTCTTTTTAATTTGTTTAGAGGTAGCAGACTGAAAGGTTTAACGGGAATTTCTCCAATGAGAGGGCAGATTATCAGACCGCTACTTTGCTGTAGCAGAAATGAAATAGAGCAGTATCTACAGGAAAACAATTTGAGTTACTGTACTGACAGCACCAATAAAGAGACAGATTACAGCAGAAACAGGATTCGCCTTAAGCTAATGCCCTATATAAAAGAAAATATTAATCAAAAAGCGGAATATAATATAGTAAATGCGGCTGAAAATTTATCTCAGGTGTATGAATATATTTACGGTGAGGCACAGAAGGCATATAAGATTCATGTGAAAGATAATGTTTTACTTAATTCGGCAGAAGATCTTAATGTTGTAATTTTACAGGAGGTCGTCAGAATGTGGATTTTGGAAAACACCGGTAAACTAAAAGACATAAAGGCTAATCACGTTAATATTGTAATTGGGTTATTGTCAAATCAGGTCTCAAAGAAATCGGAACTACCATACGGCTTAAAGTTAATTAAAACATACGAAGGTGTGAAAGTTTTACCTGAAAATAACGAAGGAAAAGATAGCAACAGGCAGACGATTATTGAAGGCGGTAAGATTTTTAACACAGAAAAGATTACAGTTACAGTGGAAAATGAAAGTTTTGACAAATCAAATATCCCTGATTTGTTATATACTAAATGGCTTGATTATGATAAAATAAAGGGATTGACACTGAGAAAAAGACTTCCGGGAGATTATATTGAAATTAGCGGAAGTGAATCGGGAAGAAGTGTAAAAAAGAAACTGAAAAAATATTTTATAGACAATAAAATTCCACAGGAAGAAAGAAACAATATATGGTTGCTGGCAGACGGGAATCATGTTGTGTGGATTGTTGGATATAGAATAAGTGAGATGTGCAAGGTAACAGATAGTACAAAAAGAATTATTAAAATCACATACAATAAGGAGTAAGGATTATGATACACAAGATTTCAGAGTACATTAGTGAAGAAAAATTAGATAAGAGAATTAGAGAGATTGCAGCAGAAATCAGCAAAGATTATGCAAAGAAAGAAATCAGACTTGTTTGTATTTTAAAAGGAAGTATTTTCTATACATGTGAGTTGGCAAAAAGATTAACTGTTCCTGTTACACTTGATTTTATGAGTGTTTCAAGCTATGGCTCAGGAACAGAAAGCTCAGGCGATATCAAAATCAAAAAAGATTTAGATGAAAGCATTGAAGGCTTAGATGTTATTGTAGTAGAGGATATCATTGACTCAGGCAATACATTAAGCAAATTAATTCCAATGCTAAAGGATAGAAATCCTGCAAGCATTAAGGTAACAACATTACTTGATAAGCCTGACAGAAGAGAAGTTGACATGAATGTTGACTATGTAGGTTTTGAAATTGAAGACAAGTTCGTAGTAGGTTATGGTTTAGATTATGACCAGAGCTACAGAGATTTACCATATATTGGTATCGTAGAACTTTAATATAAATTGACACAGATTATGAAATGCGAGGAGGAAGATTTGAACAGTATAGGCAGAAATAGATTTTCTAAGTTTTATTTTTTAGGGATTGTAGTTTTGGTTTGCTTAATCATCTACAGTTTTAGCCAGAGCTTTGTAAACAATGATTATGCTTACAGTGATTTCTTAACAGACTTAAAGGCTAACAACATTAAGCAGTTGACAATTAAGCAAAACAAGGAAGTTCCTACAGGTAAGCTGGTAATTAAGTTAAGCAATTCAAATGAATCAAAGATTGTTTATGTAACAGATGTTAATAAAGTTATTAGCGATATTGACAAAGCAAAAGCAGACAACAATAAGATTAAATTAAAACCATATATACCTGATGTAAGTAGAGACAGCGTATTCTTAACAAGCGTGGTACCTATGATTTTGTTAGGTATTGTTGTGGTTGTTGTACTTATTATGATGAATGCCAATGCCGGAGGTGGCGGTGGCAAGATGGCAAACTTTGGAAAGAGCAGAGCCAAGATGGTTGTTGAAATTAAAAACATGGATTTCACAAAGGTTGCCGGACTAGAAGAAGAAAAAGAAGAGTTAGAAGAAATAGTTGATTTCTTAAAAGATCCTAAGAAATATATTAGCTTGGGAGCACGTATTCCAAAAGGCGTTTTATTAGAAGGTCCTCCGGGAACAGGTAAAACATTACTTGCAAAGGCTACAGCAGGAGAAGCCGGCGTACCTTTCTTTACAATTTCAGGTTCTGATTTTGTGGAAATGTTTGTTGGTGTAGGTGCTTCAAGAGTTAGAGATTTATTTGAACAGGCTAAGAAAAATGCACCATGTATAGTTTTCATTGACGAAATTGATGCAGTGGCAAGAAGAAGAGGAACAGGTATGGGTGGTGGCCACGATGAACGTGAACAGACACTTAACCAGATGCTTGTTGAAATGGATGGTTTCGGAGTAAATGAAGGCATCATAGTAATGGCAGCTACAAACCGAGTTGATATTCTTGATCCGGCTATTTTAAGACCGGGACGATTTGACAGAAAGGTTTTAGTTGGTAGACCTGATGTTAGAGGCAGAGAGCAGATATTGGAAGTTCATGCTAAGAACAAGCCAATTGGTGACGATGTTAATTTAGAAAATATAGCTAGAATTACTGCAGGATTTACAGGTGCAGATCTTGAGAATCTTTTAAATGAAGCAGCAATTTTGGCAGCAAAGGGTGACAAACCATATATTACACAGGCGAATATTGACCAGGCAATGATTAAAGTTGGAATTGGAAAAGAAAAGAAGAGCAAGATTATTTCTGAAAAAGAAAAGAAGATTACAGCTTATCATGAATCAGGTCATGCAATTTTATTCCATGTTTTACCTGATGTAGGACCTGTACACACAGTTTCAATTATTCCTACAGGCGCAGGTGCAGCAGGATACACAATGCCACTTCCTGAAAAAGACGAAATGTTCCTTACAAAGGGCAAGATGTTACAGGAAATTATGGTAAGCCTTGGTGGTCGTATTGCTGAAGAACTGATTTTAGATGACATAACAACAGGGGCATCGCAGGATATAAAACAGGCAACAGCAGCAGCAAAGGCTATGGTTACAAAGTATGGATTTTCAGACAAACTAGGTTTAATAAACTATGATGACGATTCCAATGATGTGTTTATTGGAAGAGACTTGGCACACTCTAAAGGCTATGGAGAAGCAACTGCTTCAGCAATTGATCAGGAAGTTAGAGATATTGTTGAGAGTTGTTATGTACAGGCGAAAGCCATTATTGAAGAACACATGGAACAGCTTCATGCTTCAGCTAAATTATTGTTAGAAAAAGAAAAGATTAATCAGGAAGAATTTGAAGCGTTGTTCTAATAAGGAATAGAAGGTAAAAATATGTTTGTTAATCAAGATATATTATTTCATGACGGAACAAAGCAGTTCTGTAAATATAATGAACAGCAAAAAACATATAGCATCATTCTTAGAGCAAATAAAGGCACTGTTAGTAGTGTCTTTGTGTGCGTTAATGGAAATGAATTGCAGATGACAAAAATAAAAACTACAGAGGACTTTGAATATTTCGAAGCTCTGCTGGATGCCGGTGAAAAGATGTATCAGTATTATTTTAAATGCGATACAAATGAAGACTGCATTTTTTATAATATGTTTGGAATAATGAAACAGGCTGTAAATGATGGTTATTTCGAATTGACACCTGGTTTTGAAACTCCCGATTGGGCAAAGGGAGCGGTTATGTACCAGATAATGGTCGACCGTTTTAACAATGGGGACAAAACAAACGACGTAGTTGACAATGAATATGTTTATATTGGAAAAGCAGTTACAGCAGTGAAGGATTGGAGCGAAAATCCTGCAGTTGATGGAACAAGACAGTTCTACGGTGGAGATTTGCAGGGGGTCATTGACAAGCTGGACTATTTAGAAAAATTAGGTATTGATGTAATTTATTTTAATCCTATTTTTGTTTCACCATCAAACCATAAGTATGACACACAGGATTATGACCATGTTGATCCACATTTAGGAAAAATTGTTGTGGATGGTGGAGAAACTGTATCAGATTACGCAACTGATAATAAAAACGCAAGCAAGTACAAAACAAGAACTACTAGCTTGGAAAACCTTGAGGCAAGTAATCAGTTATTTATAGAATTAGTTGAAAAAGCTCATGAGCATGGAATTAAAATAATTATCGATGGAGTTCTTAATCATTGTGGTTCTTTTAACAAGTGGTTAGACAGAGAGGAACTTTATAAAGGAAACAGTGATTATGAAACAGGGGCATATCAGTCAAAGGAAAGCCCATATAATTCTTATTTTAAATTTAGCACAGATAGCTGGCCTGATAATTACAGTTATGAAGGTTGGTGGGGATTTGATACTCTTCCAAAATTAAACTATGAGGGTAGTGAAAAGTTGTGTAATTACATTTTGCATATAGCTGAAAAATGGGTGTCACCTCCATTTAATGTTGATGGTTGGAGACTTGATGTGGCAGCTGACTTAGGACACAGCCCTGAATTTAACCATAAATTCTGGAAGCGTTTTAGAGACAGAGTTAAACAGGCCAATCCTAATGCAATTATTTTGGCAGAGCACTATGGTGATGCACACTCATGGCTTATGGGTGACCAGTGGGATACGGTAATGAACTATGACGCATTTATGGACCCTGTTACATGGTTTTTAACAGGTGTTGATAAACATTCTGACAATGCAAACCCATACATGAGAGGTAACGGAGAAGTGTTCCATAACACAATGCAGTATCAGCTTTCACGTATGCAGAACCAGTCAATTCTTGTGGCAATGAATGAATTATCAAATCATGATCATTCAAGATTTATGACGAGAACAAATAAGATGGTTGGTCGAATCGGTACAGTAGGAGCTGCAGCAGCAGAAGAAAATATAGACAAAGCAATATTTAAACAGGGCGTTATTATGCAGATGACATTGCCTGGTGCACCTACTTTATACTACGGTGATGAAGCAGGTGTATGTGGTTGGACAGATCCGGATAACAGAAGAACTTATCCTTGGGGTAAGGAAGATTTAGAATTGCTTGAATTCTATAGAGAGGCAATATGTGTTCACAAACAGAATCAGCCATTAAAAGACGGGTCTTACATGTTGCTAATTGCTGACACCGATTTGGTGTGTTATGGTCGCTTTAATGAAAACGATTCAGTATTAACAGTAATCAACACATCTGACATAGACAAAGAGATTTCCGTTCCCGTTTGGAAGTTGGGACGAAGTGTTTCACAGTGGGAAAGATTGTTGGAATCAAGTAGAGAATTCTATAACTGTGGAAGAATAATCTATGAAGTAGAAAATGGCAATTTGAACTTAACAGTCAAAGGAAATAGCGGTTCAATCTACCGCAACAAATAAATAACAATTCACAATCTGGTGAAAAAGCAGATAAATAAAAGGAATTCAGACAAGTCATATTTCTATTGTCTGAATTCCTTTTTATTTTCTCGCTTTTTCTATTGATTTATGAATTTCCTTTATTTTCCACTAATGGCTATCTGTTATTTATTATTTAGTTCTTATCTGTTAATTCTTTTCTGGAAACTACAATTGCACCTGCGGCTACTAACAAGCCGGCAATTGGGATTATAATGTTTGAGCCTGTTTTTGGAGAAATGCCTGAAGAATTTCTCTTTCCTGTTTTACCTGAGCCGGTTGTTGTTTCGTCTTTCTTAGTAGTTTTTTGCTTTTTTTGTTTTTTCTTAGTTGTTTCGTTGTTCTTAGTAGGCTTTACTGTTGTTGGTGCTTTAGTAGTTGGGTTAACTGTAGTAGTTGGAATAACTGTAGCAGTAGGACTACTTTTGGCAAAACATGTTGTAGCAAAAGCCAATGTAAATATTAAAGTCGCTAGAAGAACTATAATATTTTTTTTCGTGGTTTTATTCATAGTTTTTACCTCCGTAATTACACATTATACAGAATGTGAAGCTTTTCTTATTCTATTATACATATATACGCTTAAAAATCAAAGTCATACTTTTAATCAATCTGTTTATAGTAAAAATCCAAAACAGTTTCAAAAAGTTTTTTCTTAGAAATTTTATATTCTGCAGAACTGTCTTTTGGGGAGTCCACATATTTCCCAGATGTACTTTGTATATTTAACCCGGTATAGTTTGTAGCCAGTGACCAACCTAAATATGTAAGTATCGGTGCAGAAATATTTGTAACTGTATTTGTTGTTGTATCTTTGTATAAATCCAAAGACACGTGGAAATCTTTTCTTATTGCAGGGACAATGGAACTGGCAAAAGCTGTAAGATATTGTTTCTGGCAATCCATTCTTCTAAGGTTGTCATCTAATAAGCTGGTGTCTCTATGACGAACAAATGCCTCTGCCATATCGCCTTTTAAGGTAACAGTCTGCCCCTTTGTGAAACTTTCAAATGTATAGTCAGGTGTAACAGTAACCCCACCAACATCATCATTTAAAATTTTTATGGCATCCAAATCAATTGCATAGTAAGCGTTGATTGGAATGTTGTATAAAAGACGTTCCGTAGCAGTTACCTGATTTTCAGCGCTTGTTTGTTTGCCGTCGCCATAGGCATATGCCAAACAAAGCTGGGCAGTTGCAGTGTCCACGTAGTTACCGCCCTCATCATATCGGCTAATGTCAGTCATAATATCACGATTAAGGCTGAGCACTTTTATATGACCGCTCTTTGTATCGTAAGTAAAAAGATACAAAGCATCAGCTTGGCCGCCTGTTCCAGAGACTGCATTATCTTTTAGTTTGCGATTATCAATACCCATAAAAAGTATGCTTGCAATATTGTCATTAAATTCATAAGTATGTCCCTTGTAGTATACAATTCGCCCGTCATCTTCATATTGTATTCCTGATGGAACATTAACATGGAGATTTCTGTAATTAAGTAACTTCTTCCTGCCAATATAATTTAAAACTCCGAAAACAATTGCAATAATTATAAGTAGTGAAAGTAAAATAATCAAAAAAATCTTTAGCTTTTTATGTTTCTTTTTAAGATTTTGATCATCATCTTTTGCCTTCTTATGCTTGTTGTTATTAGTTTGATCATCATCTTTTACATTATTATGTTTGTGTGTATTAGTTTGATCATCTTTTTTTAACTTATTATGTTTTTGCTTGTTAGTTGAAGCATTTGCGTCAAAATTCTCAGACTTATCTACGTTAGTAGAGCTATTATTGTTAAAGTCTGTAGGCTTATCTGAGTTCGACGAACTGTGATGTCTATGGTGTCTGTGATGATGAGAGTCGTATTTATAATTTTTCTCAATAGTTTCCCAGTCAACATCAAATTCCAGATTATTCCTAGTGTCCTTAATGACGTTAGGATTAGCAATGTTTGAATTGTCGCTTATATTATTATCATTAGTTTGTTTGCTCACGTTTAATTAAAACCCCCTGTACTAGATATCTTGTGTTTTCGGCACCGTTTGTGCAGGTACTTAAAGTTAAAATTTTACTGTCCTTATTTAATGTAACTTTTCTTGTATTTTTATTCATTGAGTCAGGATTAAGAGTGTATTTCTGATATTTTTCCAAAACACTTTTGTTACTAAAATCAAAGGAATTTAAAATATGTCTGTTGTCATATACATACGCAGCATAGATTTTAAATGTCAATTTTTGACTTGGCATGTAAATATAAATGTATTTATTTTTCTTAAAAAAATCAGGTTTCTCAAAACTATGCAAAGTCTTAAACATTGAACCGTTGTTCATATTGTGCCCGTATAAAACTGTTACAGGATCAGAGTAATCGGTTGCATTTTGCATTTCGCTGTAAATTGCACCGGCAAATTCTGATTCCTTCTGTATATTGTGATTTAGGTAAAAGTCATCATTATCTGTTGTTGGCTGAACAACAGGATAATCAACCTTGGTATTTGGAATATAAATCCAACTATATATGTCAGAGTTATCTTTTTTTAATTTTTTCCAGTTAATGTTGTGGCTGTCAGCATATTCTTTTGAATTCTTGACACGCCTAGAGGTAGTTTCGGTCAAATATTTTTTTGTATTTCCACCGTCGCTGCTTCCCTGTGAAAGTAGCAGGTAGCAACAAAAAATAAAAATAGCAGTAGCTATAACCAAAACAGTTCCCCATATAATTTTCTTACTCTTCATATAAATTTTAGAATCCCTTTCAATAACGATTGTTTGTAACTATAAGTATAGTGGTTGGAAGAATGTATGTCAAAGAGAGATATTGCCGAAAAAAAAGAGATACATTCTGAAAGGCAAAATAATTGTTAGGTGGGGGGGACATACATGTAATGCTACAAACATATTTCTTTAACATAAAAATATAGTTGAAATTAATAAAACAAGTGGTATACTAAAAATAATAATTGGACTATATAAGAAACCAAAAGCGATGTAAAATGAATTATAAAAAAGAGTCAAAAAAACGAGGTAAAATATATGAAAATGCAAATGGAGGATTATATTAGAATTTCGCCGGATGTAATGAAGAAAAATCTGGATAATAGAAAAAGTTTAACAGAAAAATTAGTCGAATATTATCTGAGTTCGAATAAAAAAGATATATGCATTATAGCATCAGGAAGTTCATTAAATGGAGCAATAACGGCAGAAATGTTTATGACTAACAATTTGAAGTGTAATGTATATTGTGTAAGTCCTACAGAATTTATTAATTATAGAATGGAGAAAATGAGAGAATGCAATCTTATTGTTGTTTCTCAAAGCGGTTGTAGTACAAATATTATCCAATTGGTAGAAATACTGAAAAAAAATAAAATGGATTATTTTTGTTTAACAGGAAACAAAAATGGAGATTTGTATACTTATTCAGACAATGTAATCGAATATGGGGTGGACAATGAAACCATAGGATATGTAACTTTAGGCTTTGTAACTTTGGTTGAGTTTTTGATTTTATTTGCTAATGAAGTAGCATTGAAGAGAAGAACAATTACTGAAGATAAATACAGTGAAAATTTGCAAAATTTAGAAAGAGCAATTGCTACAAGCAGAGAGTTGTATAAGGAGTCAGAGAATTTTGTGAAATTGTATTATGATCAGATATTTAAAATGGATAGTGCAATCATAGTTGCTGATGGAGCGAATATGGGAACGGCAAGAGAAGCAGCCTTAAAAATAAGTGAAACCCTAAAAATCCCTGCAGTTTATTATGAAAGCGAGGAATATGCTCATGGTCCTAATATGCAATTAACACCATGGTATCACGTGTTTTTTATAGATTTTAATCCAAAATCAGATAGAATGTATAACGTTTTCAACGCTACAGGTACGGTTACAAAGAATGTTTATCTTGTGACAAATCGAAAAGTTAAAAGACAGAATAATGTAATAGAACTTGGAGCAGGGATAGACAGTGATATTACTCCGTTGTTTACAGTTGTTTTATTCCAGTATATTTGTGCGATTGTGACAAAAGAAAAGAACAACTTTAAGTGTCATCCTGATTTTGATAAATTTGCCAAACTAATAAAAACAAAAACAGATAAATATATGAAAATGAAAGAAAACAACGAAGAGCTTTAAAGGGTAAACAAAATAAATAGAATAAAAGGACTTTAGAAAGGTAAATACAAATGAAAAACAGAAAATTTTTTTCGGAGTTTTTTCTTCTGGCAGTGCCAATTATGTTACAGGCACTAACAGGAACGCTTTTAAATATTTGCGACACAATAATGGTAGGAAAAATATCAGAAAATGCAATAAGTGCAGTGACAGTTTCAAATAAAACGTTTCTTATTTTTTCAATGTTTATTTTTGGAGTCGCAAGTGGCATTAGTATGTTTATGAGCCAATATTATGGAGCAAATGAAAATCAGAATGCCAAAAGGACATTTAAATTTGGCATTCAGGTGTGTGTAGCAGTTGCTTTTATTTTTATTGCAATGCTGGTAATAGGACCACAATATGCAATCAGATTGTTTGTAAAAGGCAATGGCATAACTGTTTTGGGAATCCAATATATTTCAATTGTAAGATGGTCTTATTTGCCATATGCAATAAATCAAATTTGTGCAGTGTATTTTAGAGTGTTTAAGAAACAGAGCTTACCGATGAAAATAAGCATGATATCTGTTGTAATAAACATATTACTTAATTATGTTTTAATATATGGCAAGCTAGGTATGCCAATCCTTGGAATTAAAGGTGCAGCACTTGCTACACTGATTTCAAGATGTATGGAAACAGCAATGCTTCTTACAATATTATTTTTTAAAGATTCAGGGAAAGAAATTTTTGGAGAAAAAATTGGAGCATTGGATAAAACTAAAAAAATGCGTATAATCAAAAAGATTATTCCATTAATGGTAAATGAAGGTTTATATGCTATAGCATTGAGCTTGATTTTTAGAAATTATTGTATTGTAAGTGAAGCAAATATTCCGGCAGTTACAGTAGTAGACAATGTTTACGACTTTGTAAATGTTGCTTTTGTGGGTGTTTCGCAGGCGGCAGGAATCATAATTGGAAAGGTGCTTGGAACGGGTAATATGGAAATTGCCAAAAAGACTGCTAACAGACTGCTTGTTATAGGAGTTACAACAAGTGTTATTGGAAGTTGTATAATTGTTGGAATTTCAGGCTTTGTACCAATGCTATTTTCTTTAAGTGGAGGTGTGTTTGCAATGGCTACATCACTTCTTAGAATTAAAGCAATTTTTAGTTGGAGTCAGGGATACGGATTGACCATATACTATATTTTGCGTGCAGGTGGGGATGTAGCGGCAGTATTAGTTTTAGATGGACTGTTTAATCTCTATGGACCATTATTAGTTAGCTCAATTTTAGCATATTTTGCTAACTTCTCAATTGAATTGGTTTATTTGTGTACAGAAGCAACATATTTGATGAAAATTATTCTTGGAACATGGTTTTACAAAAGAGGAAGATGGTGTAGGAATCTTACTGAAGGGTAGGAAAGAAAAATTACTAAAGGAAGGAGGAAAAACTAAATATTAGTTTTGAATAAAAATATGAACGTAGTTAAAAAAATAGGAAATGTGCTTGCAAAAGGATTTTTAGAAGTGGTTATGTATATAGCTGAACATTTAGCAGTAATCATAGGTGTGATTATTATGGTTATTTTAGTTTTGAAATTAATATAATTAAAAGAGGATATTCAGAAGTAATGCAATTTGATATGATACCTCTAAAGTAGACAGGTAAAATAACCAAAATCTACTTTGGAGGTATTTTTATGTCTAGATATTTAAAATATACAATTGAACAAAAAATACGTGCTTGCGAAGATTATCTTTCCGGTGCACTATCAGTGAGTGAAATTTGTGTCAGATTGGGGATGTCTCCTAAAAATGGAATGACTATATATAAGTGGTTAGATAAATATAAAATATGGGGCGCAGATGCCTTTATTCCCTCATCAAAGAACAAATCTTACACAAGAGAATTTAAACTACGAGCGGTTGAAGAATATATTTCCGGACAGGCATCTGTCCGTAAAATTGTTGCCCAATACAATATCAGTTCAATGTCTATGTTAGAAAGATGGATTTCATTGTATAATGCCAATAGAGAACTTAAGGATTATGATCCTAAAAGGGAGGTCTATATGGCAGAAGCTAGAAGAAAAACAACTATGGAAGAGCGTAAGGAGATTGTTGAATACTGTATTGAGCATAACCGTGACTATAAAGGTGCTGCAAGCAAATATGACGTATCGTACAGCCAAGTCTATTCTTGGGTAAAAAAGTACGTTACAAATGGCGAAGAGGGGCTAACTGATAAACGTGGATGTCATAAAGCAGATGACGAAGTGGATGAGTTAGAACGTTTACGACGGGAGAATCTCCGACTGAAACGTCAGTTACAGGAAAAGGACATGGCAGTTGAACTGCTAAAAAAAGTGAAAGAATTCGAAAGGATGTGAGGCTTGGAAAAGTACGTTACGAATCTAAATATTTAGCAATTAAATATTACCATGTAGAAAAGGGCTGGAGCATTGAGTGGATGTGTAAACAACTTGAAATTTCCAGAGCTGCTTACTATAAATGGTTACACCGAGATACCCCGGAACAGGAAGCAGAAAATAAACTGAAAAGAGATTTTAATGCAACAGCACCGAATGAAAAATGGTCTACGGACGTGACAGAATTTAAGGTTCCCGGTGAAAAGAAGAAATTGTATTTAAGTGCTATTCTGGATTTATATGACAAATATCCAGTTTCATATGTGATTAGTTGTAGAAACGATAATCGTCTGGTGTTTAGAACATACGATAAAGTAATTGCCTCTAATCCGGATGCAAAGCCTATTTTCCACAGTGACAGGGGTTTTCAATACACAAGTAAGGTATTCCAACAGAAATTAAAAGAGCAGGAAATAGAGCAATCCATGTCAAGAGTTGGTCATTGTATTGATAATGGACCGACAGAGGGATTTTGGGGAATCATAAAAACAGAAATGTATCAAATGTACGATATTACCGATGAATCATCTTTAAGATTTGCAATTAATGATTATATGAGATTTTATAGTGAAGAACGTCCGCAGGACAGATATTATTGCAAAACACCACTGGAAGTAAGAACAGAAGCTTTAGCTTCTGATAATCCAAAGGAATATCCTATTCCTGAAAATAAACGAATTAAGAAGTATAAAGAAAAATGGTGTGCATAGAAAAACGACCACACAAAATGCGTGGTCGTTCATTAGCACCTAATTTTATATATTTGACCTGTCTACTTGACAGGGGGCATATCAATTTATGAAAACCATTTATGGAAGTGTAAAGTCTCCATAAATGGTTTTCGTTTTTTATGTAATAAGAAATTCCTTCAGAATTTCTTATTACATAAAAAACGTTCCACTATGGATACGCACTCGCACGAATGGAAAAATGTTGCTAAATGGGCATGCGCTGGTTGCGTAGAATGTCGCAAGCGACATTCTTTGTTCTTAAATAAAAAAATATAAAAAAGTGCTTGCATTATACAAAACTAACTGGTATATTAAAAATAACAAGTGGATTATAAGAAGAACCAAAAAATAAAAAACAATAATTAGTGTTATGACTAATTTTATAAGAAAGCATACATCCAGTGGGCAGGGAAAAATTAATTCTCTGCCTTAGAGGAAAGATGAAAGGAGGCGACATATATTGAGGTTAAGTGCAATGAATTGTCACCATAGATTTTATGAACTGAAAGACTTCTTTGCAGCATCAAAAGAGAACGGATATGAGAATGTTGAAATTTGGACAGGACCACAACATTTTTTTATGGACCATAATGGTTATGAAAATGTTGATAAACTTCTTAGACTGGAAGAAAAATACAATATCAAAATTATTGGCATATGTCCTGAACAAACTAATCCGAAACCTAATAACATGGCTGCCAAAGATAGGGAAATGCAGAAACGTGTTTTAGCATACTTTAAGAATGCTGTAGATGTTGCTTGCAAAGTTGAAGCAAATCAGGTTGTTGTAACAAGTGGCTGGGGATTTTTAAACGAACAAAGAGAAGAGGTTTATAAACGAAGTGTTCAAATGTTACGAAAGGTAAGTGATTATGCTTTTGAAAAGAATATGACATTGGCTATTGAAGCTTTACAGCCGGATGAGTCAATGTTAGTACACACAGCAGAAGAGATGAAACAATTAATTGATGATGTAGATTCACCGGCATTGAAAGTTTGTATTGACACAGGGGCAATGGTTAGAGCAAAGGATACAATAGATGATTATTTCAAAATATTTGGTGATAGGATAGTTCACGCTCACTTTGTAGATGTAGATGAAGATCATTTTACAACTCATTTAGCGTGGGGCGATGGAACAAGAAACATGAAAGAGGAGCTGGAGGCTTTTAGACGGAACGGCTACAAAGGAATTTTATCTGTGGAATGTGTTAATGGAAGATACTTTGAAAATCCAAAAGTAGCAGATAAACAATCAATGAAAAATTTTTTAAAATTTAAATAATCAAGAAACACAGGAGGAAAGAAAAATGGGAATTGATGTAGAAAACATTTCTTTGCCAAAGTTTGAAAAGGAAAAGTATTTAGAACATGGCAAAAAAACTTATGAAATGAGAGAAGAAGTTGAAAAAATTGCAGATGAGGTATTTGCAAAGGGAGCGAAGAATATTGTTTTAATTGGAATTGGTGGAACAGAATTTGAAATGATGGCAATTAACTATATTCTAAAAAAATATAGCACAATTGATACTTCATTATACAATGCGGCTGATGCCAATACACTTCATCCTAGAAAAATTACAAAAGATACATTAGTTATTACAGCCAGTGCCAGCGGAGATACAAAGGAAATTATCGAAGCAACACACTGGATTAAAGAAACAGGTGCTTATGTTGTTGCTTTTACTAAGAAGGAAGGAAAGTTGGGAAAATTAGTAGATGTTGCAATTGAATCACCGGGAGAAAGATTAGACCAGTCTTATCTGTTGTTCAATTTCTTTATTTTAAAATATTTGAACAACAGAGGGGAATTTCCTGAATATACAAAATTTGCAGACCAGATGAAGGATATCTTTATTAAAATGTTACCTTCAAAGGTGGCTTTTGATCCAACAGCAGAAAAGCTGGCAAAAGAATACTGCAAGGCACCTTATACCATTTTCACAGGAAGTGGAGCTGCATGGGGCGAGACAATGATGTTTGCAATGTGTATTTTGGAAGAGATGCAATGGGTAAGAACAAGACCTGTAACATCAGCACAATTTTTCCATGGAACATTGGAATTAGTTGAAAAAGGAATCCCTGTAGTTATTGTAAAGGGCGAAGATGAATATCGCGTGCAGGATGAGAGAGTGGAGAATTTCTGCAAGTTAATTGGCCATGAAGATGTTATTGTGGTTGATTTGGCTTCATTTGAAGTAGAAGGTGTGGATAAGGAATTCAGACCATTAATTAGCCCAATGCTATTAACAGGTTTATTAACAAATAGAGCAGCTAGTTACTACGAAACATATACAAAACATAACTTGGACTATCGTCGTTATTATCGTCAGTTTGATTATTAGAAAAGGGTTTGCCAAAGCAAAACTCCCCCTTTTAAATATTTATTACCTTTGTCGCGTCTGGGATACACACCAGACGCGATTTTAAGAAAAAGTAATAATGTTAACAAATTGGGGATAGCCGGGATTGTCAGGCACAGGTGGTATAGCGTTTGTCACTACAATTTGTTGAATGTGCATAAAAAAGTTTTAAAAATATAAAAAAGTGCTTGCAATATAACTACATAACTGGTATATTAAAAATAACAAGTGGATTGCAAAAAGAACCGAATAGCACGAACGGGTTTTTTTACAAAAGTTAATTACATAAGAGAAACTAAAGTAAGTAAACAAAAGTCAAAAATTAAAAAGTAAATTAAATTTACAGAAAGAGGTGTAGAAAATGGATAAGTCATTAGAAAAAGTAGTGTTACCAAAGTTTGATAAAGAGAAATACTTCAAAGATGCTGAAGCAGTATTGGCTCAGAGAAAAACAGTAGAAGAAGTTGCAGACAAAGTTTGTGAAGAAGGGTTCAGCAACATTGTTTTACTTGGAATTGGTGGAACAGAATTTGAGTTAGGACCAATTGAATACCAGATTAAGAAGTATAGCAATATTGATGTTGAATTAGTGAATGCAGCCGATGCTAACACAGTTCACCCTAAGAAAATTACAAAGGACACATTAGTAATTACAGCAAGTGCCAGCGGTGATACAGTTGAAATTGTAGAAGCAGCAAAATGGATTGTGGAAATAGGAGCACATGTAGTTGCTTTTACTAAGAAAGAAAAGCCATTAGGTCAGATAGTACAGACAGTTATTGAAGCTGAAGTAACAACAGGTGGATGCGAATTCTCATATGTATTATTCGATTTATTAGCATTTAGAATTTTACATAATAAAGGAACTTTCCCTAAATATGAACAGTTCGCAAAAGGAATGGATGGTATATTCCAGAACTTATACGACATTAGAGTTCAATTTGATGACAGAGCTGAAAAGATTGCAAAAGCATATTACAATGCACCATATTCAATATTCACAGGAAGTGGTGCAGCATGGGGCGAAACAATATTGTTTGCAATGTGCATTTTAGAAGAAATGCAGTGGGTGAGAACAAGACCTGTAACATCAGCACAGTTCTTCCACGGAACATTAGAACTTGTTGAAGAAGGCGTACCTGTATTTGTTATCAAAGGTGAAGATGAATTTAGAAATCAGGATACAAGAGTTGAAAAATTCTTAAAGCAAATTGAACACAAAGAAACAGTTGTAATTGATACAGCAGAATTTGCTTTAGATGGAGTAGATAAAGAATTCAGACCAATATTCACTCCAATGATTGTAACAGCGTTGCTTACAGACAGAGTGGCAAGTTACTACGAAACATACACAAAACATAACTTACAGTACAGACGTTACTACCGTCAGTTTAAATACTAAGAGTTAGGATTTTCAGTTGTAAAACTCTAAAACATATTTGTGGGGCTAACATAAAAGCAGCAAAAATGTTAGCCTCTGCAAAATAAAAGGCTAGGTATTTTGTAAATACCTAAAAAGGTAAGAATGGAAGGGAGAGGTTCTTATGATTAAATTAGTAAGAGTAGATCATAGATTATTACATGGACAGGTTGCTTTTAGCTGGACAAACGGTGTTGGAGCTGATTGCATTTTAGTTGCAAGTGATATGGTTGTAAATGATGAAGTTTGGAAGACAACTCTTCGTTTAGGAAAACCAAGTGGTGTAAAACTTGTAATGAAAAACATGGAAGATTCAATTAAGGCTATTAACAGTGGGGTTACTGACAAATACAAATTAATTATTGTAGTTCAGACGATAAAGGAAGCAAAGCAGTTAGTTGACGGTTGCCCACAGATTAAGAGTATTAATTTAGGAAATACAAAAGAAAGTAAAACAACAACTCAGGTAAGTAAACAGGTTTTCCTTGAACCGGAAGAGAAAGAAATTCTAAAAGAACTGGTAGACAAAGGTGTTGAATGTGAAATTAGAGCTTTAGCTGATGATTCAAAGATAAACGTGGCGAAATATTTATAGAACAACATTTTAAGTAAAATAAATAAGAAACGGAGGAACTCATTATGTTGGTAAAAGCAATTTTAATTGGTTTGGTGTCAGCGTGGGGTGTACTTGATTACCAGTTTGGTACACTTTACACATTCAGACCTCTCGTTCTCAGTGTAATCGTAGGTGCGATTTTAGGCGATGTACATCAGGGAATTATCATTGGAGCCAATCTTGAATTATTATTCATGGGCGCAATTTCAGTAGGCGCATACATTCCACCGGATGTAAACGTAGGTGGCGTTTTAGCAACAGCGTTTGCCATATCCATGGGAAAAAGCGTAGAAGCAGCAGTAGCACTTGCTATGCCAATTGCAACTTTAGCATTAGGTATTAGTAATATTATTGCAGCAGTAACACCAGTATTCTTAAAGATCGCAGACAAGGGTGCTGAAGAAGGAAATTATAAAAAGGTAGTATTTACACACTGGTTAATGGGTACTATCGGTGTAGTTGAAAAATTCTTATTAGTAACATTTGCTTTCTATTTAGGAGCAGATAAGGTTCAGAGCTTATTAGATTTCATTCCACAGTTTATTTTAGACGGAATGGGAGTTGCAGCAGGCATGTTACCTGCAATGGGATTTGCAATGCTCTTAAGAATGATTGTAAGCAAGAGACTTATTCCTTACTTTGTATTAGGTTTTGTACTTATTAGTTACGCAAATATACCTGTACTTGGTATTGCTTTGATAGCACTTATTATAGTAGCAATTAAGTTCGGTTTCCTTGAGGATAAACCAATGATGGCTACAGCAGAAGGAAATGCACAGGAGGTGGATGACGATGAAGACTTCTAACGAAAACGAAAGATTAATTACAAGAAAAGATATGATCAAAATGTCATGCAGCGCTGGTGCATTAGGAATGGAATATTCCTGGAACTACCCAAGACAGATGCATTTAGCTTTCTGTATGATGATTAACAATTGTTTAAAGAAAATTTATAAAGATGATCCTGAAGGTTATGCAGCAGCATTAACAAGACATGTAGGATTCTTTAATGTTACTCCACAGTTTGCACCTTTCGTTGGCGGTGTTGCAGTATCAATGGAAGAACGTGTAGCAAAGGGAGAAATTGATGGCTCGGCAGTAGATTCAGTAAAATCAGCATTAATGGGACCTTTATCAGGTATTGGTGATTCAATCTTTTTAGGATGCATCAGAGTTATTGCAGTAGCAGTTGGCGTATCACTTGCAAAGCAGGGAAATATTTTAGGACCAATCCTTTACTTCCTTATTTATAATATACCGGCATTTGCACTTCGTATTTTAGGTGCAATTAAAGGTTATGAATGGGGATTCCAGTTCTTAGCAAAAGCTGAGAAAAGTGGTTTAATGGACAAGATTATGTATGCAGCAGGCATTGTTGGTATTATGGTAATAGGTGCCATGAGTAAAGATATGTTCTATGCAACCATACCACTGAAGATAGGTACAGGAAAAACTGCTACAACCATTCAGGAAATTTTAGATGGCATTATGCCCGGTATGTTAGGACTTGGAGCTACTTTACTGTATTACTGGTTGTTGAAGAAAAAGGTAAGTCCAATGATTCTTATAATTGTTACAATGATAATTGGTATTATCGGTGTATATTTTGGATTCTTAGGATAATGGCATATAATAGAAGTAGATTAAAAATAAAATATGGAAATTAGTCCATACATAAAAATAGCTGCTATACTTAAAGGTGTAGCAGCTATATTAATAAATCAAGATTATAGTTTGAGCGGAGGAATTAACAATGAGAAAATATATTATTGCAACACATGGTCACATGGCATATGGAATAGGAACAACATTATCAATGATAGTTGGAGAACCGGAGAATTTAACCATTATTAATGCATATACAGAAGAATGTGGAGATCCCACACCTGAATTTAAAAAGGTGATTGATGAAAATCCTGATGATGATATTGTAATCATGACAGATGTTTTTGGTGGAAGTGTAAATAATAACGCAATGGCATTAACATCTAATAAAAGAGTACATGTTGTTACAGGTGCTAATTTGGCATTGGTTATTTCAATTGTAATGTCTGATCAAAATACGCCAACACCAGATGTAATAAAACATGCAATTGTTGGAGCAAGGGACATGATGATTTATTGTAATGAAATGATGGAAAATTGCGACGAGGAAGATGAAAACTTTTAAATAGAAAAGACAATTTAGTGTTTTTTATACAAAATATATCTGCGCCAATTATTTTACTCCCCCCATTGTAAGGCGCTTTTCTTGAAAAAAGAAAAATAAAAATGTATAATATACATTATTAGATGCGAGGTGGATATGAAGTTATTAAATAAAGATGAGTTAATAGCCAATGAACTAAAACTTTACTTCATAAAGAACAACATTAAAGAAGGAGAAAAGTTTCCTTCGGAACGTGAGATTGCAGAAAAGTACGGAGCACAAAGAGCAACTGTAAGATCGGCATATAAGATATTAGAAGAAGAAGGAATTGTGGAAATTCGTGAAAGAAGCGAAAGATATATGAGTCATCCACGAATTGTAACAAACCTTAATGAAATCAAGTCTTTTAAAGAAAAAGTTAGTGATATTGGCAGCAAAGTAGAAAATCAATTATTATCATTTGAATTAATAGAAATTGATAAAGATTTATACAAAAAAATCAAGCTACCTATTGGAACGGAAGTATATAAAATAACAAGGGTCAGAAAAGTTGAAAGTGAAGAAGGCATTATTCCAATTGCCATTGAATATTCGTATGTTCCTGAAAGTATAGCACCAAAGCTAATTAGACAGGATTTGGAGAAAGGTTCACTATTTCAGATATTAAGAGATATATATGAGATTGTACCGGTGAAGGAGGAACAGCTTATTGAAATTGTTTATGCCAATGATTTTGAATCAAAGATACTTAAATTAGATAAAATGACAGCAGTGGCAAAGAAAACCGGTATTAGTTATGACAAAGATGGAAATGTTATTCAATATTTACATGCCATTATGAACAAAGAATGGGTAGAATTTAGAAAAGAAATTAGTTCAGAAGAATAGAGGTTGCCTATGGATTACAGAATGCCTATCTATATCCAACTACAGGATATCATTGTAAAAAAAATAGAAGAAAAAAAATATTTGCCAGGTGAAGCTATTCCAAGTGAAAGAAAAATGGCTGAAATGTACGGAGTAAACAGAATGACAGTGAAGCGTGCTGTTAGTAAGCTTGTCGAGAAAGGCTATTTGGAGAGAAAGCCGGGATCAGGTACTTATGTTGCAAATAGAGATAATAAAAAGATTGATTTTAATTATGAAGATGGTGCAAAGAACTCAGGTATTACTGCAGTTTTGCGTAACCAGGGAACTACAATATCAAATAAAGTTCTTGGCATAGGAGAATTGGACAATTGCGAATTTATGAATTACAAATTAAATCTTGAAAGAGGCGAGGTAATATGGGGAGTTCACAGAATACGATATGTTGGTGATATTCCTTTCGCTGTGGAGTTTGCATATGTACCTAAGAAGTATTTTCCGGACATTGATAACTTTGATTTTGAGAAAGTTTCGCTCTATGATTATATGGAAACAAAAGATCATTTACCTGTGCATTTTTCACAGAGTTGTATAATTTGTGATGCTAATAGTAATATTGCAGAGTTACTGGGAGTTGAAAAAGGAACAACAGTATTTAAATTTGAATATATAGGTGCAGATAAGGATTATAATTTGGTTGAATATACGGATACTTATATGAATCCAACATACGCCCAGTTCAGATTTAATACTGACGTAACAGAAGATTAGGATTAAACAAATTAAAAGGAATTTTTGGGTATATAAAAAAATAATTGCACTTTTGCTCTATTTATGGTATAAATGTATATTGTTGAGGAAAGTAGTTCGCAAACGTTGTTTGCTCACTGTCATTTACTTCGTAAATGACTTTCATTTTTTATATAATCTCTCACATGCAAGCATGCAGAGCTTACATAAAAAACAAAAGCGCTTTCTAAGTTATTATGGGCAGATTCCCGAGTGGCCAAAGGGGGCAGACTGTAAATCTGTTGGCACCGCCTTCGAAGGTTCGAATCCTTCTCTGCCCAGTCTATAATTAGCTTTTAGCTGGTTATGAATGCCGGTGTGGCGGAACTGGCAGACGCGCAGGACTTAAAATCCTGTTGTGGCAACACAGTACCGGTTCGATTCCGGTCACCGGCATGTTTAAGTTTTTCAAAGCTTTGGGCGTACCTGATTTTTTTGGGTATGTCTTTTTTTATGTAATAAGAAAGTTTTCCATAATTTCATATTACATAAAAAATTCAGTTAGGAATGTGGTAGAAATACCTTATTTATTATACAAATGTAAAAGTTTGACATGAACTTTTATATTAGGTAGAATAAAAAAGTTAGGGATAACAGATTGTTAATAATAAGAAATGTGAGGAATTTACAATGAAAATAGGTTTTGGTTGTGATCATGCAGCAATTGATTTAAAAAATGAATTAGTTGAATATATGAAAGAAAAAGGATATGAATGTGTAGATTATGGAACGGGTTATGATGAAAACGGTGAAATAATCAAATGTGATTATCCTGCAAAGGGTGAAGAAGTAGGTCGTGCAGTAGTAAACGGAGATGTTGATTATGGTGTACTTATGTGCGGAACAGGAATTGGTATTTCTATAGCAGCTAATAAGGTTCCTGGTGTTATTGCGGCAGTTTGCAGCGAACCATATTCTGCAAAGCTTACAAAACAGCATAACAACGCCAACATCATTGCATTTGGTGCAAGAGTTGTAGGTGTTGAACTTGCAAAGATGATTCTTGATGAATTCTTTGGAGCTGAATTTGAAGGTGGAAGACATCAGAGAAGAGTCGATATGATTAGAGAAATCGAAAAAAGATAACAAGTTTAGGTGAAAGAATATAATTTTCTAATTATAAAAGGAAAGCTAAAATAGTTTGATGGCAGACTATTGGTTAGTAGAATGATATAAATGAAAAAACATAGGATAAATAATGGTAACAATAAAGGAAGTTAAAACCAGAAAAGATTTAAGAACTTTTGCTGGTTTCAATGAAAAAATGTATAGAGATGTGCCACAGGCAATGCCTGATTTGATTTCAGACGAAATGGCGAATTTTAATCCTAAGAAAAATCCGGCATTTGAGTATGCTGAATCAAGACAGTGGTTGGCATACAAAGATGGAGAGTGTGTAGGAAGAATCGGTGCCATAATCAGTCATAAGGCAAATGCAAAATGGGATAGAAAAAGAATAAGATTTACAAGAGTGGATTTTATTGACGACTACGAAGTTTCAGAAGCTTTATTTAAGACTGTTGAAAATTGGGGCAGGGAAAAGGGACTTAAAGCAGTTCATGGACCAATGGGATTTTGCGATTTGGACCAGGAAGGAATGCTTATTGAAGGTTTCGAATATGATGGTATATTCATAACGATTAATAATGCACCTTATTATAAGGAACATATGGAACGCCTTGGGTATGTAAAATCTGTGGAGTGGATTGAAAACAGAATAGATATACCAGATGAGATACCACCTGTTTTTGACAAAATGTGTGAGAGAGTTTTAAAAGACAATAAACTCAAAATTGTAAAAGTTAAGAACAGATTGCAGCTAAGAAAATACATAAAATATATATTTGATGTTGTAAATGATACTGCAAAGATACTATATGGTGAAGTGGATTTATCTGAGGCACAGATTAAAAAGTATGTTCATCAGTTCATATTAATGGTTAATGTTAGATTTATTTCATTACTTGTAAATGAAAAAGATGAGATGGTTGCTATTGGAGTAACTGTTCCTTCAATGGGCAAGGCTTCAAAAAAATCTCATGGAAGATTGTTTCCTTTTGGATGGGCAAGACTGCTTTATGCACCATATTCTAAACCTGACACATTGGAACTTTATTTAGTTGGTGTAAGAGATCAGTATAAGAAGAAAGGCTTACCGTTAGTTTTAATTACGGAAATTCTAAAAGCAGCCATTGAAGATGGAATGAAATATGCTGAGACAGGACCAATGCTTGAAGATAATATTAAGGTTCAGTCTATGTGGAAAAGATTTAATAAGATTCAGCATAGAAGACGTAGATGCTGGATAAAAGAAATATAAAAAAGTGGGCTGTGGATGTGCTCTGCCATGAAGATAGGAGCAGGAAAAGGAAACAGTTGATAGTTAACAGGTGCTTTGTTATTTACAAAGCATCTTTTTTTTTATATAATCACTTTAGTAATTTAAAGCGTAACGGTTTAAAGTTTAACGCTTTAAAGACACGGAATATATTTTAATAATTTTAATGGAGGGAACATTATGACAGTAGTATTATGTTCAATTATGCTAGTTGTATTTTTTGCTGTAATGATCTTTGTAGGTTTTTACACCAGAAAACATGCAACAGACGTTACAGGATTTGTTCTGGGAGGTCGTTCAGTAGGCCCTTGGCTTACTGCCTTTGCTTTTGGAACATCTTATTTTTCTGCAGTTATCTTCGTAGGATATGCAGGACAGTTTGGATGGAATTTCGGACTTGCATCAACTTGGGCAGGTTTAGGAAATGCATTCATTGGTTCTTTACTTGCATGGAATGTGTTAGGTAGAAGAACAAGGGTTATGACACAGCACGTTGATGCAAAGACTATGCCGGACTTTTTTGGAAAAAGATTTAATTCAACACCTTTAAAAGTTGCTGCATCAGTTATTGTATTTATTTTCTTAATTCCGTACACAGCATCACTTTACAATGGACTTTCAAGTTTATTTGGTTTAGTGTTTGACATTCCATATTGGGTAGTTATTGCGGTAATGGCAGTGCTTACAGGATTCTATGTAATTTTTGGTGGTTACATGGCAACAGCTATTAATGATTTTATTCAGGGAATCATTATGTTATTTGGAATTTGTGCTATTATTGGTGCGGTTTTAATGGACAACGGTGGTCTTTTACAGGCAACAAAGAGCCTTGCAAAAGTTACAGGAGATGCAGGTTGGGAAGGCGCTTACACAGCATTTTTAGGACCTGATCCTTTAGCATTATTATTTGTGGTTATTTTAACATCACTTGGTACATGGGGACTTCCACAGATGGTTGGAAAATTCTATGCTATCAAAAGTGAAAAAGACATACATAAGGGAACAGTTATTTCAACAGTATTTGCAATTATTGTAGCAGGAGGCTGTTATTTCTTAGGCGGATTCGGCAGATTATATAGCGATAAAATTGCAATTAATGAGGCAACAGGTAAGCCTTTATTTGACACAATAATTCCAACAATGTTATCAACACTTCCTGCAATAGTGGTTGCAGTAGTAATTGTTTTGGTTTTATCAGCTTCAATGTCAACACTTTCTTCATTAGTTTTAACTTCAAGTTCAACATTTACATTGGATGTAATTAAGCCGGCATCAAAGAAGGAAATGTCAGATAAGAAACAGGTAACAATAATGCGTTTATTTATTGTTTTCTTTATACTTGTTTCAGCAATAATTGCCATTTTCAAGGATGCACATCCTGAAGTGACATTTATAGCACAGATGATGGGTGTTTCATGGGGAGCTTTAGCGGGAGCATTCCTTGCACCCTTTTTGTATGGACTATACTGGAAGGGCGTTACAAAAGCAGCGACAATTGTATGTTTCATCTGGGGTTGCGGAATTGCTGTTGTACAGCTTGTAATTACACTTGCGGGAATTGATACAACAGGTTGGGGAACAGTTCTTTCATATGTATTTAAGTCTTCAATCAACTCAGGTGTAGTTGCCATGGTTGGTGGCTTGATTATTGTACCGATTATTAGTTTATTTTCAAAGAAGCAGGACCAGAAAGAGTTAGACGATTTATTTGAATGTTATGAAGAAAAAACAGAAGCAGTAGCAAAGGAACATTTAAAATAAAGGCTTCTGGAGTGTAAAATGTAGAACACTCTAAGGGCAAATAAAATTGCTACTCAAATATAAAATTTAATAGACAAATCAGAAAATAGATGTCCGATAATGAACAAAAACAAGAGGAAATGTTCATTACAGGACATCTTTTTTTCATGTTGTTTAGCTTTGCCAAATTCTATTGACCACTAATTTTTAGGTGGCTATACTGTAGGCGTTCTAAGACAAAAGAAAATATTTGTCGTAAAAATAAAATGTTGGAGTATAGAAAAGACAAATAGTTTATTAAAAAAAGAATGAGTAAAAATGAGTAAAGTAGAGAAAGCTTAAATAAATCGTAACAGGGAAGGAGTACAAAAAATGTTAATAACATTTTCTGTAAGGATAATATGTTTGGAAAAATAATTGGAACAGGTTCATATGTTCCTGAAAATATAGTTACAAACAATGATTTAACAAAAATTGTTGAAACAAGTGACAGTTGGATTGAGGAAAGAACCGGCGTTAAGCAAAGACACCTTATGAAAAATGAAACTACTGCTACTATGGCAACTGAGGCAGCAAAAAGAGCAGTGGAAAATGCAGGAATTAAGCCAGAAAAAATTGATGTTATTGTGGTTTCTACAGTATCTTCCAATTTGATTCTTCCAAATACAGCCTGCTTTGTTCAGGAACAAATTGGAGCCATAAATGCTTTTTGTTTTGACATTAACACAGCCTGTACCGGTTTTATGATGGCATACAATACTGTCCAAAGTTATATTAATTCAGGTTTAGTGAAGACAGCGTTAATTATTGGAGCAGAGGGCTTGTCAAGAATTGTTGATTGGAGTGACAGAGGAACCTGTATTCTTTTTGGAGACGGGGCAGGAGCTGCAATTGTTAAGGCAAGCGAGGCTGCAGTTTTTGAAACTGTTATGAAATCTGATGGTAGAAAAGGTTCAGCACTTACATGTTATAACGGGTTTGCAGCAAGACCAAGAAAAATTTTTACAGAAGAAAAACAGGAAATTTCAGATATATATGAAAAAATGAATGGTCAGGAAAATTCAGATACATATAAAAAAATAGATGGTCAGGAAAGCTTAGACACTTTTGTAAAGATGGATGGTCAGGAAATTTTTAGATTTGCCGTAAAAGAAGTTCCAAAATGTATTAATGAATTAATGGAAAAAATGAATATAACAAGTGACGATGTGGATATGTTTGTTTTGCATCAGGCAAATTTAAGAATTTGTCAGGGGATTGCCAAGCGTTTGAAAATCAGTATGGATAAGGTGCCAACAAATGTTTCAGAATATGGCAATACATCATCTGCCTGCATACCAATATTGCTGGATGAGTTGTTTAAGGCAGGCAAACTGAAAAAAGGCGACAGAATTATAATGTCAGGTTTTGGTGCAGGAGTAACCCTTGCTGCAACATATTTGGAAATTTGTTAATGGCAGTTGTAACTAAAACCGTAAAAAATTTTTTATTAGTTATTAACCGGTACAGCCGGATTATATAAAATTGCTTTTGAAAATAAAAAATTATATGGAACTTAAAATAGTAGTTTTTTATAAACAGGTTTTCAATAAGCAAAAAAAAAGCCAATTATAAAAGAATAAGGAGATTAAAAAATGTTTGAAGAAATTAAGGAAATTATTGTTGAAGAATTAGGAGTAGATGAAGACAAGGTTGTGGAAACAGCAACATTTAATGAAGATTTAGGAGCTGACTCATTAGATTTATTTGAACTTGTAATGGCATTTGAAGATAAGTTTGACGTAAAGATTCCTGAAGAAGATTTAGAAAAAATCAAGACTGTTGGAGATGTTGTGAAATATATTCAGGACAATAAATAATAGAAAAGCGTAGGAAATTTCGTTATGAAAACAGAGATAACAGAATTACTAAATATTGAATATCCCATAATTCAGGGTGGTATGGCATGGGTGGCTGACTATCATTTAGCAGCTGCCGTTTCCAATGCCGGCGGACTTGGGCTGATTGGTTCAGGTGGAGCACCTGCATCCTGGGTAAAAGACCAAATTAGGGAAGTAAAAAAATTAACTGATAAACCTTTTGGGGTAAACATTATGTTAATGAACCCGGAGGCAGATGAAATCGCAAAAGTAATTGTAGAAGAAAAAGTACCTGTTGTTACTACAGGAGCAGGAAATCCGGCAAAGTACATTAAAGAATGGAAAGAAGCTGGAGTGAAAGTAATTCCTGTAGTTGCAAGTTGTGCCTTGGCAAAAATGATGGAACGCTGTGGAGCCGATGCAGTAGTTGCAGAGGGAACAGAGGCAGGAGGACATATTGGGGAGATTACAACAATGTCTTTGGTGCCACAGGTTGTTGATGCAGTGAATATACCTGTCATTGCAGCAGGCGGGATCGCTGATGGAAGAGGTTTTGCTGCGGCACTGATGTTGGGAGCTAAGGCAGTTCAAATGGGAACTCATTTTGTTGCCACAAAAGAATGTAACGTTCACGAAAATTATAAGGAAAAAATAATAAAGGCAAAAGACATTGACTCAAAGGTAACAGGTCGCTCAACAGGACATCCTGTACGTGTACTTAGAAATCAAATGAGCAATGAGTACATAAAAAAAGAGCAGGAAGGTGCCACATTGGAAGAGTTAGAACTTTTAACTTTAGGTGGTTTAAGAAAAGCTGTTGTTGAGGGCAACGTAAAAGAAGGAAGTCTAATGGCGGGGCAAATTGCCGGTTTGGTAAAAAAACAATATACCTGCAAGGAACTTATCGAAAAAGTTGTAACCGAAGGACAACAGGTAATAGAAAATAGATTGGCAGAGTTTTAAAGCTGGAATTTTGACGTGAGATTTTAAAAGTAAAATTTAGTATTCATATCTAAAAATCAGTGGAGAAAAATTAGAGTTGTATTTAAAATTTTTGGAGGAGCATATGAGTAAAATCGCATTTGTATATCCGGGACAGGGTGTGCAGACAGTAGGCATGGCACAGGACTTTTATGAAAACAGTGTTTTGTCAAAAGAAGTATTTGACAAGGCAGATCAGGTACTTGATTTTGATATAAAGAAAATCTGTTTTCAGGAAAATCAGGAAATAAATGATACAGAGTACACACAGGCGGCTTTGGTTACTACATATCTTGCAATAACAAAAGAAGTAGAAAGCAGGGGAATTAAACCTGACGTTGCAGCAGGGCTAAGCCTTGGAGAATATGCGGCAATTGCAGTAAGCGGTGGCTTTTCTTACGAAGATGCCATAAAAACGGTAAGACAACGAGGAATTCTTATGAACAGGGCTGTGCCAAAAGGTGAAGGTACAATGGCAGCAATTCTTGGAATGACAGCTGAGCAAATAGATAACATTGTAAACAAGATGGAAAACGTGTCAGTGGCAAATTACAACTGCCCGGGACAAATTGTAATAACCGGAAAAAAAGATGCCGTTGAAAAAGCAATGGAATCATTGAAAGAAGCCGGAGCCAGAAGAACAGTAGAATTAAACGTAAGTGGGCCTTTCCACTCACAATTCCTAAAAGAAGCCGGAAAAAAACTAGGAGAGCAACTTGAAAAAGTACAATTCACACCATTAACAATACCATACGTTACAAACGTAACAGCACAATATGTGGAAGATGTTAATAAAACAAAAGAATTGTTAATAAAACAGGTCTACTCACCGGTTCGATGGGAAGAAAGTGTAAGAAACATGATAGAAAAAGGCGTAGACACATTTATTGAAATAGGTCCCGGAAAAACAATCGCAGGCTTCTTACGCAAAATAGACAGAAATGTAAAATGCATAAACATAAGTCAATATGAAGACTTAAAAAAACTAAATCAAAATTAAAAATTAATAAGATAATTTAACTCTTTTTTTAGAAAAGTAAAAAATATTAAAGAATAAAATCAAGATAATCAAAAATATAGCTTTTCTTCTTTCTGCTTTGCAGATATACATTCACGAAAGCACGTTACACTTAGGATAATGCACGTACAAGCCTTCCCAGTACGTTGCACATAGGTAATAAACATTCTAAGAAAGTGCTCTGAAGCCGTGGGTTCACAAAGGCAGCGAAGTCGGCTTTGTAGAACCGCTACGAGCTGAAGGCAGCGGGAGCGTGCTTTCGTGAATGCATATTGCCTATGTGCATGGGAAAGAGAGTGTAGATTTTGATTATCTGGAACAGAGGTTTTATATGGAAAATAAAGTAGCAATTGTAACAGGAGCTTCAAGAGGCATAGGAGCTGCCATTGCAAAAAAACTAGCTTCACTTGGTGCCACAGTAATTGTAAACTACGCAGGCTCCAGAGAAAAAGCAGAAACAGTAGTAAAAGAAATTGAAAATGCAGGTGGCAAGGCAACAGCCATGCAGTGCGACATTTCAGATTTTAATAAATGCAGTGAATTTACTAATGAAATAAAAGACAGATTTGGTTCCATTGATATTTTAGTAAACAATGCAGGTATTACAAGAGATGGTTTGTGTATGGCGATGAAAGAAGAAGACTTCGACGCTGTAATTAATACTAATTTAAAAGGAACATTTAACTGCATTAAATTTGCTTCAAGAATAATGATGAAACAAAGACATGGAAAAATCATTAACATGACTTCAGTTTCAGGAGTTGCAGGTAATGCCGGGCAGGTTAATTATTCAGCGGCGAAAGCAGGAGTAATTGGAATTACAAAATCAATGGCAAGAGAATTGTCATCAAGAAATATTAATGTAAATGCAATTGCACCGGGATTTATTGAAACAGACATGACTGCAAAATTATCTGACAAGGTAAAAGAGCAGGCAGTTTCACAAATTCCCCTTAACAGATTTGGAAGGCCTGAGGAAGTTGCCGAGTTGGTGGCATTTTTAGCAGGTGAAAAAAGTAATTATATAACAGGACAGGTATTTCACATTGATGGTGGAATGGTAATGTAGCGAGGTGTCATATGAGAAGAGTTGTAGTAACAGGTATGGGTGCAATAACACCAATTGGAAATAGTGTAGATGAATTTTGGCAGGGAATTAAAGCAGGAAAAGTTGGTATTGACGAAATTACCAAATTCGACACAACAGATTATTCTGTAAAATTAGCAGCAGAAGTTAAAGACTTTGTGGCAAAAGAAAGAATGGAATTTAAGGCGGCAAAGAGAATGTCACCATTTTCACAGTATGCTGTGTGTGCAGCAAAGGAGGCACTTGAACAGTCAGGGCTTGATTTGACAAAAGAAGACCCTTACAAAGTGGGAGTAAGTGTTGGCTCAGGTATTGGTGGCATGAAGGATATGGAAGAAGAAAACAAAAAGCTTCTGGAAAGAGGTCCCGGCAGAATTAAACCATTGCTTGTGCCAATGATGATTACAAACATGGCAGCAGGTAACGTGGCAATCGCCTTTGGAGCAAAAGGAAAATGTATTAATGTGGTAACTGCCTGTGCAACAGGAACACATTCAATTGGCGAGGCGTACAGATCAATTCAGTGTGGTGAAGCCGACGTAATGATAGCAGGGGGAACAGAAAGTTCAATTACACCTTTAGGGGTTGCAGGTTTTACAAGTCTTACAGCATTAACAAAAACAACTGACAAAACACAGGCATCAATTCCATTTGATAAGAAACGTAGTGGTTTTGTAATGGGAGAAGGTGCAGGAATAGTTGTTCTTGAAGAACTGGAACATGCCTTAGACAGAGGTGCAAATATTTTGGCGGAAGTGGTAGGTTACGGAGCAACCTGTGATGCTTACCATATTACATCACCTGCTGAAGATGGAAGTGGAGCAGCAAAAGCAATGGAACTTGCCATAAAAGAAGCAGGGGCAAAGCCGGAAGACGTTGATTACATTAACGCTCATGGAACAAGTACACATCACAATGATTTATTTGAAACAAGAGCCATTAAACTTGCACTTAAAGAGGCAGCAAAGAATGTAAAAGTAAATTCAACTAAATCAATGATTGGACATTTGCTAGGTGCAGCAGGTGGTGTTGAATTTATTACATGTGTAAAGAGTATTAACGAAGGTTATATACATGAGACAGTTGGTTTAACAGAGCCGGATGAGGAGTTAGACCTTGATTATGTAATGGGACAGGGCGTTGAAACAAATGTTGATTTTGCACTTAGTAACTCATTAGGTTTTGGTGGACATAACGCAACTTTAGCTGTAAGAAAATATAGCAAGTAAAGGGGAAAAAATGGACATTAAGGATATTAAAATTTTAATAAATGAAGTATCAAATTCTAATTTATACGAATTTAGATATGAAGAAAATGGAGTAAAATTACAACTTTCAAAAGGCACAATTTATGACGAAAAGAAAACGGTTGCCATAACAGATGCAAAAACTACAGCTACTATTTCTCAGGAAAATGTTAATCCTGCTAACAATCAGGAAAATTTGGGAAGCAGTGAGAATAGCGGTAAGCAGTCTGAAATTGAAAAAGAAATAAAAGGAAACATTGTTACATCTCCGTTAGTTGGAACAGTTTATCTGGCACCGGCAGAAGATGAGCCACCTTTTGTTTCAGTGGGTGACAAAGTAAAAAAAGGACAAACACTGGCAATTGTTGAAGCTATGAAACTAATGAATGAAATTGAGTCAAAGTTCGATGGGGTGGTTAAAGAAGTGTTAGTTGACAATGAATCACCTGTGGAATTTGGTCAGGAAATGTTCGTTATAGAATAGAAGAAAAGTTGTAAAAAATTAGAAAGTAGGAAATAAATGTTAAACATAAAACAAATACAGGAAATTATACCTCACAGACATCCTTTTTTATTGATTGATTATATTGAAGATTATGAGCCTGGAGTTTATGCTGTTGGCTACAAATGCGTAACTTACAGGGAAGATTTTTTTAAGGGACATTTTCCGGGGATGCCTGTAATGCCTGGAGTTTTAACAGTAGAGGCATTGGCACAGGTTGGAGCAGTTGCAATTTTAAGTCAGGAAGAAAACAAAGGAAAAACAGCATTCTTTGGTGGAATTAACAAATGTCGCTTTAAAGGAAAAATAGTTCCCGGTGACAAGATTAAGCTTGAAACAAAAATAATCAGACAAAAAGGACCTATGGGAATTGGAGAGGCAAAAGCCTCCGTTAATGGAAAAGTGGTAGTGACAGCAGAACTTACATTTATGGTTGGTTAAAAATTAATAAAAAAACCTATTGCAGTTGAAAAACAGTGACAGGATTTAATGCCAGTTTAAAGCAATATAGAATGTGGGCGGCAAAGAAACCGGCAGTTTTGATGTGGATAGGAAGATTAATTTAATAAAACAGATAATTGGAAATTAGAGGTGATTTTGGTGATACGAAAAATGTTAATTGCAAACAGAGGTGAAATTGCAGTAAGAATTATAAGAGTTTGTAGGGAAATGGGGATAGAAACTGTTGCAGTATATTCTGTTGCAGACAAGGAAGCATTACACACCCAGTTAGCAGATGAAGCTGTTTGCATAGGTGAAACAAAGTCCAGCGAAAGTTACCTGAACATGGAAAGCATTATTAGTGCTGCCATTACAACAGGCGCAGATGCAATTCATCCGGGTTTTGGCTTTTTATCAGAAAATCCAACTTTTGCAAAATTATGTGAAACATGTAACATCACATACGTTGGACCAAATCATACAGTTATTGAAAATTTAGGAAACAAAGTACAGGCGAGAACAACCATGATAGAAGCTAATGTTCCGGTAATTCCCGGAAATGATAGTGGAATTGTAGAGGTTGAAAAGGGAAAGCAGGTAGCTGAGAAGGTTGGCTATCCCATTATGATTAAGGCAGCGTCAGGTGGTGGTGGAAAAGGTATGAGAGTGGCTTTTACACCGTCGGAATTCGATAGTGCTTTTAAGGCTGCACAAAAAGAAAGTGAAATGGCATTTGGAGACAACACCATGTACATTGAACATTTTGTGGAACATCCACGTCATATTGAATTCCAGATCTTAGCAGACAAATATGGAAATGTAGTGCATTTAGGGGAACGTGATTGTTCTCTTCAGAGAAATCATCAGAAAATTATTGAGGAGGCACCGTCTAGCGCCTTGTCAGAAGAATTAAGAAAAGAAATGGGCGAGACGGCAGTAAGAGCCGCAAAAGCAGCAGGTTATGAAAATGCCGGCACAATTGAATTTTTGTTAGAGAAAACAGGTAAATATTATTTTATGGAAATGAATACAAGAATTCAGGTGGAGCATCCAATAACAGAAAACATAACAGGTATAGATATTGTAAAAGAGCAAATTAAAATTGCTCAGGGAGAGAAACTTCCTTTTACACAAAATGAAATTGAAATTAAAGGCCATTCAATAGAGTGCAGAATTAATGCGGAAAATCCAGAGGAGAATTTTAGACCAAGTCCCGGAAAAATTACAGAAATGCATTTTCCAGGTGGAAATGGCGTACGTGTTGATTCAGCTATTTTTACAGGGTACGAAGTTACACCTTACTATGATTCAATGTTAGCAAAACTTATAGTTTATGGTGACAATAGACAGGAAGCAATTAACAAAATGCGAAGTGCCCTTGGAGAAGTGGTAATTGAAGGCATTGATACAAATATAGATTACGAATACGAAATAATAAATAATGAAAAATTTATTTCGGGGGATTTTGACGTAGATTTTATTGAGCAGTTTAATAAGCAGAGGAGAGCTGTAAGTTGAGACTAAAAACAAGAATAAAAAAACAAAGAAGTGGATATGTGACAATAAAAATTCCAAAGCCGGATGTGCCAAAAGGACTTTTTGGAAAATGTAAAAAATGTGGTCAAATGGTATTGTCAGAAGAGGTCAGGGAGAATGGCTATATTTGCCCTAAATGTGGCGGTTATGTGAGAATGCACGCAAAGCGCAGAATCAAAATGCTTGTTGACAAGGGAACTTTCGAACCATGGTTTGAGGGACTGGAAATTAGCAATCCACTTGGAGATAAAGAGTATGAAAAGAAATTATTGGAAGTAAAAGAAAAAACAAAATTAGAAGAAGCAGTAATAACAGGAAAAGCTTTAATTAACGGCAGCGAAGTTGCTTTGGCGGTAATGGACGGACGTTTCTTAATGGCAAGTATGGGAGAAATTGTTGGCGAAAAAATTACACGAACTGTAGAGAAAGCCACAGAAGAAAATCTTCCTCTTGTAATTGTGGCATGTTCCGGTGGGGCAAGAATGCAGGAGGGAATTATTTCCCTTATGCAAATGGCAAAAACATCGGCAGCCCTAAAACGTCACAGCGAAAGTGGAAATCTCTACATATCTGTTTTAACTGATCCAACAACAGGTGGGGTTACTGCAAGTTTTGCAATGCTTGGGGATATTATTATGGCAGAACCTGATGCGTTAATAGGTTTTGCAGGTCCCAGAGTAATTGAACAGACAATCGGCCAGAAGCTGCCAAAAGGATTTCAGAAGTCAGAGTTTCTGCTTGAACATGGGTTTATAGATTTAATTGTGGAAAGACAGAATTTAAAAAATAAGTTGTCAGAGATTATTAAACTTCATTATTCTAAGAAGAGCAGTGAAGAAAATTGTAAAGTTGTAGATGAAAAGGACTTACAGAAATTAAATGAAGAGAGCAACGAAATCAAGGTGGATAGGAATTGGAAGAGAGAAAATTCCGAAAGTGATTCAAAAAAATCTCCGATAGACGACGGAAATTGTGAAACAGAAAATGAGAGGTTTAAGAACAATTTGACACCTTGGGAAAAAGTTCAGATTTCACGAGAGAACAAACGTCCTACAGGACTTGATTATATAGAAAAACTTGTGGAGAATTTTACAGAGTTGCATGGTGACAGATATTTTGGAGATGACAGCGCAATTGTTGGTGGAATTGGAACTGTTAACAATAAGCCGGTAACAGTTATCGCTCAGGTAAAAGGTCACAACACAAAAGAAAACATTAGCAGAAACTTTGGCATGCCATCACCGGAAGGCTACAGAAAGGCTTTGCGTTTAATGAAAGAGGCAGAAAAATTCCACAGACCTATAATATGCTTCGTTGATACTCCGGGAGCATTTTGCGGTTTGGAGGCAGAAGAAAGGGGTCAGGGTGAAGCCATAGCAAGAAATCTTTTTGAAATGTCAGCAATAAAAGTACCTATTCTGTCTATTTTTGTAGGAGAAGGGGGAAGTGGCGGTGCCTTAGCCATGGCAGTTGCCAATGAAGTTTGGATGCTGGAAAATTCAGTGTATTCGATTTTGTCTCCTGAAGGCTATGCAAGTATTCTTTGGAAAGATGGAAAAAAAGCTGACAAAGCGGCAGAAGCCATGAAAATGACAGCGGATGATTTGAAGCAGTTAAATGTAATTGAAAAAATATTTAAGGAACCTGTTGACTATAATGTTACAACCCTTGAATTTGTAACTGATAGGCTAAAAACAGAAATAGACCAATTTTTAATTAACAAATCTCATTTATCAGAGAAAGAAATTGTTAATGAAAGATATAATCGATTTAGGAGAATGTAATGAATATTAAACCTTTAAAAATAGGGGAGTTGCAGGCGAAAATCCCATTAATTCAAGGTGGAATGGGCGTTGGAATTTCTTTGGGAAATCTTGCAGGAGCGGTAGCAAATGAAGGTGGTGTTGGAATTATTTCCACGGCACAAATTGGATTTAAGGAAAAGGATTTTTACGTTAATACCTTGGCAGCTAATTTACGTGCCATTGAGAAGGAATTGAAAAAAGCCAGAAAAATTGCTCCAAAAGGAATTTTAGGCTTTAATATAATGACTGCGCTTACCAATTATAAAGAGCAGGTGCTTACAGCAGTGGAGGCAGGGGCAGACATTATTATTTCCGGCGCAGGACTACCGGTGGATTTACCTGCTTTTGTGCAAGGTTACAAAACAAAAATAGCCCCCATTGTATCAGGTAAAAAGTCAGCTCAGGTTATTTTAAAATACTGGGATACACGATACAAGAAAACAGCCGATTTAGTGGTTATTGAAGGACCAAAAGCAGGTGGTCATCTTGGATTTAAAAAAGATGAGCTGGAGAAGTATGGTTTTGGTGCATGCAAAAAGGATTACAGTGAGGAAGTTCTGGAAATTAAAAAAGTAGTTCAGGAATACGAGAATAAATATTCAAAAAAAATCCCCATTGTTTTGGCAGGTGGAATTACAACAAGAGATGATGTTAAAAATGCATTTGACTTAGGAATGGACGGAGTTCAGGTAGGTTCATTATTTGTGACAACGGAAGAATGTGACGCTCACATTAATTATAAAAATTCTTATGTTAATGCAAAAGAAGATGAAATTACAATTGTGAAAAGTCCGGTGGGGATGCCTGGAAGAGCCATCAAAAATAAGTTTATGAGTCAGGTTATGGCAGGAGAAAATTTTCCACCAAAGAAATGCCTTAAATGTCTCAAAAAATGCAATCCGGCAAACATACCATATTGCATTACAGAGCGCTTAATTAATGCGGCAGAGGGAAATGTAGATAATGGTTTACTATTTTGTGGAGCAAATGCCTATATGCAAAATGAAATTACAACAGTTCATAGGGTTATAGAAAAACTGTTTGGGTAGTTTAAAGGTTGCACAAAAAAATGAAAGTGTTATACTGTGGATATATAAATGGGTACGTGAAAGAGAAGGCAGTGAAGAACTTAAGATTTTAGAAACATTAATACTAATAAGAATATAAGAGACTCTGGCATAACAGTTAATGTATCAGATAGAATCTGAGAGACTTGCTGTTGTGGCAGAGTTTTGTTTTTTGTTGGTTAAATTCTTTTAGAAATTGTATTTGATTTATCGAAAATGAAATTTTGTATTTGTTCATTTCCCATAATTAGTAACCGGTATGAAGTAATACCAAGTAACACATGAAAAACATGGGAGGAAGGAACATGAAAAAGAAGATTTTTAAGAGTAGGAAGTTCAAAAAAGTAGTAGCTATTGCACTTACGGTAGCTACAACTACCACACTGGGAAACGGAGGAGTGTATAAATCTGTCAGTGGAGTAGAAAATGCAAGTAAACCTGAACAAACAGTAGTTAAAGAGAAGCCGAAAGTTTTAAAAGAGTTAAAAGATGAAAGAACTCAAAATTCAAATACTTATTTAATGAGTGATGGCTCTAAAAAGACAGAAATACATACAGATAGTATAAGATTTAAAGATAAGGGGAACTTGGCAGACTTTTCAACGAAACTTGTTAAAATATCAAAAGATGCGAAAGATATATTAGATGAAAAGACAGACGTAAACGGAGAAGACTATAAATATATAAATGAAAGTGGGAACATAAGACAATATTTCCCAAAGACATTATCTGTAGATACAGGGGTTGTTTTGAATAATGGGAAATATATATTAAATATGTTGCCTGTAACTGAAGAAGAATATATTCCGCAAAAGAATGAAAGTACAGTTACATATTCAACAGAAGAAACGAATATTAAATATGAGTATATTTCAATGAAGAACGGAGTTAAGGAAAATATATTACTAAAAGAAAAACCTGAAAAATACTCATTTAAATATAAAATAGAAGGTGAAAACATATGCTTGAAGCAAAGAAAAAATGACAGAGGAATTTTAGTATGTGATAGTAGTACAAATGAAACAATAGGATATATTTCACCACCAAATTTAGAGGATGGTAATGGAGATGTAGATTATGAAAATGTTGAATATAAACTAAAGAAAGAAAATTCAGAGACAGAAATAGAAGTTAAACTTAACAGACAATATTTTGATAATGAATCATTGAAGTATCCTGTGAAGGTTGATCCGACAATGGTATGGATGTCTGACTATTTAGCAACAAGAGGTGTATGGTCAGTTCCATTTATGGCTGATTCAATGATGAACTATAAAATATTAAACGTTACTAATTATCTAAAAGATGCATATCCATATAATAGTGAAAATAGAATATATCTTGATACAACAAATCTTTTAAGTGGAAAAAGTTTTGTTGGAACTAAAACACCTCTTAAAGGCAAATATATAGAAAGTGCAGAACTTATTTTTAGTGAAAGTAAAACACCGGATTATTATCCAACAGGTACTGTTCAAGTAAAAAGAGCATTAGCTAAATGGGATAAATCAACAATAACATGGAATTCACAGCCCAAAATATCAGATGATTATATTGCTGAAACACAGTGTACAGGAGAGGAAGGAAATCGTCATACACTAGATATAACTGATTGGGTGCAGGATATAGCAGATGGTAAGTTAGAGGATAATGGATTAGTGTTCACATGTCCTGAAAAAGGAATGGCAGCATCTATCTATAGTCCTGAAATACAGTATTCAAGTTCAGAGAATGGTAAATACGGAGATCCATTATATATGGCAATTGCTGTTAATTATAGAGAAATGAAATCATATGATGAAACAGTAGAATTAAATGCAGAGTATGCTAATGATGAAAATAATATTCAACTTAACATTACAGATAATAATACAGATGATGGGGTGACAGTAACCGGATATAAAATATATGCGAGAAAAAATAATGCATCAGTGTTTTCAGTAGTAGGAAAGGGAACAACAATAGACGAGACAATCAAGATAGCATCAGACAATGAAGATTGTATAGATTTAAGAGCATGCTTGTTATATTCTGATGGAACAGTTAGACCTTCGAATATTGTATCTCTTAAGAAGAGCAATGAGGATGATGATTCAGAAATCACCTACGAAAATGTTAAAATTGATACAGACGGAGATGGACTCGAAAATGGATATGAAATATGGGATTTTAAGACAAAGTGGAATGAAAAGAAATCTGATGGCACATACAATCAGGATACAGACGGAGATGGATTCCCAGATGGCTATGAAGTATTTACATTGGGTACAGATCCGGCAGTAGCAAATGAATCAGGAGCAGATAGTGATGGAGATGGATGGACAGATTTAAGAGAATATAAAGAAGGAACAGATCCGTGGTTAAAGGATTCAGATTTTGATGAAATAAAAGATTCTGATGATTTTGAAACAACAAATCCGAGAAAAACAGATAACCCTCAGAATAAAGGAACAGATAGATTAGGAGCATGTTCAGCAGAGGTACATAAAGGACTTTACGATAGAGAATATTCTGAATATGACAACGGTGTAAAGACCACATATTTAAAAAATATTTATAGAAATGATATAAAAAAAGTAACAACCGATTATGGTGATGAAAACTTAAATAAAGTGGTAAAATATTTCTATGATGAAAAAGGAAACAACACTGCTGTTATAGAAGAAAATCAAAATGATAAAGACCACACAATATGCATTACATATACATATGATAGTGACGGAAATGTAATATACATATGTGATCAGAAAACAGCATATACAATGGAATATCAAGACAGTGAGATGAAGTCGCTTAAAGTAGGAAATATAGAGCTTGTAAATAATTCGGAAAATATAATAAAAAGCAATGATGAAGCTTCCGATATTGCTGTAGGAGAGATAATAAACAGTACAGAAAATACAACTACATATGGTAATAATCAAAAGATTCGAACAGTAACAACTGAAATGAAGGTGGCAGAAAACGATACAACATCAGTTGCTAGGAAAGTAGAAATATATTATGATACAAACAGCATTCCTGCATATACAACCGAATACAATGATGCGGGAAAGATTATAAAATTCACAGATAATACAGGAAAAGAAGCTGTAAGTTATAACTACATTTATACAGGTGATAATGTAAAGGTTGAAAGAAATGATGGCTTTATAAAGACAGTCAATACAGAACAAAATGAAGAAAGTGGCATTACACAAAAAAATATTGAGTATACATATAAAGATATTTTAGACAGAAACGCAACATATAAGACAACTCAAAAGTCTGATATGTCAGATGAAAACAAAGTATTGATGACAAATGTATTTTACAATAATGCAGTGTTGACAGAAGAGTCAAGTGATAATGAACAAACAATAAGCAGAAAATTGTATTCAAGTCTTAATGGTCAGGGAATATTTAATGTAGATGAAAAGAAGAATACAGAACAGGAATCATTATATACAATAATTTTTAGTGGAAATAAAAAGGTATTTAGCTATATATATGATTTGGCAGGAAATATAACGGAAATAAAGCTGGGCGATAAGAAAATTTATGAATATGCCTATGATGTACACGGAAGAATTACAAAGGAACTTGATTATGTTAATAAAACAGGTTGTACATATGGATATACAAGTACAGGAAATGTTGTAGCAAAACACATAAAAGAAATTAATAATGATGGAAGTCTTACTAATGTAAGAGATATTAAATATAGTTATCAAAATGGAGAATGGGCAGATCAACTTACACAGTATGACGGACAGAAGATAACTTATGATGGTATGGGAAATCCTATAGATTATATTGACGGAAAAACTTTTAAGTGGACAAGAGGCAGACAACTTGAACAAATGACATTAAAAGATGGTTCAAGTGTTACATATAAATATAATCAGGATGGATTAAGAACATATAAAGATACAAAGGAATCTATAACTAATTATCAATGGGATGATTCTAAGCTTATAAGAGAGACAGTAGCATATAAGGGAGATGAAAAGAAGTATGATATTTGGTATTTTTATAACAATGATGATGAAGCTATAGGTTTTGAGTATAGTGAAGTTGATAATAGTAATATCGTTAAAACACCAATTTATTTTGAAAAAAATAAACAGGGAGATGTTATTGGTCTTCTTGATACAAAGGGAAAAGAACTTGTGAAGTATTCATACGATGCATGGGGAAATATTGTTGATGTATCATATGAAAATGAAACAGCATTAAAATTAAATCATATAACTTATCGAGGATATTACAAAGATAACGAAAGTGGATTTTACTATCTCCAAAGTAGGTACTATGATTCTGAAACAGGAAGATTTATTAATGCAGATGATGTTAAAATATTAGGAATAAAAGATACAAGTATATATAAAGATAATCTATATTGCTATTGTAACAACAATGTTGTAAATTGCACAGATCCAAATGGTAAATCTCCTATAATAATATATTATGCTTACGAGTTTATAAAGGCTTGTGTAATACTGGTAGGAACGGTAATTGCATATTGTAGTATAAAAAAGATAATGAATTCGTTTAAGGAATATTGTAAATTAGTAGGAAATGGAATGTCTGGTATAGCATATACCGTTGTGCATGGTGGTAAACGTGCATTCAGTTGGGGAAAGAGTAAAATAAAAAAAGCCATTAAAGCTGTTAAGGCATTTACAGAAGTAGCAAAGGCTGAAGCAAAGATAAGAAGTCGTGTTAAAAGAACATCTAAAACTCGTTATTGGAGTGCAACTTTAAAAAAAGGATATGTTGATATTGGTAGACCATTATCATATTCGCAGGCTGTAAAAGAGGTTTCAAGAAGACACAATGTGTTTACAGTTACTAAAGCAGAGGCGAAAGCTGTAGCTAAAGCTGCTGGCAATAATAAAAAACCAACAAAGGCTGAAATTGATAAGGGAAAAAATGGAATTATAGGATATTACTGGCATTATCATACTTATAATAGAAATGGCGCCCATGTATGGTATTTGTTTTAGATAAAGTAACAAATAGCTTTATAGAATAATTTAGTCTTATACACATTGAAGATTAAATTATTAGTAATTTGATATTTTTAAGGAGGTAAATTATGTTAGCATATATATCAATTTTATTAAAAACAATATTTAGGAAGAAACATTTTTGCATTACAAGTGAAATATCAGGAGAATTATACGATAAAGTGATAGACTTCCTGATGACACAATGTGATCAATTTGCGTTTTGTGTGCCAAATTTAGGAAAAACATTAATAAATGAATCTAATGCGAAATATTTTCCTGAATATAAAATAGGATATACAGAAATGGATGACGACTGGGTTGAGGATTATAATAGATATCGTGTTAATATTAAAAAGTATTTAGATAGTATTTCTGAGCATATCAAGAATCATTATATTGATACGGTATATTGTGATTCTATTTCAGAATATGAAAAAGAAATATTTCTGATTGAACTAAATGATGATACGAGAAAATTTTTCGATTATGTTAAGGATTTATATCAGTGGAAATATCCTGATTTTCCTGAAGATTTAAGTTTTTATAGAAAAGGCAAAGTTTTTATGTCGAGTGTAGCTCATGAAAATATGTGCGAGTTCTGTAAAAAGCGAAAAGTAGAAGAATTTCTAAAAAATAACAATATAGAATATTACAAAGGGTAAGTAGACAAAGAAAGGCTAATATATGAAAAAGAAAATAAAAATAATTGTAATAGTTGCCTTAATTTTAATAATTCTTGTGCCATATATTTTTGTGGAAGGTAACACTCTTTTATTTGGAAGTGAATTTAAGAATCAGTATAAACAGACAAACATGATTGACGACATAGAATACTATAAGGTTTTTTATAATACAAATAAAACTGCCAAAGTGTATTATGTGGAATCAGACCATGAAGCAGGTCATTTTATTTGGTTCAAAAAAGAAAAGTCAAAATGGAAAATGACAAAATGGACTACGGTATGGTCACAGTATGGTAGTGCTAGCGGAATAACCTTTCCTTTTTACAAGTAGGCTTATTTTACAATTTTACTAATATGTCTAAAAGTGGTAAAATACCATTTTGAGGAATATCCTTCAAGGTATAGGAGGCGCAAAATGGAAAACACTTGTAAGGTAGACAAAAGAATAAGACGAACAAAAAAGATACTTACTGAGGCTTTAATTGAAATACTGAAAGAGAAAAATGTTATGGATGTTACAGTAAGCGAGTTAGCAAAAAAGGCTGATGTGACTCGAACAACTTTTTATCAGTATTATCGTGATCCTGTGGATATGCTTGAGCAGTTACAGGATGAAATTGCCGAAGATATTCAAAAAGTTGTTGAGGCTACAGAAGGAGGAAACGCAGAGGGCTTTTTCTATGGCCTGTTTAACTATTTTTATGAGGATAAAATCAAAGCAGGTTTGTTGTGTTTTAGTGTGAACAACCAGACCGGTTATGAAAAAATGGGATATTACATACATGACAAGTATATGCTTAGATGGAAAGATAAGTTTATGGATGAATCTCTGAAACAGTTTAAATATTACAGATACTATATAGTTTTTGGCTGTACGGCTGTTGTAGAAAACTGGGTTCGTGGCGGAATGAAGGAAACACCACAGGAAATGGCAACAATAGCCAAGAGCTTCCTACCAAGAGAAAAAATTTATTTAAAATAATAAATAAAGGTACTACTAATTGCACAGGCTTTTCAAAAGTTAGATTTACGAATCTAACCATTGGAGGCTGCACAGATTTTCATTAGTAGTACCTTTTTTATATGTGTTGGCGTGAAATCTTTTTGGATTTTTTTGAACGCCTTTTCCTAACAGGTTTCTGATTCTCTTTCTTGTAGTTTGCGATTATGTCAGCAATCAAAGTATAGTCTCGCTCAAAAAGTTCAGTGCTGATTTCTAAATCAAGTTGCTCTCGTGGAAGTTTTTCAATAAGCTTGTTTACAACAAAATCCTTGCTTTTCTGTTTATACTTTGGAAGTTCATTTCGTTCCTGAATATGTGCAAGTTCAGGTCGCCATAATAAACTAAGCTTACGCTTAATACGCTGGCGTTTATTTCGTGTAGGTTCCCGTAGTACATAGAAGTCCATGTTGCCGTCAATTAGCTCAGCAGAAATAATTCCCCAACTGTCAGGTATATGTTCATTAACGTGTTTTGCGTGAGTTGAACCAACCACAACATAATTATAGTCGAAGAAAAGATTATAGTCTTTTACCTGTCTCTCTAATCTTACATATGTATCTGCGTCGCTTTTTATTTCAAGTCCCACTAAAGAATCGTCAGTAACCATAATAACATCAGCTCTTGAGCGGGCAATTTCTACTTCTTCAAGTATTCGTATTTTTCCGTAAGAATCCTCCAGATAATTAAACAGAGGCTCTCTAATATCTGCATCATGTAACATAAATTCACCTTTAATTAAAAAAATGATTATAATAGAAATTTTTTTAATATTTTCTAGTTATAAATCTCAAACATAGATTATAACATTATTTCAACAAAAGGTGTTAGATTACTTCATTAGAAAATGCAGCAAGTTTGTTTATACAAGTTTTTATTATGTTCTTTAGTACATTCCTCTTTATATCTCTTTACTGTAATTTGATTTTGGCAGCAGGTGATTTATAGCTGTTACACAATGAGCTTGAATATACCGCTACGATTTTGTAGTAATAGGTTCTACCTTTTTTAACATTATAATTAATGAACTTATTAGTAGTTGTAGTAGCTATTTTGGTATATTTTGATTTACCTAATCGTCTTCTGTAAATGTAGTATTTAACAGCAGATGAATTTTTCTTCCAGGTTACTTTAACGTTTGAATATTTATAGCTTTTTGTAGAACCGCTGGTTTTAACAGCTTTTACTGATGTAGGAGTTTTAAGTTTAACTCTTACATATCGGGTCAATTTTATGCCACTATCTGTTTTTGCAGTAATCTTTGCAGAACCGATTTTTTTTGCTTTGACTGTACCTGTTTCATCAACAGAAACTACAGATGGATTACTACTTGTCCAAGTGATTGTATCAGTGGTGTCAGTTGGATAAATTTCCGTAGTGTACTTTGCAGTATCTTTTATGTGTAGGTAAATACTACCTTCTTTTATAGTAAGAGAGGTAGAAGGCTGAACAACATTTACTGTGCAGAATGCCATAAGTCCGCTATCTGTTGAAGCTTTAATCATTGAAGAACCATTTCTAATTGCAGTAATGGTACCTTTTTGTGAATTTACACCTACGCTTGATTCGTTAGTGCTTGAATATGTTATTGTATTTGAATAATTTGCCATAACAGGGTTTGTGTCAGTGAAAGTGATTTTGGCATTCACAGAGGCTTTTTCCCCTTTTTTAAGAGTAACGTTATAGGTAGATAAAGTTATCATTCCGTCGGCTACATTCTGAAGTTTTTTTGCAGTATCATTATCTAATTTATCTATAATATGGCTGGTGTCGAATTCACTTCCTGACAAAAAAGTATTGTTGTAAGCTGATGTTTCAAATATAGTCTGAAAAAGTGTGCAGGCAGCCAGATAACTTCCCTCTAATGTTGGATGAATCATGTCGGAATTATATAAGTTAATTTCAGGATATTCTTTCATGCATCTTGTATAATTGACACCTACAGGTGCAACTTTGCAGTCAAATTTATTTCCAAGAGAAAAATAGAATTTAGTCATATAATTTTGCAAGGTAATATTGTCAAAGTAAATTGAAGTGCCATCAATTATAAAATCATTACCAATATAATCTGCCTGAGTTTCATATAGTATTGTCTTTGCACCTGTGCTATCAATTGTTGATTTTAAGTTTGTGATAGCATTTTTAGTTGCTTCTAAATTACCCATTATATTTTCGCGGTGCTCCTGCAAAATAACAAAATCCCATTTCTCTTTTGATAGAGCATTAACAATTTCTGTGTTATAAGCATTGCCCGTTGTGGCAAATTGAGTAAGTTTATAACTAGAGGCTGTAATGGATTTGACCTCACAGTTAATATTGTTAGCTTTAGCAAGACCTTCCACCATCAAAGGCATTTGATTGTAATAGGTTGAGCTGTTTCCGATAAATAAAATTCGTGTTGTTGAAATATCGTTAGATGTGGCATAGGTTGGGGTACAATTTATGCCAAGAAAAATTAATAGTAAAAGAAAAATAACCTTATAATATCTCTTCATTTTTTGTCTCCTTATGTATTTTGTAAATAATCTGCTAAAAGAGTAAAGTCGAAATTTGATGGAAAATTTATATCAAAATCACATCATATCAGATTGATAAACTCACAAAGGTATTAGTAAAAATGGGAAAAATAGGATTTTTAGAAAAAATAAAAAGAAATATAACCAAAAGAAAAACAAAAAACAAAAACATTAAATGAAAGGAATTTAAAAATATGAGAATTATTAAAAAAGTTTTGAGCTTCGCGCTGATTACAGCTATGGCAGTAACAATGACAGCATGTGGAGGCAGCAGTAAGGAAAGCAAAAATGATAACAAGATTGTTATCAGATACCAGAAAAGTATTGCTTATGCACCAGTAATGATAATGGCAGAAAAGAATATGATTTCAAAATATTATGACAAGGATTTAGAAGTTGATTGTCAGGTTGAGAAAGATGGAAACACAATTAAAGAAGGCGTATCAAGTGGAAGCATTGATATTGGAACATTAGGATTGCCACCGGCAGTTGTTGGAATTTTAAGTGGCAGTAAATACAAAATCTTTTCAGGTATTTCTTCACAGCCATATTCAATTGTTACAAATCAAAAGGATATAAACACTTTAAAAGATTTAAAAGATAAAAAAATTCAGATAGGAGTTTTAAGTACAAACAGCCAGGGACATATTTTACTTGGTATGGCTGCTAAGGCTGAACTTGGAGATGCTCATGCATTTGATAATGTGCTTAATTCGGTTGACAATGCATCAGGATTTGACGGAATTAAAAGTGGTTCAATTAAGGCACATATTGTAATTTCACCGTATAATTTCAAAGAGTTAGCTGTGGAGGGAACTCATGAAATTGCTATTAGTGAAGATGTGTGGGTGCCTGGAGATACATCTATTGTGGGAATTGCTTCAAAAAATCTATATGAAAATAACAAAGATTTATACAATGCAGTTTGCAAAGCACTTGATGAAGCTATGCAGTATGTAAAGAACAATCCTGAAGAAACAGCACAACTTGTAAAAGATAAATTAGAACTTGATGACAGCGTGGAAGATATTGTTAAGTGGATGAGTGATTCAAAATCACAATATTCAACAACACTACAGGGTGTAGGAAATTTTGTTCAGTTTATGCAGGATGAAGGATTTTTAGAAAACGAATATTCAGGAAATCTTAGTGACATTGTATACGATGGTGTAAAAGGAAAATAAAGTTACAAGGAGACAAAAGCAGTGAAGAAAAAAACAAAAGGTTTATTGTGTCAGATTATTTTTATAGTAATAGTTGTGGCTATATGGCAGATTGTGGCATACAATTTTGCACAAAACGGAAATGCAAATTTGTTCCCATCCATAGGAATGATTTTTGAAAAAATGATATGGGGATTTACTGAAAAAGGTTTTGGTGGCATTATGCTTCACTCACTCTTACTAATGTTAGAGGGATTAGGTATAGGGATAGTTTTAGCAATTGTATTATCAGGTATATCTGTTATCTCAGATTCATTTGCGGCAGTTTACAACATGGTTGTATCTATGTTTGACCTGATTCCGGGAATTGCTTTAATTTCAGCAATTATAATTTTTCTGTATGGACAAAACGATATTGCCATTGTGATTTTGGTGGTTCATTCAGTTGTGTGGCCTATGTCACGTAGTATTATTGATGGCTTTAATGCTGTGCCAAAATTATATTTGGAAGTTGGACAAAATATAGGTCTGTCACCAATAAAACTTTTGTTTGGAGTTTTCATTCCGGCGGCAATGCCAAGAATTTTCTCAGGCATAAAAGTTGGTTGGGCGAGAGCCTGGAGAGGGCTTATTAGTGCGGAAATGGTTTTTGGTGGAGCAGGAACTATTGGTATGGGATATTACATTACTCAAAGAAGAGATAATAGTGACCTTGCAAGTATATATGCAACAATAATCATAATTATAATGATTGGACTTGTTGTGGAATACGGAATTTTTAGAACTATTGAAAATAGAACATTTAAGAAATGGGGTATGACACGATGAGCAACAATGAGATTTTAAAAATAGAAAATTTAAAAAAGACATATAGCAATACTACTGAACCTGTTTTGAAGGGAATAGACTTAAGTATTTATGAAGGAGATTTCTTGTGTGTGCTTGGACCATCAGGTTGTGGAAAATCAACCATGATTAGATGTATTGCAGGTTTTGAGGATTATGAAGGAACAATTGAAGTTAGTGGCGAAAGTGTAAAAGGTCCCGGTACTGACAGAATTATGGTGTTTCAGGACTTCAATCAGTTGTTTCCGTGGAAGACAGTTCTTGGGAACATAACATTTCCTTTAAAGAGCAGTGGCATGAAGGACAAAAAAGAAAGAATAAAGAGAGCTGAGAAATATTTAGACAAGGTGAATCTTTTGCAATACAAGGACTACTATCCACATCAGCTAAGTGGTGGTATGAAACAGAGAGTAGCTATTGCTAAAGGAATGGCATTAGGTTCAAAAATCATTATGATGGATGAGCCATTTGCAGCATTAGATGCAATGACAAGAAATCAAATGCAGTCAGAACTTATGCACATAAAAGAAAAAGAGAAAATGACAGTTTTATTTATTACTCATAACATTCAGGAGGCAATTGCCCTTGGCAACAGAATTATGGTTATGTCAAAGGATGGTTTAATTAAGGAGCATATGTACAATCCAATTGAAAAACCGGTAACTCCTGCTAGTGAAGGATACGGAGAGTTATGGGAACATTTGAATAGCATGTTGACGGAAGAAAATACTAAAGAAAATTAATGTGGAGTTAGACAATGAAAAGAAAATTGAAAATATTAGCAAAAATAGTTTGTTTTTGCCTGATATTTGTCCTACTACTTGATTTTGTTAATGGGTTATTTAAGCCAAAGTGGTTAGAGGACAGATGGGCATCTTCAAAAACAAATGTAAGTTTTTATAAGCTGGAAAAGAACAGTACAGATGTGTTGTTCTTTGGCTCCAGTGTTGTAGCTGCGTCAGCGGATCCTTTTCAATTATACAATGAATATGGAATATCTTCTTACAATTTGAGTGTGGTTTCCCTAACTATGAGCGGAACATATTTTTGGGTAAAGGAAGCTTTACAGACACAAAAGCCAAAGGTGATTTTTGTTGAGGTTAAAACTCTCGGAAGAAAGCATGACAAGTTAGAAAGTAAGGCAAGAAAGTCTTATGATTATATGCGACTTGGAAAAACAAAATTAGAGTACGCTTATGCCACAGTGAACTCTGATAAGGAAATAAAAGATAATGAGGAAGCACAGGGAATTTTTGAATATCTCTTTCCACTTTCACTTTATCACACAAGATGGTCTGAGTTAGACTATGACGATTATGATTTTGTTTTGGGCAACAATAATTCAGATACAAAAGGCTACGCTGCATTAACAAATACTTTTAAATATACATCAAAATATGATAAGGCAAGTGATGATGCAGGAAAGTATGACGGATTCGATGCAAAAAAAGTTGAGTACAGTAAATATAACGCCACAAACAAAGAGTATGTTGAAAAGATTGCAAAGTTAGCAAAACAAAATAATGTGGAGCTTATTTTATACAAAACACCGGATACAAGCTGGAGTGTTAAAAAGTACAATTATGTAAATGATTTAGCAAAGGAATTAGGCGTTAAGTATTTAGATTTTAATTTGAAGTCTATGAGAAAAGCTGTAGGCATTAATTTTGCTGAAGATGGTGCAGACAATATCCATATGAACATTAGTGGTGGAAAAAAGGTAACATCTTACATTGGAAAATATTTGACAAAGAATTTTAATCTTACAAATTATAAAGAAAAAGATTCTAGTGTGACAAAGAGCTTCCAGTGGGAAATGGCAACTTATGAAGCTCAGATGAAAAATGCAAAACTTTTAAAAGAAATGAATTTAAATAATTACCTTAAATTAATAAATGACAAAGATTATGCATTTATTGTAGTTGCAGGTTCATCATCACATAAGTTGAATTTTTCAACAGAGCAGTTAGATCTTTTTAAGGATATGAATATAAAAATTGACAAGTTCCAAAAAGATTCTGTTTATGGAAATAATTTTGTTTATGTATCAGAGGACGTAAAGTCAGATGCAAGTATCAATATATCAAAAGAAGAAGACAAATACACAACAGCGGTAATAGATCAGGGGGGACAGTTTAGTGATGGAATGTCTTACTCAGCAAAAGTTAGCGGTGGACTTTGTTCAGTAAGAGTAAACAACAATGCCTGTGGTGATGTGTATGAGGATGCCATGAATATTGTTGTTTACGATAAGAAAACAAAGTCAGTTATAGATACAGTAAGTTTAAAAAATAATGCTTATGGAACTGTAAGTATAGGGAGAAAGGGCAAAGGATGAGTTTTACAAGTTTAAGTTTTTTAGGTTTTGTACTTGTGGTTGCAATTTTGTACTTTACCCTGTTTAGAAAGTGTCAGTGGTTTTTACTGCTACTTGCAAGCATTGCTTTCTATATGTTTTCAGGTCCAAAGTACATAGTTTATATTAGCATAACTGCTGTTACAACATATTTGTTTGCAGGAAAGATACAAAAACTTCATGATAGAGAAAAGAAGATTATTGGAAAACATGATTTCTCAAAAGAAAAGAAGAAATCCATAAAGAAACATTTTACAGCAAAAAGAAAAGTCTGGTTATTGCTGGATTTAGTTATAAATTTGGGTATGCTGTGTGTAATTAAGTATATGGATTTTGCACTTCGCGGTATGTCCGCAGTGCTTGCAAAGTTTGGAGTTGACTGGTCAAAATCTGTGAGTTTTGTTTTACCACTTGGTATATCATTTTATACTTTTATGACAGTAGGATACATACTCGATGTTTATTGGAAACGATATAGAGCAGAGAAAAATATTTTGAAGCTTGCTTTGTTCACATCGTATTTTCCACACATAGTTCAGGGACCAATTGGCAGATATAACAAATTAGCAGAACAGTTTAATCAAAGATATAAGTTTGATTATGACAGAGTAAAAAAAGGTTTGCTGTTAATGTTATGGGGTTATTTTGAAAAAATGGTTATTGCAGACAGGTTGGCTATTTTCGCTAACGGCGTATATGCAAAGTGGGACGAGGTTACAGGTTTACCGTTAGTGCTTGCAATTATATTTTTTTCAATGCAGTTGTATTTAGACTGGACAGGGTGTATGGATATTGCAAGAGGTGTTTCACAGATTTTTGGAATAGAGCTGGAAAGAAATTTCTGGCATCCTTATTTTTCAAAAAACATGCCGGAGTTTTGGAGAAGATGGCACATTACACTTGGGGCCTGGTTTAAGGATTATTTACTTTATCCTGTTTCAATGTCGAAGCTTTGTAAATCAATTAACAGATTTACAAGAAAGAAGTGGGGCAATCAGGCATCAAGAGCATTTTCAACAGTAATCCCTGCAGCATGCGTATGGATTGTAACAGGTATGTGGCATGGAGCGGCAATGTGCTACGTGCTATGGGGTGTGTATCATGGAATCTTGATTATACTTGGAGCAGTGTTTGATGTACCAATACAGAAATTAAATAAGTTATTGCATATTAACACTGAATGTTTTTCATTTAATTTATTTAGAATGGCAAGAACATTCTTATTGTCCGCCATTGGTAGAATATTTTTTGTATCTACAGCAGGTTTCCATCATGCAGTATTGATTATCAAAAGAACTTTTGATTTGAGAAATTTTGGATTACATACATTATGGGACGAAAGCCTATATTCTTTTGGACTGGACAGACATGGGTTTACACTATCGCTTATTTTAATTGGGTTAGTTTGGTGTGTTAGCATGTTACAGGAAAAATTTGATAAAGATAACAAGGGCATTAGAGATGTAATTTGCGAACAGAATATTATTTTCCGTTGGATATTATATTTTGGTTTAATATTCGGAATTATTATATTTGGTATATATGGTTCAGGATATAATGCAGGAGCATTTGTTTATGGACAGTTTTAGTAATCTCTAATTGAAGAAAGGACACAAAAATGGAAGAACAGATAAGTTCAATTGTTGAAGCATTAAAAATAAATGCTGAGAAAACACCTGACAAATTATGTGTAGGTGATAAGAAAAATCAGGTTACTTATAAAGAATTCTGGAACATGGTAAAAAAGGCGGCAGTTTATCTTCAGGAAAAAGGCGTACAAAAAGGAGATATGGTTGTTATTCGAGGAGCACAGAAAGTTGAATTTTTGTTAGGAGTTTTCGGTGTACAACTAGCAGGTGGTGCTGTTTGCCCTCTTGAAAAAGCCATAAAAGACGACCGTATTATGGAAATAATGAATTTCGTTGATTCAAATATTTATTTAGCAGAAAAACCTGTAAAGAATACAACTGTTAATAATATTAGTTTGAAGGAAATGTTTAAGGTTGTCCAAAATAATGAGGCAGTAACACCAAATGAAAATACAGACAACAGTGAAGCAGTTAATTCAAAAGAATTTAGTTTACCGGCTAGTGATGATTTGTCCGAAATTTTGTTTACTACAGGGACAACAGGAAAGTCAAAAGGAATTGAAGTTACATTTGGGTGTAATGTAGCTATTGCACAAAACGTTATTGACAGTGTTGGTATGGAAAAGGATGAGATAGAATTGATTACTACACCAATTAATCATTCCCTGGCAATAAGAAGATCTTACGGTGCAATTTACAATGGAAGTTCAATTGTTTTAACAGATGGAATCAAGTTTGTAGAGGACTTTTTCAAATTATTAGACAGATACAAAATTACAGCAATTACTTTTGTACCTGCAATACTTGAGCAGGTTCTAAAATTTGCAAAGGACAGATTTGCAACCTATGATAATCAATTTCACTATATTCAGTTAGGTTCAGCACCATTGTCTGAAACAAATAAAGAAATATTAACAAAAATGTTTCCAACTACAAGATTGTACAATACATACGGGGCTACAGAGTCAGGTTGTACAGTGATTTTGGAATTTAGCAAATATGGTCACAAGAAAAAATGTATTGGCCGAACAACAGTTAATACAGAAATCTTATTTGTAGATGACAAGCGAAATATAGTAGAAGCTTCGTTGGAAAAACCGGGCATACTTGCTTTTAAAGGTAAAATGAATATGCGTTCTTATTACAAGGAACCTGAAATTACTAAAGAAGTGATGGATGAAAACGGTGTTGTGTATACAAATGATTTAGGCTACTTAGGTGAGGATGGCTTAGTGTATCTTCTTGGCAGACAGGGAGATGTTATTAACATGGGTGGAATCAAAATTGCACCTACTGAAATAGAAGAAGTAGCTATGAAGCATGAAATGATTAAAGATTGCGCATGTATCCCGATTAAAGATGAAATAACAGGTGAAGCCCCTAAGTTGTTTGTAACTTTAAATGAAGGATATCAACTGGATCAAAAAGAGCTTTCCAAGTATCTTTTATCAAAACTTGAATCTTTAAAAGTGCCAAAGACTTTTGAGGTTATAGATGAAATTCCAAGAACTTTCAATGGAAAAATCATAAGAAAACAGTTGAAAGCATTGGAAAATAATTAAAGAAAGATTGGAGAATGAATATGAGAGATGAAGTTATTGAAATTTTAGAAATGATATGCCCAGACATTGATGTAAACGATGAGGACATGAACCTTCCGGAAGATTTAGATTCCATGGACATAATTGCGTTAATTGCAGAACTGGAAGATAAGTTTGATATTGAAATAACAATGGAAGAAAAAACAGAAGAAAACTTTGAAAACATTGACACATTAGTGGCTATGATTGAAAGACTTCAGTAGAAGTAAAAGGCATCCCATGTTGCAGGAACAGGCACAAAGGGATGCCTTTTCTAGTGGTGGGTTTCATTGACTTATAGAAATGGATAAATTATAATATACTTTATGACTTTAAAGCAGTGAAAAAAGTGTCTATTTTAAAAGAGAGGTAGGATATAAAAGTGAGTAAAAAGACAATTATGTTAGGCAATGAAGCTATTGCCAGAGGTGCTTACGAAGCAGGAGTTAAGGTGACATCAGCATACCCAGGGACTCCAAGTACAGAAGTAAGTGAAAACGTAGTGAAATATGATGGTATTTATGCAGAATGGGCTCCAAATGAAAAGGTTGCTGCCGAAGTGGCTATCGGTGCATCTATGGCAGGAATCCGTTCTATGACAATGATGAAGATGGTTGGTTTAAATGTAGCAGCAGATCCACTTTATTCAGGTTCATACATTGGAGTAAATGGTGGTATGGTAGTAGTTGTTGCAGATGATCCGGGAATTTACAGTTCACAGAACGAACAGGATACAAGAATGGTAGGTCGTGCGGCAATGATTCCCGTTATTGAACCATCAGACAGTGAAGAAGCAAGAGTGTTTACAAAGAGAGCGTATGAAATATCAGAAGAATACGATACACCAATTATTTTAAGAACAACAACAAGACTTGCTCATTCACAGGGAATTGTTAATTTAGAAGATAGAGTAGAAGTAGAAGACAAACCTTACGAAAGAAATGTTGCAAAAAATGTAATGATGCCAGGAAACGCAATTAAGGCACATGTACGTGTAGAAGAACGTATGAAGAGACTAGAAAAAGATGCATGCACATTAGATATTAACAAGGTTGAATACAACGACACAAGTATCGGTATTATTACAAGTGGTATTCCTTACCAGTATGTAAAAGAAGCATTACCAAATGCATCAGTGCTTAAACTTGGTATGGTTCATCCTTTAGCAAAAGATTTAATTAAGGAATTTGCAAGCAAGGTTGACAGAGTTGTAGTTGTAGAAGAACTTGAACCTGTAATTGAAGAACAAGTTAAGGCAATGGGAATTGAATGTGATGGTAAGAATTTATTTACAATTCAGGGAGAATACAGTGCAAACATGTTAAGAGAAAAACTCCTTGGGGAAAAAGTGGAAATAGCAGAAGCAGAAGAAGCACCTGCAAGACCACCAATTCTTTGTCCTGGTTGTCCACATAGAAGTACATATTCAGTATTAAAGAAATTAAGAATTCATGCAGCAGGCGATATTGGATGCTACACATTAGGTGCAGTTAATCCACTTGGAGTAGTTGATACTACATTATGTATGGGTTCAAGTATTTCAACTCTTCATGGTATGGAGAAGGCAAAAGGTAAAGAATACATTAAGAATTGGGTTGCAGTAATAGGTGACAGTACATTTTTACATACAGGTGTAAACTCACTTATGAACATGGTATACAACAAATCAACAGGAACAGTTATTATTCTCGACAACTCAACAACGGGTATGACAGGTCATCAGGATCATCCGGCTACAGGAAAGACTTTAGCAGGAGAACCGGCTTATGCAGTAGATTTAGTAGATTTATGTAAGGCATTAGGTGTACAGCACGTAGAAGTTGTTGATGCATTTGATGTTGAAAGATTAGCAAAGGTTGTAAAAGAAGAAGTTGCAAGAGACGAAGTTTCTGTAATTATTTCACAGTCACCATGTGCATTGTTAAAATCATTTGTTCCAAAGGGCAAGTGTTACACAATTCCTGAAAAATGCGTAAAATGCGGTCAGTGTTTAGTTCCAGGTTGTCCTGCAATGACAAAGAATGCAGACGGAACAGTTGCAATTGATAAGACAATGTGTAACGGTTGTGGACTTTGTATGAGTAACTGTAAATTCGGAGCAATTGAATTAGAAAGAAGAGGAGAATAATCATGGCAGAAACAAAGAATATTATGATAGTAGGCGTTGGTGGTCAGGGTACTCTCCTTACAAGTAGAATTTTAGGTGGTATCACTGTAGAAAACGGATATGATGTAAAACTTTCAGAAGTACACGGTATGGCACAGCGTGGCGGTAGCGTTGTTACTTATGTAAGATATGGCGAAAAAGTAACAGAGCCAATTGTTGAAGAAGGTCAGGCAGATGTGCTTATTGCTTTTGAAAAATTAGAGGCATTACGTTACGCACATTTCTTAAAGAAAGACGGAGTAATTATTGTAAATGATCAGAAAATAGATCCTATGCCTGTTGTAACAGGTGTAGCAAAATACCCTGAAGGTATAATTGAACATCTTTCTGAGAAATATAAAGTTATATCAGTTGATGCTCAGAAAGAAGCTTTAGAATTAGGTAATTCAAGAGTATTTAACGTAATTATTCTTGGTGTTGCAGCAAGCAAAATGGATTTTGAGAAGGAACAGTGGATTGAAGTAATAAAGAAAAAAGTTCCACCAAAAACAATTGACATCAACGTAAAAGCATTTGAGAGAGGTTACGAAATAGGTTAATGATAATTGATATTCATGCACATACATTTCCTGAGGCTATAGCAGATAAGACTATAGCCAACATGGAAAAAGAAATCTTAAAAGGTCAGAAGATGGTGGTAAAACACGAGAGAATACCAACATTGCAGGGATTAATAGAAAGCACCCACAATGCAGGCATAGACCTGTCAGTGGTTTGTCCCGTAGCTACCAACACAAGGCAGCCTGAAAAAATTAACAGACTATCAGTGGAATACAATGAAAAAATGTCAGAAAACAAAATCTTTTATTTCGGGGCAATTCATCCTAATTGCGAGAATTACAAAGAGATAATTGATGACATTGTGGCAATGGATTTAAAAGCCATAAAAATTCATCCTGACTATCAGAATACTTTTTTTGATGACGAAAAGTATTTAAGATTAATTGATTACGCAGCAAACAAAGACTTGGGAATTATTGTACATGCAGGTGAGGACGTAGGTTTACCAAGCAGAGTGCATTGTACCCCTGACATGGTTCTTAATTTGTGGAAACACATTCAGCCGGAGAAGCTTATTTTGGCACATTTAGGCGGTTGGAGAATGTGGGATGAAGTAGAAGAAAAATTAGCCGGTCTTCCAATGTATTTTGACACAGCAGTTGTATTAAATAAAAAATTCCCTGTAAAAATATCACAGGAACAATTTGCGAGAATAGTCAGAAAACATGGGGCAGACAAAGTTATTTTTGGAACAGACACTCCATGGTACGACCAAAAGCAGGCTTTGGAAGATTTTGAAAAAGTAGGATTATCAGAAAAAGAAAATAAAATTATTTTAGGCGAAAACGCAAATAACTTATTTAATTTTTTCTAGGTTAGAGATTATAAGGCATTTAGACTATAAATCATAATTAAGAAGTTCTAACATAGAAGAAATTAAAAACGTAACATTGTCAGGCAGTGTTATATTGCAGAAATGAAACAATATTCATAGACAATGTTTTAGTGTAGAAACTAAAAATAACATTTATAGATAATGTTATACATCAAAATAAAGAGAGAGAAGGACAAGTAAATGCCAATTACAGAATTATTGGAGAGAAATGCAAAAGAATTTGCAGATGATGTGGCTTTAGTAGAAATTAATCCTGAAATTCAGGAGAAAAAGAGAGTTACATGGCGTGAATATGAATTGATTCAGCCGGATTTGCGTCAGCAATATAGAAGAGAAATTACATGGCATGTATTTAACGAAAAGGCAAACAGAGTTGCTAATTTGTTAATTAGTCGTGGTGTCAGAAAAGGAGACAAAGTTGCCATTCTTATGATGAACTGTTTAGAATGGTTACCTATTTACTTTGGTATTTTGAAAATGGGAGCTTTGGCAGTTCCAATGAACTTTAGATTTGACGAACATGAAATTAAATACTGTTTAGAATTATCAGAAACAGACGTGCTTTTCTTTGGACCTGAATTTATTGGAAGATTAGAGGAAATAGTTGATGAAATAGATGAAAAGAGAATTCTTTTCTATGTAGGCGGTGACTGTCCATCATTTGCCGAGGATTACAATGAATTGGTATCTAACTGTTCATCACTTTCACCGGACGTGAAAATCACAGACAAGGACGATGCAGCTATTTATTTTTCATCAGGTACAACAGGATTTCCAAAGGCTATTTTACATAATCACGAAAGCCTTATGCATGCAGCAAAGGTTGAACAGAATCATCATGGACAAACAAAAGATGATGTATTTTTGTGCATACCACCTCTTTACCATACAGGTGCAAAAATGCATTGGTTCGGTAGCTTATTAACAGGTGGCAAGGCAGTCCTTCTAAAAGGTGTAACACCAAAAACAATAATGGAAACAGTTTCTAATGAAAAATGTACAATTGTATGGTTATTAGTTCCTTGGGCTCAGGACATTCTTCTTGCATTAGACAGAGGAGAAATTAAAAAAGAAGATTATAATTTAGACCAGTGGAGATTGATGCATATTGGAGCACAGCCTGTTCCACAGAGTCTGATTAAACGTTGGAAAGAATATTTTCCACATCATCAGTACGACACAAACTATGGTTTAAGCGAATCAATTGGACCTGGTTGCGTACATCTAGGCGTGGAAAACATACATAAAGTAGGTGCTATTGGTATCCCCGGCTATGGCTGGGAAGCAAAGATAGTTGATACAGATGGCAATGAAGTGGCTCAGGGTGAAGTTGGAGAACTTATTGTAAAAGGTCCCGGAGTTATGACATGTTACTATAATGATGAGGAAGCAACAGCAGCCTGCTTAAAGGATGGCTGGCTTTACACAGGTGATATGGCTGAAATGGACGAAGACGGCTTTATTTACTTAGTTGACAGAAAGAAAGACGTTATCATTAGTGGCGGTGAAAATATTTATCCTGTACAGATTGAAAACTTCTTAAGCAAGCATCCAAAAATAAAGGACGTTGCCGTAATCGGCTTAGCGGATGAACGTTTAGGTGAAATCTCCGCAGCAATCATTGAATTAAATCCTGATACAGAATGCACAGAAGAAGAAATTAATGAATTCTGTAAGGAACTTCCAAGATATAAGAGACCTAGAAAGGTGATTTTTGCGGAAGTACCAAGAAATGCCACAGGAAAAATCGAAAAGCCAAAGCTTAGAGAAATTTACCATAGCAAGAATTTAGTAGACGCACAGAACAGAGGCTAGACATTATTAAAGAATATATTGGTATCAGACAGAAATTAAAAAAACATAAATAATTAAATAATAAATAATAAAAATCGTTGTATCAAATAATTGATACAGCGATTTTTTCGCCCTACCGTTCATATCTTAAGATTTCCTTAAGTTTTAATTAATTCTTATTTAAATGCAATATTTTTCGCAATTTTTACGTTATTCTTATTAGAACAACTTGGGAACTACAAAATTATAACAAAAGAAAGAGCAAATAATTTAAAGAAAAAGTAGTTCACGATAATTTAAGTAAAAAGCAGGTTAAAGATGACAGAAAGAGAAAATTGTGATAAAATGTTGATGACTAAAAGGAGAAAAGAAAAAATGAAAAATTATAGTAAAGCAAGAAAGGCGGGGATATTTTTACTTGCCTATACTTTGTTGTTTGTAGGGTTAGCCTCTTGGCTAAGTTATGTTTTTGCCCAAAGTGGCAAGACTTTTATTTGGAATGTTGATGGAGCATTTCAGCATGTGGTTGTATTGAAATACATAAGACAGGCTCTTATAACATTTTTTACAACCGGGAAATTTGCTATGGTAGATTACACCATAGGACAGGGATTTGATGTAATTGGAACCCTTAATTATTATGGACTTGGAGACCCTGTTACATTATTAACAGTGTTTTTCCCAAAGGATTCGCTAGAATTAACATATCAGATTCTGGCACTTGTAAGAATGTATTTAAGTGGTTTGGCAGTTGCGTATTTATGCAAAACAATAGGTAGAACAAATATTTATTCTGTTTTGCCGGCATCACTTTTGTATGCGTTTTCAGGTTTCGCACTAATAGGCGGAATCAGACATCCAATGTTTTTCTGCGGCTTAATGTATTTGCCACTTTTAATTGCAGGTGTGGAAAAAATAATAAAAAACAAAAAGATAGGTACACTTGCAATGGTAGTTGCTTTTGCATTTGCAAGCAATTATTATTTTATGTACATGAGTACAATAATGGCGGCAATTTATTTCTTCGTTAGACAAATTGGAATGTACAAGTCAGAAGGAATAAAGAAGTTTTTTGTAAAAATCGGCAAAATAATTTTGGCTTACATCTGGGGAATTGCAATGGCAGCAGTTATATTATTTCCATCAGTTTATGCATTCCTTAACAATCAGAGAAACAGTGCAAAATTAGTAACACCACCATTAATCGGCAGTAGCAAATATTTTAAGATAATGTTTAAAAGTATGTTTGTGTCATCAAGTGCTTTAAATGACTGGTGTTTACCGGGCATTGGTATACTTGGTATTTTGGGGATTATCATTATAATTGCCAATTGGAAAAAATCAGACAGAAAAATTATATTAGGTTTTTTAATAATACTACTAATGCTATGCTCGCCATACGTTGGAAAAGTAATGAATGGCTTCTCATATCCAACAATGAGATTTAGTTATGGTATGGCACTTGTTTTGTCAATAATGCTTGCCATATCAATTGACAGACTAAAAGAAATAAAGAAAATACCGGCTATAGTTTCAAGCATTTTAATGCTGGTAGCAGGTGTGATTGCTTTTCTAATTGGAAAAACACAAAGAAAGCCTTTTGTGTGCTATGAAGCAGCAATACTGGCAATCATTGCGACAATTATCTTAGTGGTTTATTTCTTAATAAGAAATAAGAAATATTCATATATACTTTTATATGGAATAACTTTGGTAGCAGCTATAAACATAGCATGCAACAGTTACGGTCTATTTAGTTCAAAGGAATTATTTACCTGTGCAACTTATGTGGACCGCGGCAATCTTGATAATTATATGGGAATTAATGGGGCAAAAGTAGCATCTGAAATAAAGGATGATTCATTTTACCGAATCGAGAGAGATATTGATATGAAAAACAGCTCCACATATTTTGGTTTTAACCAGCCGGGATTTTATTGGAGTGTTATACCTAGTGGTATGTCAGATTTGTATGTATCAACAGGTATTTCCAACTATTACAAGACCTATGTAATGAAGGGGCTTGAAACACGTTCAGGTTTGATGGCTTTAGCAGGAATTAAATATTATGTAACATACGGCTTTTTAAAGCCTTATGGTTTTGAAAAAATAGATACAAAAGTTTCAGACGGCGTTACCTACAATATTTATGAAAATAAATATGCCCTCTCTCTTGGAGTAACATATTCCAATTATATGACCAGAGAGCAGTACGATAAGCTTTCATTAGTTGAGAAAGAATATGCATTACTTGGAAGTGCAGTTGTAGATAATAAAGTAGATGGAATTGAAAATAAATCAAAGTCAGTTACAGTGAAGAAACTACCTTTGAAAGTTGAGAAAATTGACAAGGTTAAAATTAAAAAGAAAAAGAAGATTAACCAATTCAAAATGAAAGCACACAAAGGTGGCATTTACAAATGCTCATTTGATGGCGAAAAGAACAGCCAAAGTTATATAGTTTTTGACAATGTTTATGCTAAAGATACAAGTGTAGACAGACATGCTGCAAAATTTAACAGCCGACATGGATATGGTAGATTACGTGTTATTGGAACAAAGACTGATAACTATTTTGTAAAAAGAGGAAACGTACTTAATTTAGGTTACTCCAAAGAAGAGCAGAATCAGTTTAGATTGAAGTTTTATAAAAAGAGAAAATACTACTTCAAGGATGCCTATGCAGTTACAATACCTATTTCGGAGTATGCAAACCGAATTAACAAGCTAAAAGAAAATACTCTTGAAAATGTTAAGATGGACACAAATCTTATTACAGGAACAATTAAGGCTGACAAGGATGAAATTCTACAGCTGTCGGTTCCTTACAGTAAAGGCTACACAGTATACGTTGACGGAAAGAAAACAGATACTTTCAGTTCAAGTATAGCGTATCTTGGTGTTAAACTTTCAAAAGGAAACCATAACATACGTGTGGAATACATGGCACCGTTCTTCATACTGGGATTAATTGTTACAATTTTAAGTGTCTTGATTTTCTTGGGATATCTGTTACAGGATATAGCAAAGAAAAGAAGCTTAAAGTTAGATAAAAAAGAAGTTTAATATTAAATATAGAAAGTGATTAGAAAGAACAATGTTTTTAAATTATAAAGCATTGTTCTTTTTATTTCTTCTTTTCAGAAATATATTGACTTTAATACAAATGTTTTATATAGTAGCGTTGATTATTTTTGGAGCGTGTGTGTAAATGGGAAAAAAGATTATAGAATTAAAGAATTTATCAAAGAATTTTGGCGATAATCAGGTGTTAAAAGGAATCGACTTAAATATTTATGAAAATGAATTTTTAACACTGTTAGGACCAAGTGGTTGTGGAAAAACAACAATACTTAGAATCATTGCAGGATTCGAAGAACCAAGTCATGGTCAGGTAATGTTTAACGGTGAGGATATTGCAAAAGTTCCCGCCTACAAACGTGAGGTAAATACAGTTTTTCAGAAGTATGCATTATTTCCGTTTTTGAATGTTCATGATAATGTTGCTTTTGGTCTTAATTTAAAGAAAAAAGATAAGAAGGAAATTGATGAGAAGGTAACAAAAATGCTTGCGTTAGTTGGTCTTGCCGGCTTTGGAAACAGAGATATTACAAGTCTGTCAGGTGGTCAGCAGCAGCGAGTTGCCATAGCAAGGGCTTTGGTAAATGAACCAAAAGTTCTTCTTTTGGATGAACCACTAGCGGCATTGGATGCAAAACTTAGAAAAGGCATGCAGGCGGAGCTTAAGAAGATTCAAAAGGAAGTAGGAATTACATTTATCTTTGTAACTCATGACCAGGAAGAGGCTTTGTCAATGTCAGATACAATTGTTGTAATGAATGACGGAATCATACAGCAGATTGGTACACCAATGGATATTTACAACGAACCACAAAACAGATTTGTGGCAAATTTCATTGGGGAGTCAAATATAATTGAAGGTGTAATGCCAAAAGACTGCCTTGTAGTTTTTGACGATGTACAGTGGGAGTGCGTGGACAAGGGCTTTAAAGAAAACGAAAATATTGAAGTTGTGCTTAGACCTGAAGACATGCAGGTGGTAGAACCACAGGACGGAAAAGTTTCAGGCAAAATTGTGTCAAAAATATTTATGGGTGTTCACTATGAATATCTTGTGGAGACAAATATCAGAAAATATAAAGTGCATACAACAAAAAATATCGAAATGGGTAGTGTTATCGGACTTACAATTGATCCATTTGATATACAGGTAATGCACAAGATGGATAACTAAGGAGGCGCATATGAGTCATTACAAAGGAATGGTAAAGCCATATATTATATGGTCGTTTTTGCTTATTGCACTACCCTTAGTTTTAATAGTGCTTTATTCCATTACATCAGGAGACAATTCATTACTTACAATTCATTTGACATTAGATAATTTTAGAAAAATCTTAGATCCTGTGTATGTAAGTGTATTTGTAAAATCCCTTGAAATGGGTGTAATAACAACAGTAATATGTCTTGCATTGGCATACCCAATGGCATATTTTATTGCAAAATTTGATGAAAATTCACAGAGTATTTTGATTTTGCTGGTTACAATTCCAATGTGGATTAACACACTTTTAAGAACTTATGCATGGATTAGTCTGTTGTCAGATAACGGAATTGTAAATTCATTTTTGAAAATGATAGGACTTAATCCTGTTAATATGATGTACACAAACTTTTCAGTAGTTATGGGACTTGTGTGTGATTTGGTGCCGTTTATGGTAATACCAATTCACACATCCCTTGCAAAAATGGACTATTCATTAATTGAGGCAGCCAGCGATTTAGGCGCCAGCAGATTTAAAGTATTTACAAAAGTAACTTTGAAACTGTCGTTGCCGGGTGTAATTAATGGTGTAACAATGGTATTCTTATTATCAATATCAGCCTTCGTTATTCCTGTTTTACTTGGTGGACATCAGTTTGTACTTATTGGTAATTTAATTGAAAATCAGTTTATTTCAGTGGGAGATTGGAATTTCGGAAGTGCAATTTCAGTAATTTTGGCAATAGTCATTTTATTTATGATGCGCATAATGAACAAGATTGATCCTGATAACAAGGGAGGCATGTAATGAAGAAAAAACTTTCCATAGGACCAAAACTTTATATAGCGCTAATGTTCCTGTTTTTCTATTTACCGATTTTGGTGACAATGATATTTTCATTTAATTCATCAAAGTCCTTAACTAAATTTACGGGATTTTCTTTAAAATGGTATGAGAAATTAGTAACTGACAGCAACATTATTTCGGCAGTTTATGTTTCTATCAGTATTGCAATAATTGCAACTTTGGTGTCGACAGTTCTTGGAACAATTACGGCAATCGGTCTGTCAAGAAGCAGAAAAGTTGTAAAAGAATGGCTTTTAAATGTAAACAATATGCCGATTATGAATCCTGATATTGTAACGGCAATCGGATTAATGATTTTGTTCACATCTGCAAGAATGGAGAGAGGCTATGTGACAATGCTTTTGGCACATATAGCTTTTTGTACACCTTATGTAATTATAAGTGTGTATCCGAAAGTAAAAACAATGGACCACAATCTTGCAAACGCGGCAATGGATTTAGGTGCAACACCTTTTCAGGCGTTAACAAAAGTAATTCTTCCAATGATTAAGCCGGGGATATTTGCCGGTATGCTTTTAGCTTTTACAATGTCAATTGACGATTTCGTTGTTTCCTATTTTGTAACAGGAAATGGCGTTTCTAATATATCAATTGTAGTTTACAACATGACAAAACGAACTAACCCAACAATTAATGCACTTTCAACACTGCTTATTCTTGTGGTTGTAATCATTCTTGTTTTGGTTGAGTTTGTGCCTAAGATTGTAAAAAGAAAACGAGCAGAAAAAGTCACAATGGAAAATGCATCTTCAGGTGTGTTTAAGAAAGTTGCAATTACAGGTGGTGTGGTTGTAGCATGTCTGGTGACAGTTTTATGTATTACAAAATTTTATCATATTAACAACCGACCTGTTCTTAGGGTTTTTAACAGTGGTGAATACGTTGATACTAAGTTAATTGATAACTTTGAGGAGAAGTATGACTGCAAGGTAGTTTATGAAACTTATGATTCTAATGAATCACTTTATACTAAACTTCAAAGTGGTTCAGAATACGATATTGTGGTTCCTTCAGATTACATGATTGAACGTTTAATCAAAGAAGGTGAACTGCAAAAAATCCACTGGAGCAAAATAACAAATAAGAAAAATATTGTACCGGCTCTTTTAAACAGAGAGTTTGACAAAAAGCAGGAATATTCAGTCCCTTATTACTGGGGAACAGTAGGTATTGTTTATGACAAAACAAAAGTGGATAAAAAAGACTTAGAGGCAGGTTGGGATATTCTCAAAAACGAAAAGTACAGCGGTCAGATTTATATGTATGATTCAGAGAGAGATTCTTTCATGGTTGCCTTAAAGAGTTTAGGATATTCAATGAACACTACAAACAAAGAGCAGTTGCAAAAGGCTTATAGTTGGCTGGAAAAACAGAGAGACACAATGAAACCTGTTTATGTAGGTGATGACGTTATTGATAACATGATTTCCGGTAACAAGGCGATGGCAGTTGTTTATTCAGGAGATGGGGCTTATATAATTTCCGAAAATGAAAATATGAGCTTTTTTGTACCAAAACAGGGTAGCAATGTGTGGACAGATGCCATGGTTATGACGAAAAGTTGCAAAAACACAGACTTAGCATACAAGTTTATGAATTATTTTCTAGAGAAAGATGTGGCAAAGCAGAATACTGCATATATTGGATATGATAGTGCAGTGCAATCTGTATACGAGTATTATCGGGACGAGGAGTACGCTGGAAATCCCGGCTGTGCACCGGATACATCTAATCCAAAGAATGAAGAATTCAGATATCAGAAACGGGATATAAAGGAATATTGTGCAAGTCTTTGGACAAAGATAAAATCCAAATAAATAACATTAAAAAAACAAAAACCTTAAAGATTAGTTTAGGTTAATCTTTAAGGTTTTACTTTTTATATTTAGCTTTTTAAAATATCTTATAGAAATATAGTTATATTATTTCTATATTCTAGTATTCAGTTATTCAAGAATTGCTTCATCCATTTCGTGAAGTGTAATATTAATGTCTATTAAAGATGCTTTCTTTTCTAACCCAAAGCTGATTATACTATCACGTTTAATTCTAGGATAAAGAATACTGTGTCCGGCCAGAGTTAAAAGTGTATTAGCTTCTTTCATATGTAAACCAATAGCAAAACAAAGGCACAAAACTTTATCTCTTGAAGGTTTTTTAGAACCATCAAATATCTGATAAGCATAATTCTTCTGAATATTTGAGTTGTTAATTATCTGAGATTTTGAAAGATTATATTTTTTCATTAAAGCATTCAAATATTCTGTAAAAGAAATGTTAGAAAAGTTATCTTTATTATTTTCTAAATATGTCTCAAGATTATCACTGTTTTCTAAGACTTTAATTAATTCATCAGTAGTCTTCATATGTATATTCAACGTCCTTTAATATTATTTTGATACTCAATTAAAATTATACATTTTGTGACAAATATTTTGTTATGCTGACAGCATAATTTCTACCAAATTAGCAGAAATAAATATATATTCAAAGGCTTGAAATGGGCTTTGCCACCAAAGTGTAGTAAGCAGTTTGTCACCATAATATTATACAATATAAACGGAAAGGTAAGCAAACACTAAAGTAGAAAAATAAAATAGTAAAATAGGATAATTAAAATTCCTGATTGAAAATTGTCATGTGACAAAGTAATGGAAAAAGTAATAGTAAAAAAGTAATGAATGAGTAATAGATAAGATATGCTATAATTAAATGTAGTTTAATTATAAATTTAAGAAGAACAAAAGAAACTTCAGGATATAGATAGGAAAAAATTATGAATTTTACAATGGAGTATTATCTTTTAAAATACGAAGAGTTATCGGTATTATCGGATACAAAAAAATGCAGAACATCTTTAATGAGAAACAAAGACACCGGAGAAATTGTGGTAAAAAAGGAAATGGGAAAGGAAAGCTTTTCTGTTTACAGTCTCTTAAAAAGTATAAAAAATAAAAATCTTATAAAAGTGCTAGAGTGCTTTCGGGATGAGGATAAAACCATAGAGATTGAAGAGTATGTAAATGGAAAAAGACTGGATGATTATTTTCGGGAAAAAAAGGCAACTTTAGAACAGGTTGTTGATGTAGGGATAGCTTTATGTGAAGGCTTAGCACCTATGCATAAATTAAACCTTGTACACAGAGATATTCAACCTAAAAACATAATAATTACAAACGAAGGTAGCTTGAAAATTATTGATTTTGATATTTCAAGAAAAGAAAATGAAAACGCAACCCACGACACAACTTTGCTAGGCACTGTGGGATATGCTGCACCGGAACAGTACGGGTTCGCCCAAACAACTAATCGAAGTGACATATATTCCATTGGTGGGGTTCTAAAAGAGTTATCTTCTTTTAGTGAATTGGATAAAATAATTGCCAAATGTATGAAAATGGATCCTGCAAACCGTTATGAAAATGTCGAACAGCTAAAGAATGAATTAGAAAAAATAAAAGATAATGGTTTCGGAAGCGGTAGCTATAATGATATGGAGTTTGGCACTGAGAATAACAATGGTGAAAGTGATGAATTACCGAAAATTACACTAAAATATTTCATAAAAACAATTCCTGGATTTAGAAGAGGTAATTTTATTTTTATGATAATTGCAATTATGATGTATGGAATGATTTTGTATGCACCATATTCAGTATTCATTGAATATAAATACAATACACAGTTACAAAGAGTCATAGGCGGGATTTTTTATATGCTTGGTTGCATAATACCATATATGTACTTTGCAAATATAGGAGATATTGCAAGACGATTGCCGCCTAGACAGTTTAATTCAAGACTATCACGAATACTGTATCAAATAGGTGTGGGGCTTCTTATAATGATTGTTTTTTGGGGGATTGCAACCACAGTTCTCCCGCCTACAAATTAATACAACAATTATGCTATTAGCATAACAAAACTCATGGCACAAAATGTAGAATTATATTGATACAAATATAATTGTGACGTGAGTTTTTTACATTGTTTTAGGAGGTAATTTTATGGGAAAAGAAAATGTAGAAGTAACAAAGAAACCAATCTATAAAAAATGGTGGTTTTGGGTAATTGTTGTTGTAATAGTTGCTGCAGTGGGATCAGGTTCTGCAGGTAGTTCAGGGGACAAAAATGAAGAAACTCAGAAAACTGAAAGTCAGGAAAAAAGCAACGATAAGAAAAGTACAAATAAAGAAGAAAAAAAGGAAACAAAATCATCTGCCAGCGTAGGAGAAATAAATGCGTTAGGAAGCGCTGAAAGTTATTTAAGCGTTACAGCTTTTTCGAAGAGTGGTTTAGAGAAACAGTTAAAATACGAGAAGTATAGTAAAAAAGAAATTAAGTATGCTGTTGAAAATTGTGGAGCGGATTGGAAGAAGCAGGCATTAAAGAAGGCAAAAGAATATTTAGATACAATGTCATTTTCTAAAAAAGGATTATCAGGTCAGTTAAAGGCAGAAGGTTTCACAAAAGAAGAACGTGAGTATGGTGTTGAAAATTGTGGAGCAGATTGGAAAGAACAGGCTGTTAAACATGCTGAACAATACATGGAGACAATGTCATTTTCTAAAGACAGCTTAATAGAACAGTTAAAATTTGATGGCTTCACAAAGGAAGAAGCAGAATACGGTGCTGAAAAAGGCTATAAATAGGCTGCAAATATAAAAATAAATTAATTTAAAGGAGAAAAGAAATTATGAAAACATGGAAATTAGTATCAGGAATTTTATCAATTATTTTATTTGTTGTTGTTACATTTCAGTCATGTGCAGCAGGAATAAGTAATACTTTACAGGAAAATGGTGAGGTAGGCGGAAGTGCCGGAGTTCTTGTAGCCATTATGTTGCTTGCAGGTGGAATAGTATCAATCGCAACAAGAAACAAAGAAAGCAAAGGCGCAAACATTGCAATTATTGTTTTATTTGGAATTGGTGCTGCAGCAGGATTCTCTATGGCGGGTAGCTATAAAGATTTAATTATCTGGGCTGTATGGTGTTTAATCAATGCAGTATTAGCTTTAGTTGAAATTATTAAGTCAAAGAAAAGTGAATAATAAAAATTCATATAAATAAACGAAAGATAAGTTATTATTAGCCAAAATGGTTGAGTAAGAAACTACGAATATGACACATGTCTTAAAAGCTCTTGGAGGAAAACTTCAAGGGCTTTTCTGTTTTAAAAATATAAATTTTGGAGTATACTAATGGCAGTGAAAATAGGAGCAGGAATGCTTTATGAAATTTTAAAGATGGAAACAATAATTAAATGGAGTTGATTAGCTATGAAAAATGAATTTGTAAAAGAATATTTTTCAATCCCAAACATAATGGGGTATTTTAGAATAATTCTAGTTTTTGTATACATGAGTTTTTTCTATAATTCATTGCAAGGGGGTCCGTATTGGCCCGTAATTGCAACAATTATCGTCTCAGGCTTGACAGATTTTTTTGACGGAAAAGTTGCACGAAAATTCAACATGGTTACTGATTTTGGAAAAATGCTAGATCCAATAGCCGACAAAATTACAATAGGAGCCATTATTTTAACGATGGCATTTAAGTATAAAATGATTATTTATATGGTAGCATTATATATTTTAAAAGAAGGCTATATGGCAATAATGGGAGCCATCCTAATTGGAAAAGGACACAAAATCGAAGGAGCAAAGTGGTATGGAAAGGTATGTACATTTGTTACATATGTAATATTAATTGTACTTTTGTTATTCCCGGCCATGAACACAAAAGTGGTTTGGGTATTAACTACTGTAGATATGGTTTTAATGATTTTTACCTGGATAAATTATATTGTTTATCATAAAAAAATACTGGAAAACATATAAAAGCTACAAAAAACAGAAGGTCTTTTATATTGTAGGAAAAAATAGAATATAGTATATTGATTATGAGAGCGCTAAGTACGGAAATGTATGTGTAGTCATGATTTGAGCGTAGGAGGTAAAATCATATATTATAAAAGAGACAGAAGAAAAGGGGAGAAAAATGGCAAAATTAGAAAAAGTAGTACATGGAAATTTTGATACAATATTAAAAAAGATTGAAAGAGGAATAATGGGAGGCAGTGTTTCAGCATCCTTGGAAGATTCCAGCAATATTAGAGTAGGAGATACACGTTGCAGTGTTCGAGTATTTGAACGCTACAGCTACACAGGCGGAAACAGAGTTAGTTTGAATGTGACATTGCTTACAACAGGTGACGATAAGGTCTATGTTTCAGCAATTTCTGCTGGAGGAAGCAAAGGTGTATTCCTTAAAATAAATACTTTTGGTGAAGAGGCGTTTTTAAGTAAACTAAGTGAGTTACTGTAAATAGGTGTTTCTAGACAAACTAAGAGAGTTACTGTAAATAGGTGGTTTTAATGAAAGCAGAATAAGTAATAGAAGAAGTGGTGAAGCTTTGCAAAAAGTTTGGTGCAAAAGAAATTATTTTATACGGTTCCAGAGCAAAAGGCACAGCAAGGGGACGGAAAATTTTATAGAAGATTTGCTTGACTTTTAGAATGAAGTAGTGTAGAATCGTACGTGCGTCAAGATATGAGGTATCGCAAGCCTGGTTAGCTCAGTTGGTAGAGCAGAGGACTGAAAATCCTCGTGTCTCTGGTTCGATTCCGGAACCAGGCAGTATTCGCGGGTGTAGTTCAGTGGTAGAACACCAGCCTTCCAAGCTGGATATGTGGGTTCGATTCCCATCACCCGCTTTTTTGATGCAATGAAATCGATCATGGTAATTGTAAGAAACAATTATTGTGGTCGATTTTTTGTATAATAAGGATTTATGAAGTGATTTCTTATTATACAAAAACGTTCCACTAGGGAGGCATCTTCGTGAAAGAAGAAAATAGCTGCAAATGGGAACGCATTCGGTGTGTAGAATGTGACAAGCAACATTCTTGGGCTGGCTTTACTTTTTATGGAAATATTTTTCTTATAAAAAGTTCATGGAAATTTTGACAATTATTTCATATTAAACTATTGTTGTATTAGCAAAAACAAGGAGCGTAAAATGAAAGTTTTATTAGTAGCAATAAATGCAAAATATATACATTCTAATTTGGCTGTGTACAGTCTAAAAGCTTATGCCGAAAAATACGGTCTAAACAAGCACCAAATTAAAATAAAAGAATACACAATAAATCAATATCCGGAGGAAATATTGTCTGACATATATTCGGAGAAGGCAGATGTGGTGGGCTTTTCCTGTTATATATGGAACATTGCACTTACCAAGGAAGTTATTAATGACTTGAAAGTGGTAGCTCCCAAAACCATTGTAATAGTGGGCGGACCGGAGGTTTCTTATAATCCAAGAAATGTGCTTATGGAAAATCCGGCAATAGATTACGTTATGTGTCAGGAAGGGGAGGAGCCTTTTAAGGAATTTTTGGATAACTACGATGACGAGTTGACGGACAAAAATATAAAAGGGTTGGTTTATCGTCAGGGCAACGAAATTATTGAAATTCCAAATACATGCCCTATGGATTTGTCGAAGGTTCCTTTTGTGTACAAGGACATGAAGGATTTTGAAAATAAAATAATCTATTATGAAACAAGTAGAGGTTGCCCTTTTTCATGCAGTTATTGTCTTTCATCCATAGATAAAAGAATTCGCTTCAGGGATATAGATATAGTCAAAAAAGAGTTGCAGTTTTTCCTTGATAACAACACTGCACAGGTAAAATTTGTGGATAGAACTTTTAACTGTAACAAAAATCACGCCATGGAAATCTGGCAGTATATAAAAGACCACGACAATGGAATTACCAATTTCCATTTTGAAATAGCGGCTGATTTAACGACAAAAGAAGAACTTGAATTAATGAAAACAATGAGACCAGGGTTGATTCAGTTAGAAATAGGCGTTCAGTCGACTAATGAAAAAACACTTGAAACCATTAACAGAAAAACGGATATTAAGGAAATTGAAGAAATAACGTCTGTTATAAAAAAAGGAAAAAATATACATCAGCATTTAGATTTGATTGTTGGACTTCCTTATGAAGATTACCAATCTTTTGGAAAATCTTTTAATGATGTTTACAGAATGAAACCGGACCAGCTACAGTTAGGATTTTTGAAGGTTTTGCATGGCTCAATGATGGAAGTTGAAGCAACAAAATATGAAATAGAATATAGTAAGAGACCACCTTATGAGGTACTTAAAACTAAGTGGGTATCTTTTGATGACGTACTGAAATTAAAAGAAGTTGAGGCTGTAGTAGAAATTTATTACAACAGTTTGCAGTTTGTAAATACAATGGAGGCATTAGACAAGTATTTTGAGACGCCCTTTGAAATGTTTGAAAAGCTGGGAGAGTTTTATAAGCAAAACAGTGAGAATGGCGTGAAACATTCAAGAGTAAATAGATACAATTTGCTTCTTGAATTTATCGAGAAAACATTGAATTTGCAAAATGAAGAGTTAGAGAGGTTCAGGGAACTTCTCACATTTGATTTCTATTTAAGAGAAAATGCAAAATCAAGACCGACCTTTGCCAAAAATCAGGAACAGTATAAGAAGCAAATTAGAAGTATTTACAGAAATGAAGCATTGCTTGAAAAGATGGATTTCTATAAAGAATTCAATTCAAAGCAGTTTGAGCACATGACACACATTGAGGTGATTGACGGTAAGTATTTATTGTTTGATTACAAAAACAGAGATCCGTTATCAAAGGCAGCAAATATTATAAATGTAACAAAGTATGTTGATGGGAATGAATAGAGAGAAGGAGTATTAATGGATTTAATAAAAGATTACGTTTGTGTTGATATAGAAACAACAGGCGTAAGACCAAAGTGGGACAGAATTATAGAAATTGGAGCCGTAAAAGTAAGAGACGGCAGGAAAGTTGAAACTTTTTCTAAACTTATATATCCAGGAATACCAATTCCTGAACGAATTACAGATTTAACTGGTATTACAAACGAAATGATTAAGGGACAGGATAAGATCCAGCAGGTTCTACCTGAGTTTATTGAATTTGCAGGAGATGACTTACTTTTAGGACATAATATAAGATTCGACTATAGCTTCCTTAAACAAAATGCCATAAACGAAAAACTGACTTTTGAAAAATCAGGTATGGATACCCTAAAAATTGCAAGAAAACTTCTACCTGATTTAGAAAGCAGGGCATTGGATTTCTTGTGTGAGCATTATGGAATAAAAGATGAAAATCATCATAGAGCGTTTAATGATGCAAGTGTTACGTCACAATTATATTTGATTTTGTTAGAGCAGTTTGGAGAAACTAATCCGGAAGTTTTTAAGCCTTACGAGTTTTCTTACAAGGTTAAGAAAATGCAGTCAATTACGGATAAACAGAAAAAATATTTACGTGATTTAATGAATTATCACCAAATAAAAATGGATTTTGACATTGATACGCTAACAAAGAATGAAGCATCTAGAAAAATAGACAAAATTCTTTCTGAAAAGGGCAAAATTTTTGACTAGGACAAATAACATAGTTATGGTATACTTTCCTAAAGTAGGGTGCCATAGTAGGCACAAAATCTGTAAAAATAAAGCAAAGAGGTGAAAAAATGAACTTTTTTTATAACAAAAAGAATCAGAAAATAATAGCAGGAGCAATTGCATTAATACTTGTTGTAGCTATGGTTGTAACATTGGTTGCAAGTTTTTAATTAATCTGATTAATTATGTTGGCTTGCATTTTTTGGAATACGCAGGCCGACATTTGAATAAAAATACAAATAAGAAAATAAAAACTAATTTACAAAAGGAAAACACTCGGAGGAAAAATGAAAGGATTAAAGAAAATATGCATTATCCTTTGTGTAGTGATGATGCAATTAGGCATAGGTTATGTGGTAAATGCAGCAGAAGACTCTGATGAAGTAGTTAAAGAAGGAGTTAAAATCGATTCTGTTAATGTTGGTGACATGACAGAAAAGGAAGTAAAAAAAGCCGTAAAGAGCCATGTGAAGAAAAAAACAAACATAAAAGTACAGTTACGGATTAACAAGGACAAAATTACTACTACCTTGAAAGATTTGGGCTACAAGTGGGAGAATAGGGAACTTGTGGAACAGGTAATGGAAGTAGGAAAACAAGGTAATGTTATAAAAAGATACAAGGACAGTGTTGATTTAAAGAAAAATGGTAAGACATTTGAACTGAAAATGGGCATTGACCAGAAGAAAATGAAAGCAAAATTGGAAGAGTTATGTAAAGCTTTTAACGTTGATGCAAAAAATGCTTCTTTAGAGGCAACAGGTCATGGATTTAAGATTATTGCTGAAAAAGAAGGCTGTGAAGTGGATTATGAAACGACAGTAAATCAGCTTGTTTCATACATAGAAAAACAGTGGGATAAGAAGTCTGCCATTCAGTTAGAAGCAACTACAAAGATTACAAAACCTAAGTACACAACAAAGGATTGTAAGAAAGTTTCTAACACACCAATGGGTAGTTATACAACGCAGTTTACTGCAGGTGTTGTAAACCGTAACGCAAACATCAGAAATGGTGCAGAAAAGTTAAACGGCAACGTTGTATATCCGGGAGAAAGATTCTCATGTAATGAACATTTAGTACCATGGACAGAGGACAATGGCTGGAAGCCGGCAGGTACATATTCAGAAGGTTCTGTGGTTGATAGTTTAGGTGGAGGAATCTGTCAGGTATCAAGCACTTTATACAATGCTTTACTTAATGCAGAAATTAAGGTGGTTGAGAGATATCCACACTCAATGGCAGTATCTTATGTTCCATTATCAGCGGACGCTGCATTAGCAGGTGATTACAAGGATTTAGTTTTTGAAAATAACACAGATGCACCAATTTATGTGCAGGGTGTTTATACAGAAGGTGCTATAACATTCAACATTTATGGTCATGACACAAGAAAGAAAGGTCATTCAGTTGAATATGTAAGTAAGACTACCAAGACTATTCCAATTAAGACGGCAACAAAGAAGGATCCAACATTACCGGCAGGAACAAAGAAAGTTACACCGGGTCATGTAGGTTATGTTGCTGAATTATACAAGATTACATACGAGAACGGAAAACAGGTAAGCAAAGAATTAGTACATACAAGTACATACGCAATGGCACCGACAACAACTTTAGTAGGTACTAAGAATACTAGCTCAAGTACAAAGAAAAGTCCAAGCAAGGATAAAGACAAAAAATCTGAATAAGGTGGTACATCTATGAAAACAGAAAAAATTTCTGAAATCGCTTATAAGCGTTCAGTTTTAAAAAAAGTTACTGACAAAACTGAGGGAATAAAAGTGGGTGTAGATGCGTCATATATTAAGTTAGAAGATGTTACGGCAGTAATGTCTTCTAATTTTATATTAAGCTGGTTTAAAGGCGCGGAAGAGTTCTACGTTCAAAAATCAATAAATGAAATTTATGTGGCGGGCGGCACGCCTAAATACCTTCAGTTGGAAATAACAATACCGGAAGAGTTTCCTGAAAAACAACTGGGACGAATAGTACGCAATTTTAATGAAAGTGCCCAAATGCATTCGTTACAAATTATGCAATGCAAAACTTACATTAGTGACATTACAGAACCTATGGTTCATATAAATGTATTAGGCATAGCAGAAAAAACATGGTCCACCTCAGATATAAAACCGGGCATGGAAGTAGTTATGGCAGGCACAATTGCAATTGGTGCCACATCAATAATGACGAAAAAATATTTGAACCAAATAAAAGAAAAGTTTAACGCTAAGTTTGTGGATGATTGCTTGGAAATAAGTGATTTTACAGATGTGAAACCAATCATGGATGCGGTGCTGGAATCAGATGGCAAGAATGTATCCTATACGGAAGAACAAGGCGAACAGGCACGATGTGATGGGAAAAGTATTAAGGTTAAATATTGTGGAAAAGAACATTGCAAGTTTGCACATTGTGTGGGAGATAGAGGCGTTTTCTCAAGTGCGTGGGAATTAGCATCTGCCATAGATAAAGGCATCCGGATAGAACTTGAAAAGATTCCTGTTTGGCAGGAGACAGTTGAGATAGCAGAATTGTTTGATTACAATCCTTATCTGGTTGACGGCACAGGGGCTGTGCTTTTTGTTACAGAAAATGGAACCGGGTTAGCTGCATTGCTAAATGACAATGGATTTTATGCAAATGTTATTGGAAAAATCACTGACGGAAACGATAGAGTGGTTGTACATGGTGACGAGAGAAGGTTTTTGGAGCCACCAAGACATAACCAGCTAGAAGAAGTTTTCCAAAAGTATAAGTAAAGCTATTTTATTGATTTGTATATATGATGTTAAAAAAAATCAAAAAAATATAAATAAAAGTCTATGTTAATATATGTAACTTGTTGTATAATGGCAAGGTACGACAAATTTTTTAGTAAAGGAGATTATGGCATGAAAGAAGGCAAGAGAGAAGAAATTTTAAGATTAATTGAAAACAAAAGCAGAATCGATCTTAAAGAGGCCGCGATTTTGTTAGGTATGGAGGAAGCAGAAGTCGCCAATGCCATAGCGGACATGGAGAAAGAAAAAGTAATATGCGGATATTACACTATGATAGATTGGGAAAAGACTAACGAAGACAGAGTTACAGCTTTAATTGAGGTAAAGGTTACACCACAAAGAGGAACAGGTTTTGATGACATCGCTGACAGAATTATGAGATATGACGAAGTTAAGGCAGTATATTTAATGTCAGGTGGCTTTGACTTCACAGTAATTATTGAAGAAAAGACAATGAAGGAAATTGCTCAGTTTGTAACAAGCAAACTTTCAACTCTTGATTCAATATTAAACACAGCAACACATTTTATACTTAAAAAATACAAGGATTATGGAACGATTCTTGTAGAAGACAAAGAAGAAAGGATATTGGTGACACCATAATGAGAGACCCATTGTCAAAAATAATGACTGATATTAAGCCATCGGGAATTAGAAAATTCTTTGACATTGTTAGTGAAATGAAAGATGCAATTTCTCTAGGTGTTGGAGAACCTGATTTTGATACCCCATGGCATATAAGAGAAGAAGGTATTTACTCTTTAGAGAGAGGCAGAACATTCTATACATCCAATGCAGGATTAAAAGAATTAAAAATCGAGATATCAAACTATTTAAAAAGAAAAATAAATGTAGAATATGACTATAATCACGAAATAATGGTTACAGTAGGAGGTAGTGAAGCTATTGATTTGGCCATGAGAGCCATGCTTGATCCAGGAGATGAAGTGTTAATACCACAGCCAAGTTATGTTTCATACGTTCCTTGTGCACAGCTTATTCACGCTGTACCTGTAATTATTGAATTAAAAGAAGAAAACGAGTTCAGACTTACAAAGCAGGAATTGCTTGACGCTATTACTGATAAAACAAAAATGCTTGTAATGCCTTTCCCAAATAACCCAACAGGTGCAATTATGGAGAAAGAAGACTTAGAAGAAATCGCAAAAGTCTGCGTGGAAAAAGACATTTTTGTTTTGTCTGATGAAATTTATTCGGAACTTACATATAAGGATAAGCATGTGTCAATTGCATCGATGCCTGGAATGAAAGAAAGAACAGTTGTAATTAACGGTTTTTCAAAATCATATGCAATGACAGGTTGGAGATTGGGATATGCAGCTGCCCCACAGGTGATTTTAGAACAAATGCTTAAGATACACCAGTTTGCAATAATGTGCGCACCAACAACGAGCCAGTACGCAGCAGTAGATGCATTACGAAACGGCGACAAAGATGTTGAAAAAATGTGCGAAGCATATAATCACAGAAGAAGATATCTTTTATACGAATTTAGGGAGATGGGCTTAGATTGCTTTGAACCATACGGAGCATTTTATGTTTTCCCTAGCATAAAGAAATTTGGCATGACATCTGAAGAGTTCGCAACAAGATTATTGGAGGAAGAGAAAGTGGCAGTTGTTCCAGGAACAGCTTTTGGTGACTGTGGCGAAGGCTTCCTTAGAATATCATATGCATATTCTTTAGAAAATTTAAAAATTGCAATAGTACGAGTAAAAGACTTTGTTAAGCGACTAGAGCAGGAACAGAAGAATGATTAATTAGATGACTAATTACTGCCAACTAAAAATTCTTATTACAAATGAAAGTGTGCATTAGTCAAAATAATGTTGGAGAGAAGAATATATGAATATTGTTTTATTAGAACCTGAAATCCCACAAAATACAGGAAATATAGGAAGAACATGTTGTGCCACAGGCACAAAGCTGCATCTTATAGAACCAATGGGGTTCAGAATTAACGAGAAATCATTAAAAAGAGCAGGCATGGATTATTGGGACGATTTGGATGTTACAATTTATGATTGCTACAACGATTTTGTAGAGCAGAATCCAAATGCAAAAATTTGGTATGCAACTACAAAAGCACCAAAAAGATATTCAGATGTGGAATTTGGTCCAGATGATTACATTATGTTTGGAAAAGAAAGTGCAGGAATTCCTGAAGAAATTTTGGTAGACAACAAAGAACAGTGCATCAGAATCCCAATGAATCCTGAAATTCGTTCTTTGAATCTGGCAAATTCAGTGGCAATTGTTTTATACGAAAGTTTAAGACAAAATAATTTTGCAGGAATGCAGATGGAAGGACATCTTCATCATTTACATTGGAAGTAAAAGCAAAATAAAAGAAAAATCAAAAAGAGCATCCCTAGTAAGCTTAAATCTAAATTGTCATTATAAAATTAAATTCTAATTATATAAGATTAAATCCTTAAATTATTATATTGAAATAGTAATTGTATTTTGATAGAATTGAACCGTTTAAGGTATTTTAGGACGGAGACGGAATAGGACCAATGACAAAATGTATAAGGGAGGATTTTGACAATGTCAAAAGAAAAAATCAATGTCGGTAAGGAACCGGTATATGATGCAAGAAAATTAGGTTACGGCAAAATGGGCGTTCTTGGTTTTCAGCACATGTTTGCCATGTTTGGGGCAACAGTAACAGTACCACTTTTAACAGGACTTAATGTTCAAACAACACTTTTAATGGCAGGTCTTGGAACTTTATTATTTCATTTATTAACAAAATTTAAAGTTCCTGCATTTTTAGGCTCATCATTTGCATTCTTAGGCGGATATGCAACAGTAGCACCTATGGCAAAAGATGGTTCTGCAAATTTAGAAATGTTACCATACGCATGTTTAGGTGTAGTTTTTGCAGGCTTGCTGTATTTAGTGCTTGCATTATGTATTAAGTTAATAGGTGTTTCAAAAGTTATGAAATTATTCCCACCTGTTGTAACAGGACCTATTATTATTGCAATTGGTCTTTGCTTGGCACCATCAGCACTAAATAACTGTGTAACATGTTGGCCACTTGCTATTATTGCATTGGCAATTGTAATTTTCTTCAATATTTTGGGAAAAGGAATGACAAAGATTATTCCTATTTTATTAGGAGTAGTTGGAGCATATTTAATCGCTTTGATTTTCGGTAATGGATTTGGTGTTAGCTGGATTACACCAATTGACACAGACTCTATTGCAAAAGCAGCTTGGATTGGTTTTCCTATTGACTGGAGTCAGACAATTTTTGGTGGTGTAGATTATGCTGACACAGCAAAAATCACAACAGCATTAACAACAATGATTCCAATTGCCATTGCAACAATGATGGAACATATTGGTGATATTTGTGCTATCGGAGCAACAGTTGGAAAAGATTATATCAATGATCCGGGACTTCACAGAACTTTAATCGGTGACGGACTTGCAACATCATTATCATCATTATTCGGTGGACCTGCAAATACAACATACGGAGAAAACACAGGTGTTCTTGCTTTATCAAAAGTATACGATCCAAGAGTTGTAAGAATTGCAGCATATATTGCAATTGTATTTTCATTCTGCCCTAAGTTCGCAGCAGTAATCAATGCTATGCCAATGGGAATTGTTGGTGGTATTTCATTTATCCTTTACGGAATGATTGCGGCAATCGGTGTAAGAAACGTAGTTGAAGCCGGAGTTGATTTCCAGAAGTCAAGAAACGTAATTGTTTCAGCAGTAATATTTGTATGTGCTTTAGGAATTAACTTTAGTGACGCAGGTGCAGCAACATTTACAGTCGATGGTGTAACAATTAGCCTTTCAGGTTTAGCAGTTGCAGCTTTAGTAGGAATTATACTTAATGCAATATTCCCTGAAAAAGATGAAGTTAAGTCAATTGATTTAAAATAAAATCGAAAAACAAAGAGTTAAGCTTAACATATACTGATAAAAATATACAAAGTTAGGCTGAAGACAAACTGATAAAAATCAAGAATATAAAAAGTAAGTTAAGACATTCTGATAAAATTAAATATTTAAAAAGTAAGTTGAAGACGTACTAATAATAAAGAAAAGGTTCTACTTAGTTCTTAAATTTATAAAATGTATCAGAAAATTAGAATGAAAAATCTAATGCTGATATAATTTGATTAAATTAGAACACGTAGAATCTTTTCTCTATTTAATAAGAAATGTTTCCCTAGGGATACACAATTGAATGTTTATACAAAAACTTTCTACAATAATGTAATCTTTCTTTTTGAAACTTCTATAAGCTTATCTTTTCGCATTTTCTGTAATTCTCTGCTCATGGCACTTCGGTCTACGGACAAGTAGTCTGCCATATCACTTTTGGTAAAAGGTAATTCAAAAGTTTTGGAATTATTTTGTCTTGCCAGGATTTCAAAATAGCATAGAATACGTTCTCTAATGGAACGTTGGCTGAGAACTTCCAAATGCTCACATATTTGCTTGGTCTTATCCTGAATCATTAACAAAACATTACTTACAAGTTGGCTGTGGTGTGCGCAGGCTTTTTCACAACGTTTTATTAAATGTTCGTAATCAATGTATCTGATTAAACATGAATCAGTGGCTTCAACAGTAATAGTGTCTTTGGGAACATGAAAATAAAAAAGTCCGCCAAAAATATCCCCTTCATTTAAATTCTCTAAAATTGTTCTGGAACCGTTAGGAAGAATGTCGACTACGCACGCTGAACCACTTTCAACTATACCAATGCCTTTATTATCGCTGGCAAAAAAGGAAATAATCTCGCCGTTAGAATACTTTTTCGTAGTTGAATGAAAACAATGCATCATTGAAGTCTGAGATTCTTCGCTTATATTATAAAAAAGTTTACTTTTTTCCATAAATCACCTCATAAAAATACATTAATGTGAATAATTATTCTAAATAATTATGTATAATCTTACAAAATTTATATAGAAAAAATATAACAAAAAAATAAAAAAGTTGCAATTGCAACAGAAATAAAAAATAAATTCTTTATAATTAAAATTGTAAAGTAAGCATATGCAGAAATACTAACACTTATTGAAGAATCTTGCACTATTTACATAGTGAAAAAAAGAAATTTGCATTAACAAAATATTCATCGTTTTATGATTGCAAAACCATTTATAAAGTGTTATATTATTCACAGTTAGTGAAAATGACGTTTTATGTGTGTTACTGCGTTTATTCGACGCACAAGTCATTAAGTTATCACGTTATACTAACTAGAATATAATGGAGGTGAACTTATGGATACTATTACATGCATAAAAACAAGAAGAAGCATTAGACAGTTTAAGGAACAGGAAGTTACAAAAGATGTTCTTGAAGATATAGTACAAACTGCTTCATTTGCTCCATCTTGGAAAAACACACAGACTACCCGTTATATTGCCATAACGGACCCTAAAGTCAAAGCCAGATTGGCAGAGGAAGGTTGCAAGGATTATCCTTTTAATCAGAAGAATATTAATACAGCACCTGCAATAATTGCAACTACAATTGTTGACAAACGCTCGGGCTTTGAAAGAGACGGTAGTTATTCTACTGTTCGTGAAGATAACTGGCAGGCATTTGATAATGGAATTGCTACACAGACATTGTGTTTGGCAGCTCACGAGAGAGGCTTGGGGACAGTTATAATGGGCTTGTATGACATTAACAAGGCAGAAGAAATCTTAGAAGTTCCGGAAGGACAGAAGCTTATGGCTTTAGTTGCTGTAGGTTATCCTGATGAAGAACCGGTTGCTCCAAAGAGAAAGACCGTAGAAGATTTACTTACGTTTCGTTAGTCATTCACTAAATAAATTATTAAGCTTTACATTTATTTTTAGGAGGAAAAAAAGAGATGAGAGAAGAATGGAAAGGATTCAAAAACGGCGCTTGGGAAAAAGAAATCAACGTCAGAGATTTTATCCAGAAGAACTACGAACCATATGATGGTGATGCTAGCTTCTTAGCAGGACCAACACAGAACACAACAGATTTATGGAATCAGGTACTTGATCTTCAGAAGAAAGAAAGAGCAGCTGGTGGTGTTCTTGATATGGATACAAAGGTTGTATCAACAATCACATCACATGGTGCAGGATATTTAGATAAAGACAAAGAAACTATCGTTGGTTTCCAGACTGATAAGCCTTTCAAGAGAAGCTTACAGGTAAACGGTGGTATCCGTATGGCTATGAAGGCTTGTAGCGACAACGGATATGAAGTAGATCCTGAAGTTGTAGACTTTTATACAAATTATAGAAAAACACATAACGCTGGTGTATTCGATGCTTACACACCAGAAATCAGAACATGTAGAACAAACCATATCGTAACAGGTCTTCCTGATGCTTACGGACGTGGACGTATCATCGGTGACTACAGAAGAGTTGCTTTATATGGTGTTGATACACTTATCGTTGACAAGGAAGCACAGAAGGCTTCTACACCAACAGAAATGAGACCTGACGTTATTCGTGATAGAGAAGAATATTCAGAACAGATTAGAGCTCTTAAAGAATTAAAGGAATTAGGTAAGATTTACGGATTCGATATTTCAAGACCAGCTCAGAACGTACAGGAAGCTATTCAGTGGTTATACCTTGGATACTTAGCAGCAGTTAAGGAACAGAATGGTGCAGCTATGTCACTTGGACGTACATCAACATTCATCGACTGCTTCGCTCAGAGAGATTTAGCAAACGGAACATTCACAGAAGAACAGATTCAGGAATTCATCGATCACTTCATCATGAAGTTAAGATGCGTTAAGTTCGCAAGAACTCCAGAATACAACTCAATCTTCGCTGGTGATCCAGTTTGGGTTACAGAATCAATCGGTGGTGTAGGTATCGATGGACGTCACATGGTAACAAAGACATCATTCAGATATCTTCATACATTAGAAAACTTAGGTGCAGCTCCAGAACCAAACTTAACAGTTTTATGGTCAACAAGACTTCCAGAAGAATTCAAGAAGTACTGTGCTAAGATTTCTATTGATTACTCATCAATTCAGTACGAAAACGATGACTTAATGAGACAGTACAATGGTGATGACTATGGTATCGCTTGTTGTGTATCTCCAATGAGAATTGGTAAAGAAATGCAGTTCTTCGGAGCTAGAGCAAACCTTGCTAAATGTTTATTATACGCTATCAATGGTGGTGTTGATGAAAAGACAAAAGTACAGGTAGGACCAAAGTACAGACCAATTACAGCAGAATATCTTGATTATGATGAAGTAATGGATAGATATGAAGACATGATGAAGTGGTTAGCAGGAGTATATGTAAACGCTCTTAACATTATCCACTACATGCATGATAAATATTCATATGAAAGAATTCAGTTAGCATTACATGATGCTCACGTTAAGAGATGGTTCGCAACAGGTGTTGCAGGACTTTCAGTAGTAGCTGACTCACTTTCAGCTATTAAGTATGCTAAGGTTAAGGCTATCAGAGATGAAGATGGTCTTGTAGTAGATTACGAAGTAGAGGGAGATTTCCCTAAATATGGTAACGATGATGATAGAGTAGATAGTCTTGCAGTAATGATCGTTGACAAGTTCATGGGTTACTTAAGACAGAACTACACATACAGAGATAGTGTTCCTACACAGTCAATTCTTACAATTACATCAAACGTAACATATGGTAAGAATACAGGTAACACACCTGACGGAAGAAAGGCTGGACAGCCATTTGCACCAGGTGCTAACCCACTTCATGGTAGAGATACACACGGTGCTGTATCATCACTTGCATCAGTTGCTAAGATTCCATTTGAAAACGCTAGAGATGGTATCTCAGATACATTTACAGTAGTTCCAGATGCTCTTGGTAAGGATTGCCAGGTATTCACAGGTGATTTAGATGCTGATGATTTAGGATTAGACATTGATGATCTTATCAAATTACAGCAGTAATTATTAAAAATAGAGGAAATTCAGAATGACAACAGGAATAATTCATTCAATTGAAAGTTGTGGAACAGTAGATGGACCAGGAGTAAGATTTGTAGTTTTCTTTAAGGGATGTCCTATGAGATGTGCATATTGTCATAATCCGGACACATGGTCAATGGCAGGTGGAACAGAGATGACAGTAGATGAAATTCTTGAACAGTATGAGAAGAAACGTCCTTTTTATAAAACCGGTGGAATCACTGCAACAGGTGGAGAACCAATGGTACAGATAGACTTCTTAACAGAACTGTTTGAAGAATCACACCGAAGAGGAATTAATACCTGTCTGGATACATCAGGTGTAACTTTTAAACCTGATGATCCGGAATATCTGAAAAAGGTAGACAGACTACTGGCGGTAACGGATTTGGTTATGCTGGATATTAAACATATTGATCCGGAAGAACATAAGAAATTATGTAAACAGCCAAATGATAATATTTTAGCCTTTGCCCGTTACCTAGATAAAAAAGGCATAAAGATTTGGATAAGACATGTTGTAGTTCCACATATAACTATTAATAAGAAATATTTATATGAACTTGGACTTTTTATTGGTCAGTTAAAGATGGTAAAAGCATTAGATATTTTGCCTTACCATGATATGGCAAAGAAAAAGTACAAGGAACTAGGTATTGAATATCCATTGGAAAATATAGAGCCAGCCACAAAAGAGATGGCGTTGGCTGCAAAGAAAATAGTGCTTGAGGGATTCAGAGAATCTAGAATTAAACTATTAGAAAAAGAGAAATAGGAGGTAATTAAAATGGCAGCAAGTGCAAAACAGGTTGATAATTTAGTTTCTTTAATAGACGGATATGCAGAAGAAGGAGGATATCATCTTAACGTTAATGTATTAAACAGAGATACATTATTAGATGCTCAGAAACATCCAGAAAACTATCCTCAGCTTACAATCCGTGTATCAGGATATGCTGTAAACTTCATTAAGTTAACAAAAGAACAGCAGGATGATGTTATTAGTAGAACATTCCACGGAAGTCTATAAATAGCAGTTTAATATGTACGTATTTGCGAAGATGCGTATTATTGTAAAGAGGTCGGCGTATGCTGACCTCTATTACTTTAAATTCACAAATTTATAAACGGATATATATGCATTTATGGGCAGAAAAATTAATATGCACATATGCATTTTGTATAAATAATAGGGAGAAGTATATCTAAATCAATAGAAAAGAATGAGGCGAAGAAATGTATAATATTGTATCAAAATTAATTATATATGGTGATATGGATAAAGATTCAATTTTAATGAAATTGAGTGATATTATAAGAAAATATAAGGAAACAGATTATAAGAAAGATGAAATTATCACCGAATTATATTGTCAGGTTAAAAGAATTTTAGAAGTGTCAACAGATTATGGCTTTGATGATAATTTATGGCACAATTATCTTACATATTTGTTAATAACAGATGAAAATCCTTTTAGCTTAACTTGTGAAAAAATTGGTGCAAATAATGGAAGCGTAAATCATTTTGCTGAAAATGATTTTAAGCAGTTTAAAGCTTTATTCGATTATGATTTTACATCGATGGAAGAAGATTTAGGAATTGATTGTTTTAAACAGTTATCAAATTATAAGGCAATTGGAAAACCTGAATTAATGTATAACAAAAATGTAAGCGAAAAAGTAAGAACATTAAGTAAGAAGCTTGAACAGTCAAAAGATGAAAAAGAATTTTTTGAGCATGTTACAAATTTCTATAAGGATTATGGTGTTGGAATGTTTGGTTTGAATAAGGCATTCAGAATAACGGATACAGTTCCTTTCAAATTCCATGCAATTAATAATATGGATAAGGTAATGCTGGATGATTTAGTTGGCTATGAAATTCAAAAGAAAAAGCTTGTTGATAACACAGAAGCTTTTGTGGAAGGGAGAAAGGCAAATAACTGCCTTCTATTTGGTGACAGCGGTACAGGTAAGTCAACAAGTATTAAGGCTATTGTCAACCAGTATTATGACAAAGGCCTTAGAATGATTGAAATATATAAGCATCAGTTTAAGGACTTATCGAATGTAATAGCAGCAATAAAAAACAGAAACTACAAGTTTATTATTTACATGGATGATTTATCATTTGAAGAATTCGAAATTGAATATAAATTCCTAAAGGCGGTTATTGAAGGTGGCGTGGAAACAAAACCTGAAAATATTTTAATATATGCTACATCAAACAGACGTCATTTAATAAAAGAAACATGGAACGACAGAAGCGATGTTCAGGTTGATAATGGTATACACAAATCAGATACAATGGAAGAAAAATTATCATTGGTTAACAGATTTGGTGTGACAATTAATTATTCTAAACCAAGTCAAAAAGAATATTTTGAAATTGCAATTAAATTGTGTAGACGTTTAGGTGTTGAACTTTCTGATGACGAAATTAAGGCAGAAGCAAACAAGTGGGAACTTAGCCATGGTGGAATTTCAGGTAGAACAGCACAGCAATTTGCAAATTATTTAGCAGGACAAGAAAAAAAATAAAAAAAGTGCTTGCATTGTTTCCGACATTGTGATAATATACTCTCTGTCGCGAGACATTGGCCCATCGCCAAATGGTAAGGCACTGGACTCTGACTCCAGCATTTTCAAGGTTCGAATCCTTGTGGGCCAGTTTTAAACCACATGATTAAGTTCATGTGGTTTTTTGTGCAATAAAAAAAAGGCTCTAAGCTTTACTGAAACGCAAAACTTAGAACCGTTATAGTTCATATAATATGAACTTAAACTAGATTATACCATTATATTTATACATCTTATGACTTTGAAAGTTAATTTACTACTTATCTTTTTATGCAGTTTATAGTTTGAAAATTAATTTATAGCTTATCTTTTTATACAACTGCTAGGATTAACTGCGTAGAAATTCTTTTTATCCATTTCTTCAGTAACCATTCTGAGAGCTTCACCAAATCTTTGGAAATGAACGATTTCTCTTTTTCTTAAAAATTTAATTGGATCAGCAACTTCGCAATCTTTTACCAAAGATAAAATGTTATCGTATGTTTTTCTTGCTTTCTGTTCGGCAGCCATATCCTCTACTAAGTCAGCAATAGGATCTCCTGATGACTGAAATTCAGTAGCTGTGAAAGGCACACCACCGGCAGATTGAGGCCATACGCCAAGAGTATGATCCACGTAGTATTTTTCAAATCCGGCTGTGTCAACTTCATCGCAAGGTAAGTCCTTAACAAGCTGGTGAACGATAGTTCCCACTATTTCAAGGTGTGAAAGTTCTTCACATGCTATATCATTTAAAAGTCCTGCAACTCTAGGATTTTTAAAAGTGAATTTCTGAGACATATATCTGAACGCTGCGCTAGCCTCACCATCAGGACCACCATACATCAACAACGTATAATACACCTCGCAACCCACGATAAATAAAGGGATTGCGGGTGTTTTTTTGCTTAGTCATTTATGTAGAAAAACATGGAAATTGAATCTTCTTTCTTGTTGTAGACGATTTTTTCCACTACACTGGCAAGAGCATCATGCTTTTGAACGTCTGTTGATGTTTCGCATTCAATAATCTCTTTTGCCGAGCGTATCTTTTCTATGAGTTTGTTTTGAATATCGTCAGGTGTAGCAGCAGAACATTGCTCAAGCATAGCGTTTAAATTTGTACGTTCATTTGCAAGTATTTCTTTATTGGCTTTGTATTCCTCTAATGTGTCTATTCCGTCTCTATATGCCTCTTTTATTCGTTCCTCTTTCATAACAAGTCTGCTTAGTTTATCTTCAATAAGTTTTTTCTCGTTATTATCGTCATTATTTGAAGAGTGAATTTCATAAGTTACTTCACCGGTGGCAATAACTTTATCCAGTGCTTCAAAAATAGCAGGCTTAAGAGCAAACTCATTAGTTGCATGTGATACTGTGCAGGCTGCATGATTGTATCCTGTACACTGAAAATAAGTGTTGCCCTTTTTGCTGGTTGAACATCTAACAAGACGTTGCCCGCACGCAGAACACACAAGAATACCTGAAAGCCAATGCTTATATGTACTTGTTGGTCGTTTACCTTTAGCATGATAGGTTGATTTGTCACGTTCCTGCGCTGCATTAAACAATTCTTCAGGAATAAATGTTTCGTGTGTGCCTTCAGTAACCACCCATTCTGATTTATCTTTAATCCTGCGTGTTGCATGATCCGTTTTATTCCAAATGATTTTGCCGTTGTAAAATTCGTTTCTGATAATGTAAGCCACTGTTCGGTTTTGAAATTTGCCACCACGTTTGGTTTTATAGCCAAGAAGATTCAACGCATTTGCTATCTCCCAAAAAGACATTTGTTTATTGACGTACCAGTCGAATATCTTTTCCACTATTGGAGCAGTGTCCGGATTAATTACCGGGACACCATCATGCATTTTGTAACCAAGTGGCGGATCTGAATTGTAACCACCTCTTGAAGCACGTTCAGTCATTCCACGCATAACTTCTCCGGAAAGATTAATTGAGTAATATTCATCCATCCATTCAAAGATACGTTGCACAAGTTCACCAATAAATCCATCAGGAATAGGTTCTGACACTGAAACAACGTCAACACCCGCTTTTTTGAGCAAATTCTTATAAACTATTGCTTCTTCCTGATTTCGGGCAAAACGGCTGAATTTCCACACCAAAATAACATCAAAAGGATGTTCGTCACTTTTGGCTGTTGCTATAAGCTCCTGAAAGGCAGGTCGGTTTTTTGCTTTTCGTCCTGAAATACCATCATCCTGATAAATAAATTTCTTAGGAATAACTATTCCGTTCTTTTTGGCATAGTCAAGCCCAAGACGTATTTGTGCATCAGGAGAGTATTCTGTCTGATCATCTGTTGATACTCGTATATATAGTGCTCCTGTTTTCATAGATTGTACCACTCCCTTAAAATTTTATGTATATAAGTGTATAAAAATAACACCTAGCCATACTTGACCAGATGCTATTTTTAATGGTACAATCTAGTTGCGATTTATGATGATTGTATCATCTCTGGGCTGGTCTTGTATGGGCTGGCTCTTTTTATTTACCATTGCGGTGAAGTCACCGATATGCTATTAGTTATTCAGTAGGTGGCGAACAAACACTACAAGGATCATAACCCTCATCAATAGCATCTGTTAGAGATATTTCAATTGAACTATGTTTTAAATAACGACAACCTTCCTCATGATATTTAGTTCCAGAATTAGTAATATAAACAATAGTGTCATCAGAAATATCTGAATCTGTAGATTTTCCACCACATCCAGTTAAAAATAGAGCAAAGCAAATTAGTAAAAAACTTTTTTTAATTGTTTTCATATTGTTACCTCGTTTAAATAGTAAACTGATAACGGTATAGTTACCAAATATTTCCAGTAAAAATCTCCAATAAATCAAGTATAATCTTATTAAGAATTATATTAACAAATGATAAAGGGAATGGATATGGAAATACTTATATGGCAAATGCGCACAGCAAGAGGGTTAAGTTGTAGGCAACTTGCATGTCTTACTGGGTTGTCTAAGTCTACAATTAACAACTTAGAAAATCAAAAGAATTCACCAACGTTAGATGAACTCAATATTATTTCAAAGGCACTTCACTGTAAAATATCCGACTTGTATTCAGAATAGCACAAAACTAAACCGAAATGTTAATAGTTACATAAGTGTCCATATATTTGGACGAATGACTCAAACCTATTGCTTATTCCCAAATATTGGATAAAATGAAAGAAAAACTAGACAAGGGGACAAGCAAATGGAGAAAGAAAAAATTAAGAAACAAATCATTCAAATGCTCAACAAGATGAACAACTTGCAGCAGTTGAATGAAATTTTCAAAATCACACATCATTTTTTTATAAAGGAGCGTTAATGCTCCTTTTTTATATTTGAAATGTATTTTTTAATAACTGATCTTTCTTCTTTGGATAACTTCAAATATTCAAAGATGATGGATTTCTCATACTCATCTAATTCATATTCAACACACAGCTCATCAAGTGTTGTTTCCGGTAAATCCACAAAAGGCTCACCGTCACCTTCCGTCAGCCAAAAGTAGTTGACATGATATTCACGACAGATAGCTTTAAGCATGCTTTCAGGAATATTGTTCACGCCCTTTTCCCAACGATTAACAGCGCTTCTTTGAACTCCTAACTTTTCACCAAAGGCTTCCATTGAAAGACCTAGCATATTTTTTCTTAATTCTTTAATTCTTTCCTGTATAGTCATATATTTTAGCCTCCTTCCTTTAATTCTTAATTCTATTTTACCATAGTAAATTCGAAAATCAACAAAAAATGTTTCTGTAAGATACAAAAAACTGTTGACAAAGTAAATTAAAGAACGTATGATGTAAATACAAGAAACAAAAAGGCGACAGAAAGGAGAGAGAAGTGGAGAAAACAAAAAACTGCTAGGAGCGTCATTCCTAACAGTTAAATGCTAAATTTGTTGACCCAATATACTCCGCAGGCTTTCGCCACATCTGATGACGCCAAATGTTTCTTAAAGTATTCCGTCACTTAAGCAGTTTTAGTTCTGCTGTAATTATGTAAAAAAGATTAGTAGCCCATTAGTTGACGGAAGAAGGGGAGCAGGTATAACAGTGGAATTTTAACGAGTTCAGTTCTCCTGTCTTTTAACGTGGACGAGCACGACGCTGTTATATCTGCTTGAATCCCCTAATTATGGGAACGGGGCAAAATCAAAAGTTTGGTCAAAATGATCAACTCCTTTCCTGCCCTATATGGGTAAGAAAAATATAACATTTAAAAGGAGTAAAAGCAAATCAGGAAGGAGAGAGAAAAATGAAAAAGATTGAAATAACAGAAAAGTTAGAAGCAATTTTTAAAGAAGTGAGCAACAAAACAATAAAAGCCTTAGAAAAAGAAAAAGGCAATCATATCAGTAAGAAAACAGAGAAAATGATTGCCTTATGCCTAACACTAAGCAATTATGTAGAGAATTTTTAAAGAAATTGTTTAGAATGCTCAGCATCTTTTGATGAAGAATTTTCGGCAATAACAGTAAAGGCACATTTGTTATTGATGTTTAAAGCACAAGTTGTAGTACATGCGTTATCCGAAATCTGTGAAGTTTGATTTTTAAAAGGGCATGTTTTCATCATTGTTTGTCACCTCCTATAAAGTTACTCGGTGCTGGAACACCTGTAAGTAAATTATACAAAGGGAAAAAGTAACAGGCAATATGAAACATCTAAGGAAGGAGATAAAGCAAATGAGAGAAAAAATATATGAAAAGGAAAGAGAAGTAAAAAGCATGTATGAAGATATGGCAGCACTTCACACATACGGCAGATATTTGGAAGAAATGTACCAGGAAGAGGAAGATGAAATAAAGAAAAATGCTCTCTATTTCGCAATGAATGTGATGGGAATTAAAGAGTATCAGGCAAAGACAGATACACAGGATATGGTAATAGCCAACTTGCAGACACAGTCTAAGAAATTGGAAAAGTATTACATAAAGCATGAAAGAAAGTTGGCAGGAATGAATGTAAAGATACTGGCATTAGTAATTACACAAATTATAGTCGCAGTAAGTTTAGTATTAGTGACAATAATGCGATAAGAGTTGTTAAGGAATATGGAACCCAAAAGTTAATGGTGCTGTTTTGACGTTGCTGAACATATGCAAGACCTTGTGGAGTAGTAAAAAAATGAGAATACAAATCAGTATTTGGATTCCATATGGTGGTTTCGTAATATTGATAGGTTTTATTTTCAGATTCAGCTAACAGCTTGGTCTCAATAAAGTTCAAATCATGTAGTAGATTAAGAGCAATATAAACATCTGATGGTGCCAGATGATTATATAAGGGGGAATGGGAAACTGTTCCCCAAAAAAAGGAAGGAGGCATCAAATGGAAATATCTGAAATAAGAAAGAAAGCCGGATTAACACAAAAGTCTTTAGCAGAGAAAATGCATGTAACTAAAAAGACAATTAATAATTGGGAATCCGGAAGAGTAAAGATACCATTTGCACAGTTAAATCTGCTGTGTCAAATATGTGGAACTGATTTTGAAGAAATAAAATAAGGTCGTATATGCGGGAACATATACAACCTTACTCAAATTAGTTGATGTCAAATGTAAAAGGCTTAATAAGCCCTTCACCTGAACGTTTATTGATATAGTAGTCAATTTCAGTGATTCTTGCATTTAAATCCAATAGCATAAGAAACAAATCATATGGAATTTGGTTCTTGCAGCAAGGACACACCGGATGGTGGGGCAAAGAAAAAGAATTGCCACAACTACATTTGATGTTCATAGCAAAGCCTCCTTTCTGTAAATTTATACAGAAAAGGTTATCAAAAAGTAGAAATTAATTACACCCCCCCTTGAATTAGAAAGGAGAAAAGCCAATGAGTGAAAGCAAATTCAACGAAGAAAAGCAGGACGTAAGGGAAATGATAGAAAACATTAAACAAATGTCTGACATTGATAAGGCAAAAGTACAGGGAGTAATGCTTGGAATGAAGATGGCAAAAGAAACTCCGGGAAAAACAGCATAGCAAGAGACAGGCAGAAGAAAACATAAGATTAAACAAGAGATAAGGAGAGTGATGGAATATGAAAGTCATAATCTATGTTAATCATAAAGGCCAGAGATATAACTGGGATGAATTAACAGAAGAGAAACAGAAAGAATTTACAGCAAAATTAAATAAGCAGACAGCCAATGCACTTGGCTACAAAGAAAAGAAATAGAGCAACAAGTCTAAGGACATAAGGAAAATATTTTTATTCACGAAAAAAGCCAAAAGGCAGAAAGGAGAAAGCAAGTGCGTTCCTGAAGGAGCAGCTACATAACCAAAACCCAATTGTTAAGTGTTTTTCATAATAAAATCCTTTTTAGTTTTTTAATATTTTGTTTAGTTAAGTAGTAACCGTAGCTGCTCCGTCAGGAGCGCATTTGTAGAGAGTACCAATGTCAAAGATGAAAAGTAATTTAGTAGATTCAATGGAATACTGCATTGAGTGTGGAAGTCCATACGCAGAGTGTCACCATGTATTCTTTGGTTCATTCCAAAAGAAGTATTCAGACATATTCAAATTTTATCTGCCATTGTGTGCAGAGCATCACAGAGGAAAAAACAGCCCACACAAGAACAGAGAAAAGGACTTGGAATATAAAAAGATGGCGCAGAGATACTTTGAGGAGAACATTGGAGACAGAAAAGACTTTATGCTGAATTTTGGTAAGAACTATTTATGGGAGGAAGAAGAATGATACACGTAGAGAGAAGTGAGATGAACATAACAGGTTCTCCGAAAGAAATGCTGGCAGAGGGAATTATAGCAGCAGTTGGAGCAATCAGACTAGCCGAAGAAATAGGAGGAAAAGAATATAAGGAAGACTATATCAAAAATATATTGAAATATGCAGATAATGACACAATGGAAATCACCAAATGGAATACAACTGTAAAGAAAAAAACAGAAAACGAAAGTGAAGAAACTAAATTAGAGAAAAGGAGAAAATTCATCAATGGAAACAATGAAGATAGAAGATAGATATGTGGGAGATATAAAAGAAAAAAAGATTGACAGCATCAATTTAAGAAGCCGTCAACCCTCAACAAAAGCAACTACAGTATACCACGATACCAACACAGAAATCAAGACAGTATGCAGATGTAAAAATGTAATATTGGCAGCAGTTTTATTTTATCTGATGTATTATACCGGATTCATAACAACTAAAGGAGTGTCAGACACTGTTGCAGCAGTTCTTGATTTTGAAATTGCATTTTGTTTGTTTATGGAATGGTTAGATAGAAAAATAGTTAAGTTTTTAAGTTGATTTAGGAGGAATTGAAATGGAACATCAGGGAGCATCAAGCACCGGAACATATTATAGAACTTTTGAAGTGAGTTGTATCTACAGTGGGAACACGAGAAAGTACAGTGTGACCTTTGAACCGAATGGGAAAACAATCGAACAGTACAGAAGTAAATTTATGCGTGAAGAGTGTGATTGCCTTAACTGTTCCCAGAAACGAAAAGACAGAGAAAAGATTATTAAGGCACTAAAGAGAGACAGAGCATACAAGGAGTTAAGCTTGCTAGGAGAATAAAATGGGAAAGACAGCACAAATAATGGAATGGAACAACGAATATGAACAATATTCAGAAGAGGAAATAAAAATGATTAAGCATCTTCCAATGAAACCGGGAGAGATAATGGCAAGATACAAGAGAAGTGCAGCAGGAAAAGAAGAAAGACTGAAACTGCTGGCAGAACTTAACGGATGCAGTGAAAACGAAATAATAATGATTTTGGAAATGGAAGGGCTTAAGCTGGAAAACAAAAAAGTAAAAGAAAAAGTAAAGAAAAAAAGAAAGGAAAGAGCAATGACAGAAACAGCTACGCAAAGAAAGATTACAGAAAAAGAACAGAAAAGAAAAAAGGAGATTAAAGAAAAGGTACCCGCAATCGTATACAACACAATAGATATTGAATATAAGCGAGTTAATGAAAGAATTGAAGTATTAAAGAAAGAGCTGGATATTGCAGAAAAAACACTTGTGCAGTTTGCAGATTTTTTAGGAACACATGTAAGTGAGTAAAGGAGAGAAACATGAAAATAAAAAACATAGAAATCAGAAAAATACATAGCCACCCGGACAATCCACGTAAGGATTTAGGAGACATTACGGAATTGTCACAGAGCATTGCCGAAAATGGAATAATGCAGAATCTGACTGTAGTTGAAAGAGAAGACGGAGAATATACGGCAATCATTGGTCACAGACGATTGGCGGCAGCACTTAAAGCGGGACTTGATACAGTACCTTGTGCAGTTGTAAAGATGGACGAAAAGGAGCAGCAGAGCACAATGCTTTGTGAAAACATGCAAAGAAGTGACCTGACGGTGTATGAGCAGGCACAGGGATTTCAGATGATGCTTGACCTTGGCTCGACAGAAGATGAAATTGCAGAAAAAACAGGATTCTCAAAGCAGACGGTTAAGCACAGAATTAATTTGGCAAAACTAGATCAGAAACTTTTGAAAGAAAAGAATGCAGATGAAAACTTCCAAATGACACTAAAAGACATGTATGAGCTGGAAAGGGTAGATGATATTGACAAAAGAAATGAAATTCTTTCAAATGCAAATGATTCTTTAAATTTAAAATATTTAATTAATGATTATTTAAGGCGTAAGGAAAGAATAGTAATAAACAAAAAAGTCATTGAATTGCTGAAAGAGTTGATTCCTGAAATTGAAATTATTAATGCAAAAGAAGGTAGCAATTACCAATGGGAAAGTGCAATTTTTGTTGAAACACGAAATGCAACTGATGAGGAAATGAGGAAAATTGTAGAAACAAAGATAAATAAAATAGATCAAAGTAAATGTGAAGAAATAGTTGCATATGAACAGTATGACCAGATATACATAAAATCAAAAAAAGTTGAACAGGAAAAAACAGCTGAAGAAACCCGAAAAGATGAATTACGCAAAAAAAGAGAAAATATCATTAACGAATTGAAAGATTGTTCAGAGGCAGTAGTTAGTAAATCGTCCGATTTTATTGAAGACATTATTCTTGGAAAATATGAACTGAACCTTAAAGAAATAGGAATAACAGAAGAAATTTATATTTCAAAAATGTGGAAAATGCTGACAATGTATGGTCCGGACATATCAGAGGATAATTTAGCGACAAATCTTGAAGATATATACGATTACCGAAATATGGAAATTCCTGAAGATGATGAATTCTTTTATGAGAAAGTTGGCAATATGCCTTTAATTCAGCAGATGTGGTTGGCAATTAGTGAGTGTACTTTACAAATGGCAATGTATGATTCATGGAGTGGAAAGTATAGGGAAAGACGGGCAGAGAAATATTTATATGTATGTGACATGTTGACAGCATATGGTTTTTCCCTAGATGAAGATGAAGAAAATATTGTTAAGGGTAACTGTAATTTAATAGAAGAGCTTAAACAGATAGATAAGGAACTAAATGGATAAATTTAAAATGATTTATAACATTCTCACCGATATTTGCAAAGTGGCATTGAAACATAAAGATGCCACTTTAAATGACGATACGGGAGGGAAGATGATGGAAGAATTTAAAACAGCATTTGTAAAATACCCGGAGCAAGAGCATAAGCTGGCTGTGGCTATTGCAGATGCAGTAATGAAATACTTATTTGATTAAACAATATTAAGAAAGGAACAGAACTCTGGCCAGGGTGACGATATATCAGTTCCTTTAGAAAAATGAATTATTTAGAATTTTTAAAAAGCAAAATAGACATAGCAAAAGATAGTGGATTTGAAGTAAAAAAAGAAGACATTAACCCAATATTAAAACCACATCAGAGAGATGCGGTAATGTGGGCAATCAGAGGTGGCAGAAGAGCATTGTTTGAATCTTTTGGACTGGGAAAAACAGTTCAGGAAATAGAGTTTTGTCACCAGATTATAAAAAACAAAGGTGGTAAAGCATTGATAGTTTTACCACTTGGAGTAAAGCAGGAATTTACACATGATGCTGTAGAGGTATTAGGGTATCAAAAACCCGAGTATGTGAGAAATATGGAAGAGGTAAAAAAAGCACAAAGCAATATTCTTATAACTAATTATGAAAGAGTTAGAGATGGGAACATTGAGCCTACATATTTTAAAGCCACATCCTTGGATGAAGCATCAGTATTAAGAAGTTTTGGAAGTAAAACATATCAGGAGTTTTTAGATAAATTCAAAGGTGTTGAATATAAACTTGTAGCCACAGCCACACCGTCACCAAACAAATATAAAGAGTTAATTCATTATGCAGGATATTTAGAAATAATGGACACGGGACAGGCTTTAACAAGATTCTTTCAAAGAGATAGCACAAAGGCAAACAACCTGACATTATATCCAAATCAGGAAGATGAGTTTTGGTTATGGATAAGTAGCTGGGCTTTGTTTTGCACCAAACCATCAGACTTAAACAGTGAATATTCTGATGAAGGATATGAGCTACCCGAGTTAAAAGTTAACTGGCATGAATTACCGATTGATTATGGAGAAGAATCAGATAAAGACGGACAGATGGTAATCTTTAATGAAGCTGCAGCAGGACTAAAAGAAGCATCTAAAATAAAGAGAGAAAGCATAGATGCACGAGTTAAAAAGATGAAAGAAATCATTGAAGAAAGTCCGGATGATCATTTTCTTTTGTGGCATGATTTGGAAAATGAAAGAAAAGCCATAAAAAAAGCAATACCGGAAGCAGTAGATATATACGGGTCACAGGATTATGACATAAGAGAGCAGAGAGTAATTGACTTTTCAGAAGGCAGGATAAAGATATTTGCAACAAAAAAATCAATATCAGGGTCAGGATGTAACTTTCAAAAGCACTGTCATAGAGAAATCTTTTTAGGTATTGATTATGAATTTAATGATTTCATTCAGGCAATTCACAGATGTTACAGATTCTTACAAAAAGAACAGGTAGTCATTGACATTATATATATGGAAAATGAAAGTGGCATAAAGGAAGCACTTGAAGAAAAATGGAAAAATCACAATCATATGGTTGCAAAGATGATTGAAATTGTAAAGAAATATGGACTAAATCAGGAAACAAAAGCTCACGGATTAAATAGAAAGATTGGAGTAAAGGCAGTGAAAGTTGAAGGTAATTATTATACAGCAGTTCATAATGACTGCGTTGAAGAAGTTAGAAACATGCAGGACAACTCAGTTGACTTAATACATACATCAATTCCCTTTGGAAATCATTATGAATATTCGGCAAATTATAATGATTTTGGACATAATCAAAATACAGAAAGATTTTTTGAACAGATGGATTTTTTGACACCTGAACTTTTACGTGTGTTAAGACCGGGAAGAGTTGCAGCAATTCACGTAAAGGACAGAGTGTTGTTTGGAAATGCAACAGGCACGGGAATGCCAACAATAGAACCTTTTCATGCAGATTGTATATCCCACTATAAAAAACACGGATTTCAATACTTTGGAATGATAACTGTAGTAACAGATGTTGTAAGAGAAAATAATCAGACATATAGATTAGGCTGGACAGAACAATGTAAAGACGGCTCAAAAATGGGAGTAGGCTGTCCTGAATATATTTTATTGTTCAGAAAATTACCAACAGATAAATCAACAGCATACGCAGATGTACCGGTAGCAAAGACAAAAGAAGAATATACAAGGGCGCAGTGGCAGATAGATGCACATGGATATTGGAGAAGCTCAGGTGACAGACTTGTAACCAAAAAAGAAATAGAAGAAGCGAATATCAAGGATTTACAAAAGATATATCGTGAATATTCAAGAGAAAATATCTACAATTATGATGAACATGTAAGACTTGCTGAACAGTTGGATAAAGAAGGAAGACTTCCGGCTGTGTTTATGGTAGTAGCTCCCGGATCATGGAACAACCTTGAAGTATGGGATGATATTAACAGAATGAGAACGTTAAACACTCAACAGTCAAGACGTAGAAAACAAATGCACGTATGCCCTTTGCAGTTGGATATTGTTGAAAGAATTATAAACAGATATTCAAATGAAGGTGACCTTGTGCTTGACCCTTTTGGAGGTCTAATGACTGTACCAATGACAGCCGTAAAAATGAACAGACGTGGTTATGGCATTGAACTAAATGAAGATTATTTTAGAGATGGTGTTGGATATTTGCAGCAGGCAGAACAGGAAAGAGATTCACCGACATTATTTGATTTTTTCGGAATAGACAACAAATAAAGAAGCGAGGGAATAAATATGAAGTTATCAAAAGAAGAAATGGCAAGAAGAGAGGGAATGGCTTATGCGTTAAAAGTTGCAAAAGAAAAAGGAATATCAGGACTTGAATCTGAACTAATAATGAGAAATGCATTAAATCTTCCACTTAGAATTTCTCAAAAGGATATGAAAACATTTAGCAATAATGTAAAGATGAACACTATAGATACAGTCATGGTGTTAATGGCGGTTACATTACATGATGAGTTTGGTTTTGGTCCCAAAAGAGTTCAAAGAGCAATAAATAGATTGCAATTCAAAGCAGATTGTGTAACAGAGAATTATTCAACAATGCAGGAGCAGATAAACATTATAAAAGAAGAACTCAACATAAATCTTGGAATACGAAAGAATGATAAGGATGTGAAGATATAAGTGGAAGAAATCAAGTACGTTGTATGGAAATATGGAGTATATTTTGAAACTTTGACTAAACGTGAGATTTTAAGAAAGTATGAGCTAACGGAAAGCGAATTTGCCAAAAGATACCCAAAGAATAGAAATTATAAATATTCTTTCAGTAAAACAAAGGATAAGTACGCAGGAAGAAATCTAAAACCGGAATTAATTAAATGGATGAAGGAATGGGATAATACTTGCGAAGCAATTAAGGATAGAAAAACAAACCCGAAGAAAAGAAGAGGTGTGACAGTGAGAGTAATCAGCAGAGATGATGTAAAGGGAGGCAGAAGAATGTGGAATTGATATGGAGACTGAAAGAAGAGACTTGAGGACAGTGATTAAATAAAAAATGTTAAGAAATGTTAAGGAGTGAGAGGAATGTTAAATATTGAGAAATACAAAAAAATACTGATAGATACAGAAGTGATAAACACAACAAAACTAGCTGTCCTAAATGATAAGCCTGTAGAGTGTAGAGAATGTCATTGTGGCAAATGTGATTTTGGAGAAAAGGGAGATTGTAAACCATATATAGAGGAATGGTTGTTCTCCAAATACGAAGAACCAGAAGTTGATTGGAGCAAGGTTAAGGTTGATACACCGATTCTGGTTAGAGATTATGAAAGCAGTGAATGGACTAAAAGATATTTTGCTAAATTTGTAGATGGAATAGTTTGTGCGTGGGTGGATGGAGCTACATCTTGGACGGCGAGTGGTGAATATGATGTGAATTCTTGGAATTATGCAAAGCTAGCAGAAAGTGAGGAGTAGATTATGAGCAGAGAAATAGAACAAATTTGTGAAATAGACAAACTGTACCAGGAGCAGGCAGCAGAACTAATGAAATTAAAAAAAGATAATTAGATAAAAAAAGAGTTTTCTTCCTATTAGAAGGAAACTGTAAAGCATAGATATAAGCGAGGTGAGAGTCCTCGTTTATATCTTGATATTTATATTAACTTTATGACCATTAAGGAGAAAAAACATATGCACATGATAGAGAAAATATTCAGATTCGGACATTCAGTTGAAATAGACAGATGCCTTGCTCCGAACTTTGGAAAAAAAGGAGAAAAGAGACAAAGACGTAAAAAGCCAACAGCCGAACAGATGAAGGAGCATAATAGAAAAATTGCAGAGAAGAAATTAAGAAGACTGATTAAATGTAACTTCACAGAAGATGATTGGCATTTGACATTGACATACGATAAAGATAACAGACCTACAGCAGAGCAGGCGCATAAGTTTTTGCTCAACTTCATCAAGTGCATTAGAAGATATTGCAAGAAGCATAATTATGTTTTTAAGTATGTTCACATTACTGAATATGAGGGTGTTGCAATACATCACCACATCATCATCAACAATTTTCCTGATGTGCAAAGAGTTGTAATCAAGAAATGGAAATATAACACTAACTGGTCACCACTGTATGCGAATGACAGAGTAGAAGAATTAGCAAGCTATCTCATTAAGGAAACCGACAAGACATTTAGAACAGCCAAGGCAGGAAAACAGAGATATTCGTGTTCAAGAAATCTTGAAAGACCTGAACCTGATGAAATCAGACCTTGCAATCTAAAGAAATTATCACCTAATCCAAGAGTACCAAAGGAGTATAGGGATAAATACATAATTGACGTTGACTATTGCTACTATGGAATCAGCAACAAGACCGGTTATCCGTCACAAACAATAGTGCTTAGAAGAATATCGTAAGGGGTGTAAATGAAACAGGAAAGTAAGGCATTGCAGGTCAAGTGTCCTTTTTTCAAGAACCTACAGAAACAGAAAATCTACTGTGAAGGTGTTTGTGATGACTGTACCAGCACTATACAGACATACAGAAATAACAAAGACAGAGACAAGCAGTTGGATATATTCTGTTGTAAGCATTTTGAAAAATGTGAGATTTATCGTGCAATAGAGGAAGCAAAATATTGAATACATTCACATAGAACAGACAGGTTTAACCCTGAAATGGGGTAATAGTAGAAACACTGTCTTTTTGTCGTACCAAAAACAAGCCAAAAAACAGTAAAAATTTTTCCCGGATTCAAGGGGGGTGTTATTGCCCCTCTTTTTGTGTGTAAAATTTTAGCAAAAAGAAAGGGGAAGCACATGGCAAAGAAAAAAGAGATAAGAGACGAAGACATATTAAGTCTTATAAAGACTGAATATGTATCTGATCCGAAAATGTCGTATCGGAAGTTGGCGGATAAGTATAATTTTCCCCTGAAAAAGATAGCTGCAGCAGGCAAGGAAGAAAACTGGAAACAGAAGAGGGTACAACTTGGGGACAAAATTTTCAAAAAAACCATGAATAGAATTTCGACGAAAAAAGCAGATGAATTTTCACGTGTTATAAACAGTGCCGGAAGGATGCTCGGAGTGATTGAAAAGGCAATGGATGATGAAAAACAGTTCAACCGCTATGTACTGTCGGATGGAATTGAAAGCACAGAGCAAATTTACGACAAAGTAGACACCAGAGCAGTGAAAGACATGACAACAAGCCTTAAGGAACTTGCAAACCTTGTGGCATTTGTCAAAAACGAACAGAAGAACGCAGCAGATACGGATAATGACGTAAAAGTAGTATTCGAACAGGAGGAAGAGAACAAAAATGGCTAATGTAACACTTAAATTACCCAAACCACAACCAAAACAGGTGGAATTCTTGAATTGTACGAAGAAATATGTGGGATATGGTGGCTCACGAGGCGGAGGAAAGAGCTTTGCAGTCAGAATCAAGGCTATAATAATGGCTCTTAACTACAGAGACATAAAGCAACTGATAATCAGGCGAACATTTCCAGAGTTGAAGAAAAATCACATTGATAATTTTAACAAATTATTACAACCACTCATTCAGGCAAAATTATGTAAATATAACTCAACAAATAAAGAGTTTAAGTTTTGGAATGGTGCAACAATATCATTTATGTACTGTGACAAGGAAAAGGACACAGATAAGCTCCAGGGGGCAGAATATGACATCATATACATTGACGAGGCAACGCAGTTGACCGAAAAAATGATGAAGGACATTACAGCCTGCTGTAGAGGTGTTAATGATTACCCAAAGAGAGTGTACTTTACCTGTAACCCGGGAGGAAGAGGACATGCATACATCAAGAGAATTTTTATTGATAAAAGATATGTTGATGGGGAAAACCCGGATGATTATGAGTTCATACAATCAGGTGTAAAAGATAATCAGGCATTAATGAAACACAACCCTGAATACATAGCACAGCTTAAAGCATTACCACCGGCAAGACGTAAGGCTTGGCTTGATGGCTCGTGGGATGTATACGAAGGACAGGTGTTTGAAGAATTCAGGGATTCACCTAAACATTACAAGGACAGACAGTGGACCCACGTTATCAATCCGTTCGAGATTCCGAAAGGCTGGAAGATATACAGAAGCTATGACTTTGGTTATGCAAAACCATTTAGTTGTGCGTGGTGGGCTGTGGACTATGACGGCTGTATGTACAGAATAATGGAATATTATGGCTGTAAGGCAGAAGAGGAGAACGTGGGCCTTAAAATAACGGCAGACAAGCAGTTTGAAGAAATAGCAAGAATTGAAAATGAACACCCTTGGCTTAAGGGAAAGAAGATAGAAGGTGTAGCAGACCCTGCAATATGGGACACATCAAGGGGAGAGAGTGTTGCGGAAACAGCAATGCGTTATGGAATCTATTTTGAACCTGGAGACCATAAGAGAATAGCAGGCTGGATGCAGTTACATTATCGATTACAGTTTGACGACAATGGCTACCCAATGATGTACATCTTCAAGAACTGCAAGGGATTTATCAGAACAATTCCTGCACTTGAATATTCAGAAACCAATCCGGAAGACGTTAATTCAGATCAGGAAGACCACATTGCAGACGAAACAAGATATTTTTGTATGATGCGACCAATAAGTCCGACAATAACAGTTAAAAAGCAGGTACGTTTAGAAGACCCATTAAACATGTTTAACAAGGAGTAACAGATGAATTATTTTGAGAAAAAGAAAGCGAGAAAGAAAGTGAAGAAAGCAGAAAAGGAATTAAGAGACCAGACTTACACAGATACAATGACACCATCAAGTGACATGGTAATGTCTGACAGGGAAAGAATGGTAAGTGAAGCAGCAGTTCAGCCGATAGGCAGAAAAGAGATTATGGAAGCAACCGCCATAATGCTTAAATACAAGAATGGTAAGGCAAACACTGAAAGAAGAATCATTGAGAACGAACAGTGGTGGAAGAGAAGACACTGGGAAGAAATCAGAAGGCAGGACAACAAGACAGATGAAGCAGAACCAACATCAGCGTGGCTGTTTAACTGCATAATGTCAAAGTATGCTGACTATATGGATGCTTATCCTGAACCGAACATACTACCAAGGGAAGAAGGAGACAAACAGGAAGCAAAGAAACTGTCGTCAATAGTACCGGTAGTGTTGGAGCAGAACGGATTCAAAAAGGTATACTCAACAAAAAACTGGAAGATACTAAAAGATGGTGCGGCAATCTATGGTGTATTTTGGGATGGAAGCAAGTTAAACGGACTTGGAGACATTACAATCAAGAACATAGATGGTTTAAATCTCTTTTGGGAGCCGGGGATAACGGACATTCAGGACAGTGAGAACGTATTTCACGTCAATTTGGTTTCAAACTCCAAACTGGAGCAGATGTACCCACAGCTTAAAGGCAAGTTAGGTGGAAGAGCAATAACAAAGGCAGAATACATCTATGATGACAACATTGACACAACAGACAAGACACCGGTTATTGAATGGTATTACAAGAAATGGCAGAACGGAAGAAACGTTGTACACTACGTTAAGTACGTGGGTGAGGAAGTTATATATGCATCAGAAAATGACACAGAAAGACCAACAGAAACAGCAGAGCAGCAGTTGACAGATCCTGAAACAGGTGAACCAATGGTAAATCCTGAAACAGGTGAAGCACTAACGGAAGTAACAGAGCAGGAAACAGGAGAAGAAAGTATTGCGGAACGTGGTTGGTATGATCATGGTAAATATCCTTTTGTGGTTGAAGTAATGTTCCCAATCGAAGGCAGCCTTTATGGCTTCTCGTACATAGACATATGCAAAGAACCACAGAAGTACATAGACCTTTTAGATCAGGCTGTATTGAAAAATGCGTTAATGAACGCAACACCAAGATGGTTTGTAGGACAAAACGCAGAAGTAAACGAAAAAGAGTTTCTTAACTGGAGAAAAAGCCTTGTACACGTAACAGGTAATCTTGATGAATTAAAACTAAGACAAATACCGGGACCAGAAATGAATGGTTCAGCAATTCAGAAGATTAATGACAAGATTAACGAGATGAAGGAAACAACAGGGAATACAGATGTGGCAAGAGGAAATGTTGGTGGTGGGATAACATCAGGAAGTGCCATATCAGCATTACAGGAAAGTGCAGGCAAGACATCAAGAAGTCAGAACCTTATGGCTTATGAAGCCTACAGTGACTTAATAACAATGGTTATTGAATTAATAAGACAGTTCTATGACGTTCCAAGACAGTTTAGAATCCTGGGCAAGAAAGGATATGAGTATGTTTCATACAGCAATGAAAACATTAAGGAACAACAGCAGGAAAGCGACTTTGACGTTGAAGCAGGCTATAGAGTGCCAACATTCGACATTGAAGTGACAGCACAGAAAGCTAATCCATACTCAAAGAACAGTCAGAATGAGTTAGCATTACAACTTTACAATATGGGATTTTTTGCTCCACAAAATGGAGATGTTGCGCTTACGTGTCTTGATGCAATGGATTTTGCACACAAGGAAGATATTACATCCAAAATACAGCAGAATGCCACATTGTATCAGGAAAATGTTCAGTTAAAGCAACAAATGATACAGTTAGCAGCAGTTGTAGACCAGATAAAGGGAACAACAATGTCACAGGACCTTGCACAATCATTTAATGAGCAGGGAGATGTGGGAACAGGACAGACGGCACAGGAAGTATCACTTGAAGAGGACAGTGAGCATCCTTTTAGTGAGAGAGCAAGGGAACAGGCACAGGCAGCAACACAGGTAAATGAATAGGAGAACAAATGATTAAAGCGAAATTAACAGAGAATATGTTGCAGGTTAAGGGACATGCAGGATATGACAAGCCAGGAAAAGACATAGTGTGTGCAGCAGTCAGTATATTAATATTCACCTTTTGTGAGGTTAATAAGACAGACATAGAAGTAAAGACGTATACGGATGATGAGATAACTGTAGAATTTGATTCAGAAGTGAATACAGACTATGTAAGAACAGGTTTGGGATTTCTTGAAAATGAATATCCAAACAACGTAAATGTAAGCATAGAACCATAAAGAGTTCAGGGGGGGTGTAATTGCCCTCCCGTTTTTGTATATAATCGAGAACAGAAAGAGGTCGTACCTCTCAAAAAACACAGAAAAGGAGGCATTTTATATGTCATTATTCAAATTTAATCTTCAATTTTTTGCAGAAGGCGCAACTGCAGGAGGAGAAGGAGCGGGCGAAGGAACTGTGGACGCCGCACAGGAGCCGGAAATCAAGTACGGCAAACAGGTAACAGATGGAACAGAGGAAGAAGAGGTCGAAGAGCCGGAAGAATCAGAAGAACCAAAAGAGCATAAGCCAACCTTTGATGAATTAATCAAGGGAGAGTATAAAGAGGACTTTTCGAACAAGATGCAGGAAATCGTGCAGAGACGGATCCGTAACAGCAAGGATGTGGAAGAAAAGTTTACAACATTTGCTCCGGCATTGTCGGTTTTGGCTGAAAAGTACGGAGTGGAAGATGCAACAGACATTAGCGCATTAACAGACGCTATCGTAAATGATGATGCATTGTATGAAGCAGAAGCAGTTGAAAGAGGTGTGGATATTCCAACACTTAAACATATCAAGTCAATTGAAAGCCAGAATAAGGTATTGGCTGAAACAATGCAACAGAGAGAAAAGGACATGCAGAATGCAGAAGCATGGCAGAACATATTGGCACAGGCAGAGGAAGTAAAGGAAACATATCCCGAATTTGACATTGACAGTGAAATGGCAAACGAAAACTTCGGACACCTGATTGCAGTTGGTATTCCTGTTAAGGATGCATACGAGGTGGTGCATCTTAATGAAATACAGGCTAGAGCAGGAAGCATTATTGCACAGAAGACAGCCAATAAGGTTGCAAATTCCGTTAAGGCTAATAAGAAGAGGACTGTTGAAGGAACAACAACCGGTCAGGCAGTTCAGGTTAAGCAGGACCCCGAATCCTGGACAGAGGAAGAAAGAGACAAGATTTACCAAAGGGTAATGAATGGAGAAAAGATATATTTGTAGTATCGGAAAGGAAAAAGAAATGAACAGAAACACAAAATTAGCATTTAACTTACAGCACTTTGCTTTGGACCCTGCACTAACATCTGATAGTGAAATGTCCAAGGATATGAAAAAGAATTATGACATGGAGTTATTAAGACGTTCAACTCCAAACTTAATTCACGCACAGTTTGCAAAACACGCACCTTTACCTAAAGGACAGGGTCAGAACCCACGCTGGAGACAGTTTAAGAGTTATGCACCTGCACTTACTCCATTACAGGAAGGTGTAACACCTGTAGGCAAGAAGCCTAAATTAGAAATCATTGAGGCACATACAGAGCAGTATGGTGACTATACAGCCATCAGTGACAGAGTAACAATGGAAACTATCGACCCTATCGTATTAGAGCTTATAAAGTTACATGGCGAACAGGGTTCGAATACATTAGACATTGTAGCGAGAAACGAAATGATTACAGGAACAAACGTATTATTTGCTCCAAAATCAGACGGAACAAAGGTAACAACAAGAGCAGAGCTTGATGCAACATGTACAATGACACCTAAGGTTATTTCAATTGCAAAGACAATCTTAAAGAGAAACAACATCAGACCAATTGATGGCTCATACGTTGCAATCATTCATCCGGACATTGAAAATGATGTGACAACACATCCATTATTCATTGACATTAACCGTTACGGAGATAACGTTAAGAAGATTTTTGAAGGAGAAATCGGAAAACTTTACGGTGTAAGATTCGTCGTATCAACAAACGCAAAGATTTGGAATAATTCATCAGCATCAACAGGTGCCACACCTGCGGGACTTGCAGTATATGGCTGTTTATTCTTCGGTGAAGATGCATACGGTGATGTACAGCTTGAAGGTGGCAATATGGAAACTATTGTTAAACAGTTAGGTTCAGGTGGAACAGAAGACCCATTAAACCAGAGAGGAACAGTAGGCTGGAAAGTTACCGGTTATGTTACAAAAATCCTTAATCAGTTAGGAATTTTAAGAGTAGAGTGTTGTTCAGCAGAATTTAGCTCAATTGCAGAAGCAAACTAGGAGGATAGAAGATGGCAAAGACAAAGGAACAGTTAGAACAGGAATTAGCTGATGCTTTAGCTGCAAGGGATGCAGCAGAGCAGAAAGCACAGCAGGCAGAAATTGAAAAGGCGGAAGCCTTAAAGGAAAAGGAAGCTGCAAAGCAGGAAGCAGAAGACTCTAAGTTAAAGACAGAAGAACTTTTGAAAGCAGCAGCAGAAGCGGAAAAGGCATCAGAAAAGGAAGCAGAAGCTTTCTTAAAAGATGATGATAATGATGTTGAAATGATAAGTGTCCGTTTCCCGGCCCTTAGAGGAAAGGATGCAGACAAGGACATTGTACTCATAGTAAACGGTAAGGCTTGGCAGATTCAGAGAGGAGTTGAAGTTGAAATTCCTAAATATCTGTATGAAGTATATCTTTGCAGTGAACTTGCAAAGGATGAAGCAGCAGAGTTTATTGAAGAGAACACATCAAACTAAAATCAGCTTTGAATAAATCATAAGAAGGAGGCGGATGGCTTAATGTCATTCGCCTTTTGTAGTTAAGGAGAAAGATATGAGGAAGATAACAATAGAAGAGGTGATAGCACAGGTAGATTCAATGTACCAGAACACCTTTGACAGACAGGACAAGGTTAAGTGGATTGATGAAGTGGAAGAAATGATAAAGCAGGACATCATAGACACACACGAAGACCCTGACGAAAAGGAAGAAAACAAACTGTACGCATATGGCCCATACACTGATGTGTACTTGTATTACATAGAAGCACAGATAGACAAGAGTAATGGAGAGTATGACAGATACAGTAATCACATGGCATTGTTTAACGCAAGCTATCAGGAATTTGAAAACCATTATCACAGAACACACATGCCAATATGGCATGGAAATTTTGAAGTGTAGGAGGAAAGAATGAAATTACCTGAATTACAGCCAATAAAGGCAGGAACAGTTAATCTTGATGCATTTAATGGAATCAATGACAATGTGTATATCCCGGAAGGATATTTTAAGGACATGAAAAACATGACATCAGATTATTACCCGGCATTGGGGCAGAGAAAAATAAGAGAACAGTATAAACTTTCAGGCAACTTTAACGGAGCAATAACTGTTAATGGAACACTTTATACAGTAGTCGGCACAAAGATGTATAAGAACGGAACAGCCATAAACGGACTTACAGTTGCCAACAGTAAAAAGAAACTGTTAGGTTACGGGGCATACATTGTAATAATGCCTGATAAGATAATGTACAACACCAAGGACGGAAAAGTGTCTAATATGGAGTATAAAAAGAAAATTGACATATCAACAGAAAATGTAGAAACAAGTGATGCAAAGAAAAGTAGAATTTATCTGTCGGATGAGTATGGGAATCCATATGTAGTAATGGAAATGAATGCGTCTCAAATACCAACATCAAAACAGGATGCAAATGAAAAAGTCAAGGCATTTATAGATGCAAACAAAGTAATATATCCGGATTTTGTCAGCACAGTTAATGCGGTTGCAGGTGCAAAGAGTTCAATAAGGGCATATGTTGCATCTTGGGGTGGTAAATATAAACTGGGATTCTGTCCGATTACTTCTGAACATAAGATTGCGATTGAATATTACAACGACAGCACAGGAATGTGGACTAGCCCGAATTTATATTTGACATACTACATACAGATGAAAACAGCAGATGAAGCAAAAAAAATAGCAGATTCTATAAAAGAAGGGGATTTTGTAAAGATAGAGGTTTCAAATTTGGCAGGAACAGTATTAAAGAAGGGAGATACGTCCAATAACACTTACGACTTTTACCAGAAGTTTGCAACTCCAATAAAGGTTGAAAAGGTGTTAAGAAAAAACAATGATGTTGGATTTGTATTTTCTAACACGGGAATAGATTTTTTGGAATATGTAATGAAGGAAAAAGACTACTCAATAGCTTACTACTCAGATTCTGCTACAAGTGACGCAGATGAAGGTGTTAAGTTACAGACGTGTTTAAATTATGCCACATTTTTGTACAGTATGCCAAATGACGGAAAAGCAAAAGGTTTCAAGGTCGCAACATTAAAAAGGGAAATGCCAAACATGGATTACCTGACAGTAGCAGATAACCGTATATGGGGATGTTCTAACAGCGCACATGAAATATATGCGTGTAAACAGGGTGACCCAACAAACTGGTATTCCTATGCAGGAATATCCACAGATTCGTATGCAGTAACCATTGGCAGTGATGGAGAGTTCACTGGATGTTGCACATATAAGGGAACACCGTATTTCTTCAAGGAAGATTTAATCATCATTATGTATGGCTCAAAACCATCAAATTATCAGGTCAGCGAGATATTTTCTCAGGGAATAGAAAAGGGAAGCTCGGAATCCATAATTTATCTTAATGGAGCAATGTATTATAAAGCACGAAAAGGAATAGTGAGATTTGATGGCAGTAATGTAACAACCATATCAGAAGAACTTGGGAAAAAGAAATTTAAGAATGCAGTAGCTTCAGCAAGCGACAGCAAGTATTTTGTGTCAATGTTGGAAAATGATAAACCACGTCTGTTTGTATATGACAGTGACAAGGGAATGTGGCACATAGAGGATGATTTCAGACCGGACTTTTTCTTCAAGTTTGGAGCAACAGTGTGTGGAGTTAGGAGAACTGATTCAATGGTGTACAGAATTGACGGACTTGAAGACATTACAAAGAAACTGCCGTCAGCCACAAAGAAGATGGAAATAGAAGAGAATGTTGCAGTAGGTAATTTGATTATATACAACAGAGGGCTTGAATGGTACGCAGAGACAGGACCAATTGAAAAAGGAAGTGTTAATGCCAAATACATTCAGAGACTTGGAATCAGATATGAATTGCAGGAAAGAGCTTTTCTTACTGTTAAAGTTAAGTATGACAATGACAGTGAGTGGCAGGAAGTTTTTACACACGAAGGAAGAAAAGGCGAGGGAGCAGTAAGCGTGCCATTCAGACCATGCAGGTGTGAAAAGTTCAGATTAAGGTTTGAAGGAAAGGGCAAATGCCTTATCCATAACATTCAGAGAAGTGTGTATGAAGGGAGTGATGTAAGACATGGCAACTTTTAAGATGGAAGAACCACCGGGATTAACCGGAGATAATGCAAGGGATGTAAGTGCTCTTAATTCGTACATCTGTAATTTACATTCACAGTTAAGATACATGTTTACGGCACTGGACGAGGATAACATGACGGATTCAATTAAGAGCAGATTAAACATTAAGGAGGAAAAGTAATTGGCGGGAATAATTAAAAAGAGATACCTTACGGGGCAGACAAAGCAGACAACCAATCAGACAGACGTGCAAAATCAGACAAGCACATCAAACAGCTACAGTAACAGTGTATCGAATAGTAACGGACTAAGCTGGAACACAAGCCACGTGTCAAATGGAACACAAAGAGCATTACAGAAAGCAGAAAAAAGATTTAATAGTCCGTATGATCATCAGCTTAACAGCACATTAGGTCAGATTAATAACAGAAAAAAATTTGAATATGACTTAAACGAGGATGCGTTGTATCAGCAATACGCAAACAAATACAAGGCATTAGGACAACAGGCAATGCAGGACACAGTGGGAAGTGCTGCAACACTTTCAGGGGGCTATGGTAATAGTTACGCAGTAACAGCAGGGCAACAGGCATACAACTCATATTTGCAGCAGCTAAATGACATTGTGCCTACACTGTATCAGCAGGCAAGAAGTAATTACGACACAGAAACACAGAACCTGTATAACAAAGCCAGCTTGTATCAGGGATTAGACAGTGAAGCATATCAACGTTATTCAAATGACAGAAGTTACTATAGCGATAAATATAACAACGAGTGGAACAGAAACGCAGTGTCCCATTCAAAACAGACAGACACATCAAGTCAGACATCAAGCGAGACTTCAAACACAAACAGCTATAGTAACAGTACAAATACATCCATTAATTCAACTTATGCTAAGCCGACGTATGCTAAGCCGACTACAAAATTACCAACAGCATCTGAAACAGGTTCAGCAGCAGGAAAATATGAAACAGCAAAAGGACTGATGGCCTCATATGGATTATATGGAACAGATAAATTGAAAAGTTGGTACAAATGGAAAGCTGACAAGGAAAAAGAAAATAAAGAAAACAATAAGAAGGAAGATATAACCTACGGTAAATACAAAACATACTTAGCGGATGCAATAAATAACGGAATAAAGAAGACTTACGGAAGTAATAAGAATAAAAACAAGAGTAAGAACAAAAATAAGAAGAAATAGGAGAAACAAATGTCAGGAATATCATTAGAGCAGTACAGGGAAGCAGAAAAAAGAAACAGAGTTATTGAGGCGAATGAATTTTTCGCCTCAGCTTCTACTGTCGGAAAGAACATAACAGACACATTAAATAATGGTGGCGGAAATGGAAACATTGGTAAACAGCGCATACAGTCAGCCAATCTTCTTAAGCAGGCACAGAGAATGAGACAGATGTATGCCAATGAGGGAAACAAGAAGATGGTTAAGAACATTGATTTGGCTACAAATTATCTTAACAATGTTAATTCACACTTGGATAGTGTGCTATCCCCGGAAACTACCATCAAAGAAGCTTTTTCGGATGTAACACCTACAATTCCAACACAGAACAATAAAACACCGAATAAATTCCAAAAAATCAATTACAACATATACAACCAGAATAGAAATCTATCCTTTGATGAATTAAACGATAAACAGGCGCAGTATAAGAGAGAGGGAAAGCCAGAAATATACAATCAGATATTGGAAGGACTTAAGAGCGAAAAGGCAACAGACAATGATTATAAAAATGCTGTTGAGACTGCTAAGAGTAGAATTAAGGAACTTGACACAGGAGACGACGAAGGCAGCAGAGCATATAAGCAGTATATGAAGATGCAGAATGATAACAGTGCGCATGGAAGATATGCAAAGGAAAATCTAAAGAGAAATCACGAAAATTCAGATGGGTGGAAAAGAGCAGCAGAAATAGATAAGTATAATGACATAATTAACAAGTATGGAGACTATGCAAAATACGGAAAAACAAATACAGAAGTATGGAAACAGTCTGTAGATGGAATGTCATATAAGGATAAGTCTGACTACATCAACAAGCTAAAGACAAATGAATATGAACAGCAGTTAAAGGAAACCATTGATAAATACCCATCAGGAAAAGAATATATTAGCAGTCTGTCAGAGGGCGAAAAACCGACCGCACAGGGATTTTTAACTTGGATGGAAGACAACAACAAGGGATTCTACAGCGAACAGCGTGGATATGAGAAAAACACAAACTTAAACCACATGGACGTAAGCACAGCAAGAAACAATCTGCTCAATATGGATAAAAAGGTAAATGATTGGGAGAAGAACAGTGAAGAAAGAAATAATCAGATAGAATACCTTGATAAATATGCCAAATCTACAATTCAGGATAATTACGAAGATTACAAGGCATTGTATGATGAATATGAGAATAAGTTTGATAATTCAAAGTCACAGAGCGAACAGCAGGACTTGGCACTGGACTTTCAGAAGAACTATAACCAGAAGTACATGGAGCTAAAGCAGGAGCATAACTATAACCTTTTGGACGACCAGGATAAGACAGAACTTAACAGAATTGTAACATCAGGAGCAGATGATACTACACTCTACGACAATTTGAAAAAGAAGTATGGCTTTAACAATAATGAAGCAGATGCAGTGGTAGGATATGCAGAAGCAAAGAACAATGAAGAGATAGCAAAACAGCAACAGGAAGAATACAGAGAGTTCGGAAGAAAACATCCGGTTGCAGGAACAGTCCTGTCTGTTCCTATGTCGTTGACAGGTGGAATGGGAGCAGTAAGCAATACCTGGAACAGAATGAAGCAGTTGTTTGGCTCGGAAAAACCATTGGATTGGAATAATGCACCTAACAGAGTATCAAAGAATACACAGGAGTTGAGAGAAGGTGTAAAGGATGATATTGGAAATGAAGTGGGAAAATTTGTGTATGACGCATTTGCAAGTATGTCTGATTCTGTAGCAACAATACCACTTAACATGTTGGTTCCGGGAGCAACAACAGTACTGCTTGGTTCATCCGCCGCAAGCAGTGCAATGATAGACGCACATGACAAGGGAGCATCAGATTCAAATGCCATAGCAACAGGAGTAGGAGCAGGAATATTTGAAGGTCTGTTTGAGAAGGTATCTCTTGATAAACTGATTGATGTGCGAAAGAACATGTCAAAAAAGGGATTAAAGAACATGTTGAAAGGTGTAGCAAAATCATCAATGATTGAAGGAAGTGAGGAAGGATTTACTGAAATAGCAAACATTCTATGGGACAGTGCAGTAAATGGTGACTTATCAGATTACAACATGGCATTAAAGCAGTACATGGACCAGGGAATGTCTGAAAGCGAAGCAAAGAAGCAGACAGACAAGAATATGGCTAAAAGAATAGCAATGAATGTTGGCGGTGGTATGCTTGGTGGTTTGTTTTTTGCACTGCCTACGGCTGGATATTTCCATTTTAAAAATTCAGCAAACATGGAGATAGCAGAAAAAGGCGAGAAAATAATTAAGAGTAAGAAAGACGTGGAACTTAAAGATTACATAGAAAATAACTATGACAAGACCAGTGATGTGTATCAGCTGATGAAAAATATCAATTTTGAATCACCGGAAGAAGTAGGCTATCTTTCCAATGCAGTAGAACTAAATGAATATCAAAACTCAGTTCAAAAGTTTGATGAAGCAATGGTTCCGGCAGTTGAATCACGTTTAAGGGAATTAAATGTGCCTGAAAATGAAGCAAAAGACCTTGCAGTTAAAACAGTGGAAAACATTGGAAGCAAAAAAGACATTGATGCAGGAGAGTATAAGGAAGCATATGAACAGGTTAAGAGAGACATTAAGACAAAAAACAGTGGTGTATCAGTGGAATGGCTTGATAATGTTGACCTGACACAGCAGGCAGAACACATTGACAGAATGAAGAAAATAGCAGGGCTTAGTGAAGGCAAGAGCTTAAAGACAGAGAAGGAACAGAACATTCAGAAACAGCAGGAGCAGTTGGAAAATAACGTAAACGAAAACGTGGCAGAGAAGATGAACGAAGGAAGAGTTGTTGAAAATGGAAAGGCAAGTCTTGTTTCTGATGAAGATACAAAGTTTAATATTTTATCACTTGTTGTTGGAACAGACGGAAGAACAAAGGTAAATACTGACACAAGACAGACATACGACATTGACGACGTTATTGTTGACAGAAAGACAGCAGAATTAAGTGAATTTGCAAATCAGTATGAAGGAAAGGACAGACAGAAATTTTTCAGATCATACGAGGAAAACAGAAATCTTTCACCGGCAAAGTTTGCAATGTACTACAATGAGGCTTACAGATATGGAAATGAGAACCTTGGTATTGAATCAGCACTAAAAAATCAAAGACTTACAAACGTTTTAAATACAGATGCCATTGCTCGTGCATTTGACAGTGGAAAAGCCGAATATAAGCAGAAAATTGAGCAGAGCAGAGTTATCACAAACAATAATAACAAGGGAAAAGTTGTATTTGATAATGTTGCCCCTGAAATGCTTAACGATACACAGAGAGCAGCAGTTGATTTGGCAAACACTTTGTCAGACGTAACAGGTGTAACTTATGAGTTCTTTGAAAGTAAAAAGAACGAAAACGGAAAGTATCAGGGAGAAAACGGAAGTTATAACAGAAAAGAGAACAAAATAAGAATAGATATTAACGCAGGTATGATTAGTTCTACAGAAGGAAACAATTTAATGGTTGTCACATTGGCACATGAATTAACCCATTACGCAGAAAACCTGGCACCTGCTGAATATGCAAACCTTCAGGAATTTGTTTTCAACAAACTGTCAGATGAAACAGGAAAGAGCATTGAACAGCTTATTGCTGATGAAATCAAGAAAAATGGTGGAAAAATCAGCGAGGATGTTGCAAAAAGTGAACTTGTGGCAAGAGGATGTGAAGCAATGCTCACAGATGGCGAGAGCATAAAGGCACTTGCAAAACAGGATGCGGGACTATTTGCAAAAATCAAAACAAAAATAGACCAGTTCTGCAACAAGATAATAAAGGCATGTAAGGAAATCTTGAACCCTGATGGAAGCATAAAGGACAGTGCCATCTCAAAGGAAGCACAAATGCTACAGAATTATGCAGAGGAGTTAAGAGGACTTTGGAGTGAAGCAGTGAAAAGTGCCGGAGAAAGTAATGCAGCTAATTTAAAAAACATAGACACACAGAAAATGATAAGAGAAATGCCAGATGGCACAAAGTATGTAGAAATTACTTCTGAAAAGAAAAAATTTGAGGGACGTGATAGAAAGGACTTTCCAAAGATTGCAAAGGAAATAATAACTGAAAAATTTCAAGGAAAAGTAATTGGGGTACCAGGTAAAAATGCTTATGTGAACTCCGAAGGTAAGGGCGAATATATACATCCAAGAAAACCCATAAAAGAAGATTATATATACGACAGTAAAATGAAAGCATCGTCAGAATTAGATAATATGCTAAAAATAAGTGAATATTTAGGTAATTATCCAGACGGAAGGGATGGACATATACATCCGGATAATAAAGGAGGGTTTGATTATTATAAGACATTATTTAAAGTGGATAATTTTATGTTTGAGGGAGTAATAAATATTCCAATAACAAAAAATGGAAGACTATTTAAAGATATAACACAAATAAAAGATGTTACAGAGGGATATTTGGATCAGTTGAGAAAAACTCAAAAGTCCAATGCCTCTGCAACATCTCTTAAAGAAAGTATATCTCAAAACAATAAAAATGACAATGAAATTTTAAAGCAGGACATAGATGCAGGCAATGATGTAAAGGAACAATCAACCCCATTTGAATTTAAAGCAAAAACACATAATGATGGAAGTCAATACAAATGGCTTGAATTCAATTCCTTACCATCTTTTACAGAAGCTCAATGGAATGAATTGTTTAATTTAAGTTCAAATTATTTACCTATAAACTATTTAAAAAATGGAACTGTCTTAAAACAATATATAATGGATAATCTGAATAAAAGGGGTAAAGCAGAATTTGATTTTGAAAAAGAGGATTATTCAGCTTTGTTAAAGGTTTTAGACATTCAACCATCTATGGATAGTGAAGGTAAACAATTATCAAAAGAACAGATAAAATATTTTGAGAAAAGCCTAATTAGAACAAATGAGGGAAATCTTAAAAGAGTATATCATGGAAGCCCTAATGATTTTACGATATTCGACCACTCAAAAATAGGAACTGTAGGTAGCGCAGAGGGTTACGGATTTTACTTTACTGACTCAAAAAGCAAAGCAATGGGATATAGCCATAAAAATGGCAATATACTTTCTGGTTATGTTAATATCGAGAAACCGTTATCGTTAGATAAAAGAACTCTTAAGAAGAGTGAAATAAAGAAACTTCTAAAAAAATTAGATCCGTCAGGTGATGATATATTATCAAATTATGATACTACAGGAGTTGGTTATCCATCAAAACAATGGTATAACAATGCACTTAGAGATACAATAAATGCGGTATTTGAGAATGATAATGATGCTGACCTTATTGCGGAAATATCAAATGCATATGGAGATAAAAGTATATTAGGAACAGTAAGAAAAGTTCTTGGTTATGACGGATTCATAGCAAAAGATAAGTATAATGATGGAGAAGTGTATGTAACATTTGAATCAAATCAGTTTAAAAATGCAGATAATATTAATCCTACCAGCAATGAAGATATTCGTTATCAGGTTAGACAGGATGCTGATGGAAGGGATTATGTTGAAATTAACGAAGATATATTGGAAGGGGTGAATGAAGATGATTATGAAGCTGTAACAAAAAAAGTTCTCACAAGCATATTTAAAAGTGGAATAGAAAACAAAAATAATATTTTTACTATGAACAAAAATGACAAGAATGAATTTGTCAGAAATAGAACAATGACATATTACTTACATAACAATAATCAGATAAGATTAGACAAATTAAGAATGAGTAAAAATGCAATGGAAATAATAGACAATGCAAAAAACTGGAAAAACGTTGAAAAAAAGTATACAAATACTAATAACAAACATTTAGTTGATTTTGCATATGGTTATTTGAATGTGTCAGTTCTTGGAAATGATTATAAAGTGAAAGTTGTAATGGGGGCAGATAAGTTTGGAAATATTCATTTGTATGATATAGCTGATATGACGCCAACAAAAATAAATGGAAGAACCAATACTACCGTTCACTCAATTAAGGGAGCCAGTATGTTTAATGGTTCTTCCGAGGACAATATATCAAAAAGTGAAATGGATGTCAATAAAATCTTAAAGCAGGACCGAAATACAGATTCAAGCAGGGAAATCCTTGCAACAGCATTGGAAAGCACCATTAAGGATGACACAGAGAGACAATACATTAAGAATTATAGAGACAACATAGACAAGCTCTATGACCTTGATAAAAAACTTGATGTTGTAAACGGTGCATTAAAGGAAATGTATTTTATGCCGGGAAATAAGCCTACATCAACAATAAAGGATTTGCAGAAGCAGGCAAACGGTATCAGAATACAGATGAAGAGATACGAAAACAACCTGCTTAAACTTGAATCTACAAAAACTCTTAAGAACTTTGTTGAGAGAGAGAATAAAGCAGCAGCTACAAAGCAGAGACATATAGATGCACAGAGACTTAAAGAGTATCGAACAAAACAGAATGAACGTTTTGACAGAATGCAGAAACGTTATCAGGATGCTGCAAAGCAGAAAGTTGAAAACCGTAAGAGAATTGAAGCAAGAAACAAAGTTATTAAGAGAGTAGACAAACTCAACAAATGGCTTGAAAAACCAAATAATAAGAAATACATACCTGCTAAGTTTATGAATGGTACGGTTGATTTGTTACAGGGACTTAATCAGGATGTAATGAATGTAGCCCAGAGACTTGATGAAGTAAGGGCAGAAATGGCAGGCTATACGAAAGTTCCACAGAATTTGGTAAATGAATATACAGTATTATTTGAAAAGAATAAACAGTTAAAGGAAAGAACGGAAGCACTTTCAAAGTTTTACAAGGCAATAGAAACAGATCCTGATTATGCAGGTAACTACAGCCAAACAGTAATGGAACAAATTGACAAGATGAAGGAAACCGTAAAGGACAAGCCTATTGGTGCAATGAATGTACAGGAACTCAATGTGGTAAAAGATACCATTGATTTACTTACTAATGAAATAACCAAGTGGAATGAAACTCTTGATACAAAGTTCATTGATGGCGAAGAAAATGAAATGAACATTAAGGAAATATCTGACAAGGCATATAAGGAGCTTGTGCAGAGACAAAAGGTTAGCGACAACGTTGTACAGTCGTTCATTAATTCGCAGTTATCACCAACAAGATTCTTTAAGAGAATTGGAGGATATGCAAAGAATGGAGTTTGGGAACAGCTTGGAGAAATGCTTAATGACGGTCAGAGAGACAAGTTAAGATATGAGCAGGGTGCAGCAACCATATTTGATAAGGTTACATCAAACAGAACGGACAAGAACAACCAGAAGAATTTGGCAAGACTTAAAAAGGAAAAGGTCGATATTGGACTTGTGGACGAAAACGGAAAGCCTGTAGAAATAACAAAGGGAATGATGTTATCAGTGTACAAGCACCTGCTCAATGAAGAGAACTTAAGACATGCAATGTATGGTGGCTTTACAATTCCTGAATTTAAGGATTACTACAAGGGAAATAGAAGTAAGTCATACGCACAGAATAAGACAAGAGCGCTTGGTGTTTCAACAGAACTTGCACAGCTTGGCCAGAAGATTCAAAAAGCATATGATCATGGAGCAACGGATGTTGAAATTGCAGAACTTGAAAACGGACATGAAGAAATCATTGAGCGTGGGAAAATGCAGATGGCTAAAATCAAAAACACCATTGAAGAAATCATACAGGGTGATGAATATCTTAAAAAGTGGATTGATTGTAGCAGTGAATACTTTGACAAATATTCAAAGGATGCCATTAATGAAGTTACAATGAAGAGATACTCAATGAAAAAAGCAGGAGTAGACAACTATTTCCCAATCCACACAGACAGCAATTACCTGGCAAAAGGTAAGGAAGGAAAGGGAAGCAGAGCGGTAAATCTTGAAAATTCAGGGTTTATGCAGGACAGAGTTAAGTCAACTAAGCCTATTTACCTTGAAGACATTACAAATGTTGTTAATGATTCAATATCAGGAACAGGAACTTATGTAGGTTTCCTTATCCCACAGTACAACTACAACAGAATTTTGGGATATACAACGGATGGATATAAGACAAACATTAAGAATGCATTGGAATTAAGACTTGGACAGCAGGCTACAAATTATCTGTCAAATCTTGAAAAGGATTTGTTTGGTGGAAGAAGTGGAGACGGAAGCTGGTCTTCAAGAATAATGTCAAAGGCAAGAGGTAAGGTTGCACAGAGTGCATTAACTCTTAATATTCCTGTAACAGCAGGTCAGGCAGCTTCTTATTTCACCGCTGCACCTACAGTCGGCTGGAAGAATCTGGCGAAGGCTTTTGCCAAGGGTGGAAAACATGGACTTGTTATCTCATCAGCAGACAGAGAGTTAATTAATAAATACAGTCCGCTTTTATGGTATAGAAATCTGGGTAACGTATCACAGGATATTCACGACGCAAAGAATGCAGATGGAATATATAACAAGATTAACGATAAGACAAACGGTTATCTTTTCGGTTGGATTCAAAAAGCGGATGTGGCAACAGTAGGAAGATTGTGGTATGCTGCACAATACTATGTAAGTGACAACTTTAAGGATTTAGAAAAAGGCAGTGATGAATACTATAAGCAGACAGCAAAAGTATTTAACAAGATTGTTGAAGAAACACAGCCAAACTACACAGTAATGCAACGACCGGGTGTATTAAGGTCTCAAAATGAAATGGTAAAGGCACTCACAATGTTCTCTACACAGAGAATGCAGAACTATAACATACTGTTTGATTCAATAGCCACAGCAAGAAGATACAGACAGGATTTTAAGAATGGACTTAACGGAGTAACAGCAGAGGATGTTAAGCAGGCAAACAGAACAGCAAGAAGGGCAGTTGCATCACAGATAGTGTCCGCAGCAGTTCTTGGAATAATGAAGACCGCAGCAGCTCTAATGTTACTACAGTGGAAGAATTTTGGTGATGATGAAAATGAGTTTAGAAAGGAAAATGTATTAAAGTACGGATTAGACCAGTTCTATTCCAACGTTGCAGGAACAATAGTTGGAGGTTCTGAATTATATTCCTTTGTTTCATCAATTGTTAATAAAAGTGCTTACTACGGAATATCCTTAACAGGCTTTGATGCAATTACTGAGTTTGTGTCAGAAATTCAAGACTATGCATTAAGACTAAGAACTGATAAAGTGTCAGCAAAAGACACAGAGAAACTTATTAGAAACTTTAGTGTAGTTATGGGAATACCTTATGCGCAGGCAAAGAAAATCTACGAAGGTACTACAGGCTGGACCAAATACACAGTATCAAAGTTGCAGAGAGAAAACAGGGACTTAACCGAATTTGCACAGACAAATGAAGTTACAATGACTAACAGTGTGAAAAAGATTATTAAGCAGACTGATTTCGACAAGAAAACATTTGATAAAATAATGAAACAGCAGGAAGAAAGTGTTAAGATTAAAAATCCTGAATACAGCAAGAAAGAGGTGGATAAAACAACAAGGTCAAGAATGCGTAGCAGATTCACGAAAGAATTAAAGGAAAAGTATAAGGCAAATGAAATGTCTAAGGCAGAAGTCATAAGACAGCTGAAAAGAACGGGCCTTTATACCGGACAGAGCAGTCCATACAAAACTCTTAAGAGGTGGAATAAAGAATAGCTGGTTTCAAGGGGGGTGTAATAACCCTCCTTTGCTATGCTATTCTTTTTTTATGGAGGTAAAAAAAATATGGACGTAATAATTTATGATATTCTGCTAGACACCCAGTATGCAGGGTGCAGACGGCAGATTGAATTAAAAAAAGGGGAAGCCAATTCAAAAATTTTCAGAATTGAACTTTGTAAGGGAACAGAACCCATAGAAATTGACCCTAAAGAAGCAATGGCAATTATCAGAGGATGTAAGGAAGACGGAACAGTTATTGTCAATCCTGCAAAAATTACAAATGAGAGCAAGATTGAGTACGAGGTGGGAAGTCAGGACACTGCAGCAGTTGGAACAACATGGTATGAAGTACAAGTTGTGGCAAAAGATGGAGAAAGCTATAAAATACTCTATTCTGCACAGTTTAAGGCAGTAGTCAAAGATACACTGGTGGAAGATGGAAAAATCACATCATCAGATGAATTTGGACTTCTAGTTGACACAATCACAGAAAATAAGGAATGGAAGGAAAACAAGGACAAGGAACTTGCCTCGTGGATGGAAGAACGTGAAAAGGAAATAGATACTAAGGAAAAGGAACACGAGACTAAGATTACAGAAAATGAAAAAGCACATGTGGAATTGATTTATGATAATACATTAGTCTTTAAAGAAACAAAAATATTTACTAAGGCAGAAGATACAACTCCGGAAATTTTAGATTTCAATTCGGAATATATAGAAAAAGATTGTGATGCAATAGAAGTCATAAACAACGATAACAGTAGAGTTAAGATAAAAATTGATGATTATAACACAATTAAAACCATAGGCCCGGGGCAAACTGCAAGAGTAGTTTTAGGTGACATTGAAAAATATAAAATTAATGCCACAAATTTATTTCCGGGACAGGAAAGTATTGATATTACAAAAGTAACATTAAAAAAATATATTTTTGTAAATAAAATTGGAAGTTTCTTTTCAAATTATGCCGAGAATGAATTAGTACAAAATGATTTGTTTGTTGAAAGATTAGCAAAAAATACAGCATCGTATTTACCAAGTTTTATGGCATCTTATTGCGCATCAGATCCAATGTTTATGAGTAGCATGACAGAAGCATTACCAAAGGATGATGGCTTTATGTCAAAAGTAGGAAAGAGAATAGAAAGTTTTATAGATCAAACATTGCCAAAAAATGATGAATTCATGACAGGAGTAGGAAAGAGAATAGGAAGCTTTTGGGATGGAAATTGTGCATCACAAACAGCATATGCGTTAGCAAGTAATACAGCATCATATTTACCAAGTTTTATGGCATCTTATTGCGCATCAGATCCAATGTTTATGAGTAGCATGACAGAAGCATTACCAAAGGATGATGGCTTTATGTCAAAAGTAGGAAAGAGAATAGAAAGTTTTATAGATCAAACATTGCCAAAAAATGATGAATTCATGACAGGAGTAGGAAAGAGAATAGGAAGCTTTTGGGATGGAAATTGTGCATCACAAACAGCATATGCGTTAGCAAGTAATACAGCATCATATTTACCAAGTTTTATGGCATCTTATTGCGCATCAGATCCAATGTTTATGAGTAGCATGACAGAAGCATTACCAAAGGATGATGGCTTTATGTCAAAAGTAGGAAAGAGAATAGAAAGTTTTATAGATCAAACATTGCCAAAAAATGATGAATTCATGACAGGAGTAGGAAAGAGAATAGGAAGCTTTTGGGATGGAAATTGTGCATCACAAACAGCATATGCGTTAGCAAGTAATACAGCATCATATTTACCAAGTTTTATGGCATCTTATTGCGCATCAGATCCAATGTTTATGAGTAGCATAGCATCTTATCTCCCAGAACAGGAAGCATTTATTAATTCAGTTGGAAGAAAAATGGCGAAAGCAGATTCATTTTGTAGCGAACTTGCAAGTAGCCCGCCATTTGGAAGTGCAGTATTAAAGAATGCTCTGGTTTCATTAGAACTGAGTAAATATGTGCCTAAAACAGCCACCGTATGTGGTGTACAGATACGGGATGGTATATCACCTGCTGTTATAGCAGATAAAGTGGCACCTTATTTACCATCAAGATTAGGCTTTTTTGGAGTTTATCAAACTATTGCAACTCCAAATGAATCAGGTAAGGAATATTTTAAATTCGAGGATTATTCGATTAAAGGTAAATATTCTATTAATAGTGATAGAAATAAAATTAACATTCCTCGAAAATTACTTTCAATTAAAGTTAGAGGAAATTTCAGTGGTGCACAATCTTGTAAAAACTGCAAAATTTGTGGAGAAGTCGTTGATGAAAATAACCAAATTGTATTTAGCAATTTTGAGATTTTTCGTGCTACAGCTGGAAGTGATGCTGATGGATTAGTTACAGGAACACAACCGTTTAATGCCGAATATATTTTAAATGCAGATTTGGATGATAGCTCTCTTGGTAATAAAACATTATATATAAGATTTTATGTGAAGTATGATACAATGGCATATTTTTATGCTATCGGTGGATGGGGAGACTGTTCAGTAACAATTACGGAAATTTAAGGAGGCAGAATGAGTAAATTAGGAATATTAGTTACACAATACAACGAGGATGAAAAAATATTAAAAAATCTGTTGGACAGCATAGCTGTTCAGCAGAATGTTGATTTAAAAGAAATTGAAGTAATCATATGTAATGACGGAAGTGACACAATCATTAGTTCAGAATTTTTTAATAAATATGACTTTAGTATTAAGTACATACGTCATGAGCATAAGGGAGTTTCGGCAACAAGAAATGCCTGCCTTGATAATTCAACGGCAGAATATGTAATGTTCTGTGACATAGACGACATGTTTGAAAACATGTATTCACTATCAAGAATCTTTTTTGAAATGCAAAGACCTTTTGATGGATTGGTTTGCTCTTTCATAGAGGAATTAAAAATCCCAGACGGAACAATTAAACTTTTGAAAAAGGATAACGACAGTGTTTTTGTTCATGGCAAGGTGTATAGAAGAGCATTCCTTGTAGAAAACAATATCAGATGGAATGAAAATTTAACAATCCACGAGGACAGTTATTTTAACATTCTCTGTAAACAGCTGGCAAAGGAATACAGATACTGTAATGAGCAGATTTACATATGGAAGTGGAGAGACGCATCTGTATGTAGGCGCGATCCAAAATATATACTTAAAACATATACAAATCTTTTAGACAGCAACGAGGCATTAATTGATGAACTAACAAGAAGAGGAATGGGTAAGGAAGCAGGACAGGTTGCATATTCAGCCCTGTTTGATTTCTTTTATACCTTAAACAAACAGGAGTGGATGGATTCATCAAATGCGGAATATGTAAATAAGACACTTGAACGATTCAGACAGTTCTTTGCTAAATATCAGAAAATTATAGCAAATGTATCTGATGAAGAAAAGAAGCAGATTATTTATCTGATAAGGAACAGAATGAGTGGAGAGGGTGTTCTTGTTGAAAGTTTAACTTTTAAGGATTATATGCTAATGATAGGAGGCACGAAATGAAACACATTAAAGAAATCGTAACAGCAATAGGAAGTACATTATCTTCATTGTTAGGAATACTATACATTCCTACATTGTTGATGGTAATCTGCAACATTATTGATTATGGAACAGGCTTAATGGCTGCAAAGTACAGAGAAGATGGAACCATAAGCTCATACAAGAGCTTCAGGGGAATAGCAAAGAAAGTGTCAATGTGGCTGTTGGTAGTTGTAGGTGCAGTAATAGACCAACTGATTTTGTATGCATCACAGACAGCAGGAATAACACTTCCGTTTACGTTCCTAGTAAGCTGCATAGTGGCAATATGGATTACATGCAATGAACTGATAAGCATTTTAGAAAACATAGTAGATATTGGAGTTGAAATACCATCTTTTCTGATGCCATTAGTTAAGAATATAAAGAGCCAGACAGAAGAAAAGATACATATGAACAATGAAAATAGCAAGGAACAGGAGGAATAAATATGACAAAAAATAAACCTAAGAACAAAATAAGAAAATTTAAGGCATCAGACAAGAAGACATATACAATCAATAGAATGTGGGCATACGAAAACACATTCTTCTGTGCTGCAGGAAAACAAAAAAGAGCAAATGTAAAGAATATCCCTATTCACAACACAGGAAACAAAGGAAGAGATACAGCCAAGGCAAATGCTAATTATTTCTGCAATAACAGAGAAAGATATTGTGGTGCTCATTTTATCATTGATTTAGATGGAGTAATCTATCAGTGTGGCAGACTTAAGGATGCTTGCTATTCGGTAGGTGGAAATAAGTATGCTAATTGTTCCAGCACAGGAGGTGGAATTTACTACGGTAAGTGCAACAACTATAATCAGGTGTCAATTGAATTGGCAGGTATTGTTGATAATAAGCCAACAGCCAAGCAGATTGCTGCTACAAAGGCAGTAATTGAATACATACAGAAGTATTGTAAAAACGCAAAGAAAATCATCAGACATTTTGATGTAACAGGAAAAGATTGTCCACATAGATATTCAGGAAAAGCAAATGAAAAGGCTTGGCTTGAGTTTAAAAAGAAAATACAGTAAAAAAGAGAGAACCAATGCTGATTCTCTCTCAAACTAGATTGTACCATTTTACACTATAATTATAATTAGTTTCTTCCTATTAATAATAGTATCTCATATACGTTGTTGATGTACGCACCACCATACTGGCTGAGTATGAACTGGGCAGTTTGAGGATTTCTTATTTTTATATTAACAGGGCATTGCAGTCTTTTTTCATATACATACATTAGCAACTACCTCCTTCCCAAGGCATATCGCCTTTATTCCATTGCCAGTAATCTTCATCATTTACTTCGTAAAAAGTAAGCGGACCAAAGTTATCAACATATTCTCGCCATGCACTCTCCCTTGTTTTTTGCACTTTGTTATAAAACATGATAGCCTCCTGACAGTTGGGATGTGTGTCTAAAAACAGTCTTGTGTCGTCAAGTGCAAAACTGGTTTGAGTAATAATTTTCATTAATGATTTTTTATCGCATTTCATTATTTACACTTCCTTCCTATATATGACTTGTCAAGTTGAGCAAATATTGTGCCTCTGGCAAATCCTTCTTCTGGAGAATAAATGTCTTCCCATTTCTGCCATGGAACATAACACATACCGGGAGCCATATGGTCCACATGCTCTGTGCCTATATCGCAACCGTCAGTTTTCATACAGCCACAACCGCCGGCTCTTTTACAACCACAAATATTACCTGAAGAACTATTTCTTGAATTCCCGTTTGCTGTCATATTACGGTTATTATTCATACAACTGCAATTATTAGAACTGTTGGCTGAACCATTACGACTCATGTTATTAGAATTATTTCCTAAGGGACCACAGCTTTGCGTAGTATTATTGGAACATCCACAACCTTGCGTAGCATTATTAGAACAACCAAAACCCGACATGTTATTAGGACGATTACCACCGGACATGTTGCATGAGCGACCGCAACCGGACATAGTATTGCCACTGCAATTGCAGTTTCTATTCATTGTACAATTCATTATTTACATCCTTTTTTTATTTTACAATAATAAGGTATGCAATTTTTTGACTGTTGTTCTAAATATTGATGTTGGTTTTTGGTGAAAACTGGGGTATACTTATATGGAATTAATTTATCGGAGGAAATCAAATGAGAAATTGTTTAGTTGCTCAGTCAGGTGGACCAACAGTAGCTATTAATGCCAGCCTTGCCGGTGTTATACAGGGTGCAATTGACAGCAAAGAGTTTAAAACAGTATATGGCTCTCTTAATGGAGTTCAGGGGTTACTAAATGGACGACTTATGGATTTGACTAAAAAAGTTGAGGAAACACCTATGTTCATAGAATTACTTAAGAAATCACCTTCTATGTACCTAGGTTCATGTAGATATCAGCTTCCACATTATGAGGAAGATGATGCACCATACGCATATATTTTTAAGAAATTTAAGGAATATGAAATAGATGCATTTTTCTATATTGGTGGTAATGATTCAATGGATACTGTAGACAAATTAAGTCAGTATGCAAAGACAATTGGAAACAATATTAAAATTATTGGAATTCCAAAGACAATTGATAATGACTTGTGTGTTACAGACCATACGCCAGGGTACGGTTCAGCCGCTAAATATGTAGCATCTACATTATTAGAAATAGGTCATGATACTTCAATTTACCCAATTAAAAGTGTTACAATTGTAGAAATTATGGGACGTGACGCTGGTTGGCTTACAGGCGCATCGGTATTAGCCAGAAACAAATATAATTTTGCACCACACTTAATTTATCTTCCGGAAGTTCCTTTTGTGGAAGAAGAATTTATTGAAGACGTTAAGGCTGCAATGGAGAAATACAATAACGTTGTAATTGCTGTATCTGAAGGTATAAAAGATGCAAATGGCAAGTACGTTAGTGCTACAACAGCAGTGGAAGATACATTTGGTCACAGCCAGCTTAGTGGTACAGGCAAGTGTTTGGAATATATTATTAAGCAGAATATACAGGTTAAGGTGCGTTCTGTTGAAATTAACATTCTTCAAAGAAGCGCCGCTCATATGTCATCTATTACTGATATAGGAGAAGCTTTCAGATTAGGAAGACATGCTATTAATATTTCCATAGAAGGAAAAACAGGTGTTATGGTTACAGCCATTAGAAAGGCAAACGATCCATATTGTGTTACAATGTCTGACACACCTGTACAGAATGTTGCAGGTCTTGTAAAACATGTGCCTAGAGAATGGATTAACGCTAGAGGCAATGATGTAACTCAGGAATTTATAGATTACGCATATCCTCTTATTTTAGGAGAACCTGTTGTAAAATATCAGAGAGGAATCCCTGATTATTTGGACATATCGCATTTGTTCCCTAATATGAATGACAAGTAACATAGTGCAAAAATAGTGCAAAATAATGTTGGCAATTAGGATAAAATGGGGTATACTAAAGTTAGTTGTTTAAAATTTAACAATAAAGTATAAGATTATATGGAGGTACATTATGTTAGTATCAGCTAAAGAAATGTTAGAAAAAGCAAAAGCAGGACACTATGCTGTTGGACAGTTCAACATCAACAACCTTGAATGGACAAAGTCAATTCTTTTAACAGCAGAAGAATTAAAGAGCCCTGTTATTTTAGGAGTATCTGAAGGCGCTGGAAAGTACATGACTGGATTTAAGACAGTTGCAGCTATGGTTAAGGCTATGGATGAAGAATTAGGAATTACAGTTCCTGTAGCTCTTCACTTAGACCATGGTTCATACGAAGGATGCTACAAGTGTATTAAAGCTGGATTTACATCAATTATGTTTGATGGTTCACATTATCCAATCGAAGAAAACATTGCAAAGACTAAGGAATTAGTATCAGTAGCTCATAACATGGATATGTCAATTGAAGCTGAAGTTGGTTCAATTGGTGGTGAAGAAGACGGAGTTATCGGTAGAGGCGAATGTGCAGATCCTGATGAATGTAAAGCAGTAGCAGACCTTGGTGTTGATATGCTTGCAGCAGGTATTGGTAACATCCATGGAAAATACCCAGACAACTGGGAAGGACTTAGCTTTGAAACTCTTGATGCTATTCAGGCTAAGACAGGAGTTATGCCATTAGTTCTTCATGGTGGTACAGGTATCCCTGAAGATATGATTAAGAAGGCTATTGATCTTGGAGTATCAAAGATTAACGTAAACACAGAATGTCAGTTATCATTTGCTGATGCAACAAGAAAATATATTGAAGCTGGAAAAGACTTAGAAGGAAAGGGATTCGATCCTAGAAAACTTCTTGCTCCAGGTGCAGAAGCTATTAAGGCAACTGTAAAAGAAAAGATGGAACTTTTCGGTTCAGTAGGAAAAGCTGAATAATTAATATAAAATAACATATTTTATTAAAAAACAACTGGGATGTTGCATCCCGGTTGTTTTTTTCTGTAATAGGAAATTCTGAAAGAATTTCCTATTACAGAAAAAACGTTCCACTATGGATATACTTGCCTTTTTATGCTAATAATTTTATACTTAAATAAGTATATTTAGAAGGAAGACAAAGCTGTGGAAAATAGAGATAAGAAAAAAGATGAATTAAATAAAAAACAACAGAATAATACTGATAAGAAAAACATTGAAGACATGAATGAAACAACAAATAATGATGATAAGAAAAATGTGGAAGATATAACTGAAAGAAAGAAGACAGGCAAAAAACTGAAACTTTCAAATCGAGCTTATAACATTATCAGGTACGTTGCTTTAGTGTGTGCGGCAGCAGTGCTTATTTATGCATCATACAGCCTTACGGATTCTTATTTGAATTACAAAGAGGATGAGGCAAAGTACGCAGAAATAAACAAAATGTTCACACAGAAGACTGAAAATAAGAAAACCAAAAAAAAGAAAAATAAAAGTGAATATTCTTCATCTCTTACAACATGGGTTTGGGATTACAAAGCAATGTTGCAGTACAACGATGAAGCAAGAGGTTACATTAAATTAGATGGAACAAGAATACAGTATCCAATAGTAGAACATAGTGATAATGACTTTTATTTAAAAAAAGGTTCAGACAAAATATCAAATGGCGCCGGTGCCATATTCCTTGACTATAGAACGGCAGGTCTTGATGGCAAAATGTGTATTTTGTACGGTCATAACATGCTTGACGGCTCAATGTTTAAAGGACTAATGAGTTTTAGAGAGAGCAAGTTTGCTAAGGCACACCAGATATTTGATATATACGTTGGCTATAAACATTATCTATATTATGTTTTTTCAACATTTACTGCAAAAGATAACAATGAAGATGTTTATAAGTACGGCTTTGATGATGATGTTGCTTTCCAAAAATGGATTAATTTAGTAGCTGGAAAAAGCAGTCAGAAATTTGATTATGGCATTCCGGGAGTGGATGATAAGATTATAATGTGCTCTACCTGTGTAGACGATTATGGCAACAGACAGATTGTTTGTATGTATAGAGGAGAAGAGGTAGTAGATTAGCAAAAGTTGTAAAAATATGTAAAAATAAGGGGTAAACTTAATTTAATTAAGAAAAAGGTTTAAATAATTAGATAAATACCTTGATGCTATTGATTTTTATAAAGATATGATGTAGATTAGTCTGCGAATGAGGGAGACCTCACCGCTGAATGAGATTAAGGACAAGGGCGTTCTTCAAAATGAATATTTGGAGAAGTGCCTTTTTCTTTTGGGTTAATTAAAATAGCGGAAGAAATATGTTAGTAGAGAAAGGAACAGAAAACTATGGGAGTTAATATTGAAAAAGTATTTGGAGAAAACGTATTTGACGACTCAGTTATGAAAGTTCGCTTACCTAAAAGTGATTTTGAGAGAGTTAAAACTCTTATGCATGAAGGTGGAGAAATAACAGAAGATTTGGCAGATGTTGTTGCTCAGGCTATGAAAGAATGGGCATTGGAAAAAGGTGCTACACACTATACACATGTATTTCAACCATATGTTATTTCAGTAGGAGCTGAAAAACATGATTCATTTGCATCAGTACCAGTTGATGGAAAAATTGAAAATACATTTACAGGAAAAGAATTATTAATGGGAGAACCTGATGCTTCTTCATTCCCTTCAGGTGGACTTAGAGAAACATGTGGAGCAAGAGGATATACAGCATGGGACATTACATCTCCTGTTTACATTAAAGAAGATACACTTTGTATACCGACAGCTTTTTGCTCATATACAGGTGAATCACTTGACACAAAGACACCACTTCTTAAGGCAATGCATGCAGTAAGTAAGCAAGGTGTAAGACTTATGAGATTATTTGGAAATGAAAACACAAAGAGAATTTACTCATATGTTGGACCTGAACAGGAATACTTCCTTGTGGATAAGGAAAAATATTTGAAGAGACCTGACTTAATTTACTCAGGACGTACATTATTTGGAGCACCTGCTCCTAAGGGACAGGAAATGGACGATCAGTATTTTGGCGCAATTCCTCCAAGAGTAAAAGCATTCATGGAAGACATAGATGCGAAATTATGGAAGTTAGGAATCACAGCAAAAACAGAACATTGCGAGGTTGCTCCAGGACAGTTTGAAATTGCCCCAATCTTTTCAATTTCAAATGTTGCTTTAGATAACAACCTTTTAGTAATGGATATTTTAAAGAAAACAGCAAGACAGCATGGCTTAATTTGCTTACTTCATGAAAAACCATTTGATGGAATCAACGGTTCAGGTAAGCACAACAACTGGTCACTTACAACTGATGATGGAATTAACTTATTTAAACCTGGAAAAAAACCTGAAAATAACTCATTATTCCAGTTAGTATTAGCTTGTACAATGGCAGCTGTTGACGCACATGCAGTTCTTTTAAGATTAGCAGCTTCAAATACAGGTAATGACCACAGATTAGGAGCTAATGAAGCACCACCTGCAATTATCTCAATGTACTTAGGAGATCAGGTTGGAGACGTTGTAGATCAGATTATTAAAAATGGTGAAGCTACATCAAGTCTTTCATCAGGAGAAATTGATTTTGGTATTAAGAAACTTCCAAAACTTGAGAAGGATCCTACAGATAGAAACAGAACATCACCATTCGCATTTACAGGTAACAGATTTGAATTTAGAATGGTTGCTTCATCAAACACAATTGGTGATGTAAATACAGTTCTTAACGCAATGATGGCTGAACAGTTTGAAAAAGCTGTTGAAGTGTTAAGCAAGGCTGATGATTTCGAAACAGCAGTTACAGAATACACAGCTAAGTTAATGAGAGAACATCAGAGAATTATCTTCAACGGAAACGGATATTCAGAAGAATGGCCGGTTGAAGCTGAAAAGAGAGGTCTTCCAAACTGCAAATCTATTGTTGATGCAATACCTGCATTATTAGATGATACAACAATTGAAATGTATGGTAAGTTTGGTATTCTTTCTAAGGCTGAATTAGCAGCAAGAAAGGAAATCTTATTTGAACAGTATGCAGGTGTTAGAAATATTGAAGCATTAACAATGGTAGATATGGCTAACAAGTTAATTATTCCTGCAACAGTTAAATATACAAAAGAACTTGCAGATACTGTTTTAGCAGTAAAAGAAGCTGGTGTAGATGCAACAATTCAGGCAGAAATGTTAGCAGATGCTACAGCAAAATTAGCTGAAATGAAGAAGGCAGTTAAGAACTTGTCAGAAGTAACAGAAAAAGCTGCAAACGCAGGAGATGCACAGGCAGTTGCAGTTGCTTACAAAGATGAAGTTATGGAAGCAATGGCTGAACTTAGAAAACCGGCTGATGAACTTGAAGTAGTTATGCCAAAAGAAGAATGGCCAATGCCTACATACGGTGATTTAGTATTTGAATTATAATTACTATTTATAATAAAACCTCAAAAGGAGTTTGCGATTTTTATCGCAAGCTCTTTTTATGTAATAAGAAATTCTTTCAGAATTTCTTATTACATAAAAACGTTTCACTATGGATGCACACTAGCACAAAATGAAAAATGTTGCTAAAGCAACACGCGCTAGGCGCGTAGAATGCCCCAAGCGACATTCTTTTGGTTTAACAAGAAATGTCCCTTGCTACATTTTTCTTGCGTTGTTTTGCATAATTGTATAGAATAGTATTTATTCGTAAAAAGATAATAAGTAAAAGCCCGCAATATTAAAAGTGGGATTAAGGAGAGAAAATTAAAGATGAAAGTAATATTGGATATTCTATTGTTATTAGTAGGATTTTTATTCCTTATTAAAGGGGCTGATTTTTTCGTAGATGGAAGCGTGGCAGTTGCCAGAAGATTGAAAGTTCCATCAATTGTAGTGGGACTTACAATTGTTGCGGTGGGAACATCGCTACCTGAACTTGCCGTAAGTTCATTTGCTTCAGCAAAAGGCTCTAATGCTATTGCAGTAAGTAATGTTGACGGTTCAAATACATTTAACCTTTTAATGGTTTTGGGTGTAACAGCTCTTTTTGCAAGCATTAAGGTGAAACAGTCTATATTGAAGAGAGAGTTCCCATTTTTAGCCATAATTTCCCTTATATTGATATTTTTATTAGGAGATGCATTGTGGTTTGGAGATATAATCGGAAATGTGAATTTGCTTAAATTTTCAAACGGAAATGCTACAGTAGGGTCTGTTGGACGAATAGACGGCATATTATTGTTGTTACTGTTTGTAGGTTTTATTGCATGGACAATTTCTTATGCTTTAAGAGAAAGAACACAGGGCGATGATGGAGATATTCTAATGTCTAAGTCCAAATGTGTTTGGTTTATTCTTGGTGGTATAGTAGCAATTGTTGTAGGTGGAGAGGTAGTTGTAGATTGTGCCAAAAGTCTTGCATTGGCGGTAGGTATGAGCGAAACATTAGTAGGTCTTACAGTAGTAGCAATGGGAACATCTTTACCTGAGCTTGTTACATCAGCCGTTGCTGCGAAAAAAGGAGAAGCAGATTTGGCAGTGGGAAATGTAGTTGGCTCTAACATATCAAACATTTTATTGGTGTTAGGCGTTTCGGCTACAATATCACCTGTAACAGTTACTTTAAATAATGCGATTGATGCGGTTGTAGCACTACTTGTGGCAGTGATAGTTTATGTAGTGGCAATTACAAGTAAGAAGATTGAAAGAAAAGAAGGTATATTACTAATCTTTATTTATTGTTTATACATGGCATATATTATTTGCAGACAATATATGGCGTAAGTAAAAGATCACAGATTTGTTGGAAATGAATTTTTCACAAGAAGTTAGATATAACAATCTAACATTTGCCAGCGAGTTCATTTGAAGATTAATTGAAAACAAATCTGTGGTCTTTTTTTAGACAGCAAAAAGGATGCATCTCTGCATCCTTTCCGCAAATATATTCTAATAATAAAAAAGGGAGGGAATCGGATAAATCCGATCCAAAAAAATTATGAAAAAACATAAACAAAATGTATAGCAACTTTTGTTTATGTTTATATAATAATTTGAAAACGTGAAAAAAGAGTGTTTTCGATGTAAAGAAATTATGAACAAGGTGTAAAAAAGAAAACTAAAATTGTTTCAACGTAAAATACGTGTTCCTATAGCTGAATTTCTGCACAAAATGTAAACAGTTATTGAGTAAGTGCGTCTCTACAAAAAGGAATGTATCTTTTGCTACTATATGCACCGCTACAATGTAAGAAAAAGTAAATTATGCCGGTACGTAAAAGCGCTACATTATTAAGAATAAAAGACGAGTTTTATATTGAAAAAGAGGCAAGTTTCATATTGGAAAAGAGGCAAGTTGTACTGTGAAAATAAATGTGTTAGAATATTTAGAAATCCGAAATTTAATTTTGGACAAAATAAGAAAATGGTTGTCAGGGCAATATAAAGTCTGGCACTTAGAATATTTTAATAGAAAGGAACGAGAAAAATGGCACAGAATCCAATAGTAACAATCGAAATGGAAAACGGAGACGTAATGAAGGCTGAATTATATCCTGAAATCGCTCCAAATACAGTAAATAACTTTATAAGCTTAGTAAACAAAGGTTTTTATGATGGAGTAATTTTCCACAGAGTAATCAGAGGTTTTATGATTCAGGGTGGAGATCCACAGGGAACAGGTGTAGGTGGACCTGGATATTCTATTAAGGGTGAATTTTCATATAATGGTTTTGCAAATGACTTAAAGCATACAAAGGGTGTTCTTTCAATGGCAAGAACAATGGAACCAAATTCAGCAGGGTCACAGTTCTTTATTATGCATGAAACATCACCACATCTTGATGGTCAGTATGCAGCTTTTGGAAAAGTTGTAGAAGGTGAAGATATTATTGATAAGATTGCAGCAGTTGCAACAGATTATATGGATAAGCCTTTAGAAGAACAGAAAATGAAAAAAGTTACAGTTGAAACTTTCGGTCAGGACTATCCTGAACCTGAAAAGATGTAATGGAGGATTTCAATGGCTAGAATAACAAAAGATATGATTATTTCAGATATAATTGACATTCACATGGGATGTATACCAATTCTATTAAGTGAGGGAATGCATTGTGTGGGCTGTCCATCTGCTCAGGGAGAATCTTTAGAGGAAGCATGTTTGGTACATGGACTAGATGCAGACGCTTTAGCAAAGAAATTAAATGACTTTGTAGAAAATGTCAAAGAATAGAAGACGTACCACTATAGATGAGTTGGTACAAAAAAGAATAATTTTTAAAAAATAATTGCAAAAAAATAGTTCCAAAGATATTTGTTTTGTATGTAACAATATCATTTGGAACTATTTTTTATGGATTCTTAATTAAATCCTATAAAGCAACATCACCGATAATGCCATCGATAACATAGTATGCTTTCATATCTTCAGGTTTTACATAAATAGAAACTGAATTTATTGTTCTCTTTTTATTTTTTGCTTTGAAGTCAGCCTTTACAGCTTCTTCAATCTGCTTAGCATCAAATTCCATTCTCTGGAACTGAACATATAAGTTTGACTCTTTTTTAGTAGTCTTTTTAGCTGCTGTTTTCTTAGCTGTAGTCTTAGTAGCTTTCTTTTCTGTTGTTGTAGCTTTCTTTGTAACTGTTTTCTTAGGCTCTTCAACCTTCTTAGCAGTTGCTTTTGTTTCTTCAGCTTTCTTAGCTGGAGATTTCTTTGCTTCTGCAGTAGTCTTCTTTGTTTCAGTAACTTTTTTTGCTTCAGTAGCAACAACCTTCTTCTCTGTAGTAGCTTTAGCAGTAGTTTTCTTTTCTGCTTCTGCGTTTAATATTGAAGAAACAGTAACCTGCTTTGGTTCTGCTTTAGTTTCAGCTGCTTTTGTACTGATTGTGTTTCCCTTTTTAGTTGCCATAATAAATAATCCTCCTTGAATTTAACCAGGGTGAATCAAGTCATGTATTAATGTATTAGTATATATCAACCCTAATTTAATTGTCTTTCACGCAAATATCATACATCTACTAAATAAATTATGCAACGATTTACCTTGAAGTTTGTAACATTTGCCAAAAAAAGCGAATATTTTCGTAATAAAATTATGGAAATAAAAGTTAAAAATAATATATATGTGGACAAATAAAAGATTATAAGGAAGATTGGGAGTTTATGTATATAGGAAGAAAAACGTAGATATTTCATTGACACTATGTCGAAAAATTGTTAAAATTTTATTACAGATGACGAGCACAAATTTAACATATGTAACAAAAATGAATTATTAAATTAAAGATATACAATTTCTATATAAATACTAATTGTAAGTGACTACATTTGTTAAAGCATTAGATAGATTAGTTTGGGTGTTAATAGGATGAACATAAATAATAAAGAAGAATTAAAGAAACAGTTGTACATACATAGAAATAGAATATTTTATATTGCAGTATTTGCAATAGCTTCCATTATTACAATCGCATCAGTAATTGGAAGAAATGACAAGATTGTTTTAGTAGACAGCTCTCAGTTGGTTGTTAGTGAGAAAGAATCAATTGATGTGAAAAATAAGGATGAGCAAAAAGTAGCGGCAGTTGATAGAAATGATGCAACAGTAGAGGACACACATATTGAAACTGAAAACACAACAGGCTCTAAGATAGTTATTAATACTGATATTTTGAATGTTAGAAAGGATGCCACAGAAGATTCGGAGGCATTGGGAATCGCTGAGCAGGGAGATGAATTTGATATTATTGCAGAAGACGGTGAATGGATAGAAATTGACTATAATGGCAATAATGGATATGTAAAACAGGAATATGTACAGTTTAAATAAAATACATTTAAGAAATCCTTTATAATGGGATTTCTTTTTTTTATCACAAATGCTATAATGCTCTTTAACTGAACAAATATTATGGTTACAAAAGATAAACACATTATATTGGGAATTTATACATAATATAATGTAGACATTGTGACCGTAAGAGAAATGTAACTAACAGTTAAATATAGAAAAGGAGGGCGTATGAATTATATTGGATGGTTAATAGTGTTTGTAGTTTTTGCGGCACTGGAGTTGATTTCCCTTGGAATGACCTGTATATGGTTTGCAATTGGAGCTTTGGCTGCCTGTGTTACATCATTGTTTACCGGGAACTGGATTATTCAGGCAATTGTTTTTATAGTTGTTACGGTAATCGTATTGTTAGTGCTTAGACCTATTGCGGTAAAGTACATTAATAACAAAGCCGAGAGGACTAATGTGGAATCAATGGAAGGAAAGAACGGAAAAGTTATTTCTGAAATAGACAATATTAATGCAAAAGGAATGGTTCTTATTGACGGAATGGAATGGACAGCCAGAAGCGTTAATGAAGATATAATACCGGAAAACACATTAGTTGAAGTTGTAGCCATTGAGGGTGTTAAGGCTATTGTGAAAATTAAAAAGTAGATATAAATAAGGAGGAGAAAAATGGAAATTTTATTAGTAGTTATAGTGTTGGCAATTGTTGTCACATCAACATGTGTAAAGATTGTACCACAGGCACATTCATATGTTATTGAAAGATTAGGCGTATACAAAGAAACATGGTCTGTAGGAATTCACTTTAAGGTGCCTTTTCTTGATAGAATATCAAGAAGAGTTAATTTAAAGGAACAGGTTGCAGACTTTGAACCACAGCCTGTTATTACAAGAGATAATGTAACAATGCAGATTGATACTATTATTTTCTATCAGATTACAGATCCAAAGTTATATGCTTACGGTGTTGAAAATCCAATAGTGGCAATTAAGTCACTTACAGCAACAACACTTAGAAATATTGTGGGTGATTTGGAACTTGATGAAACACTTACATCAAGAGAAACAATAAATGCAAAAATGCGTACAGAATTAGATGTTGCAACTGATCCATGGGGAATTAAGGTAAACAGAGTCGAACTTAAGAACATTATTCCACCAAGAGATATTCAGGAAGCAATGGAAAAACAGATGCGTGCCGAACGTGAGAAACGTGAACAGATTCTTAGAGCTGAAGGTGAGAAGAAGTCAGCGGTTCTTATTGCAGAAGGTAAGAAAGAAGCAGCAATCTTAAATGCTCAGGCTGACAAGGAAGCAGCAGTTCTTAAGGCTGACGCTGAGAAGCAGAAGAAGATTCTTGAAGCTGAGGGTGAAGCCCAGGCTATTTTGAAGGTGCAGCAGGCTACAGCTGATGGTATTAAGGTAATTAAGGAAGCAGGAGCAGATGAAGCTGTTCTTACAATGAAGAGTTTAGAAGCCTTTGCCGCAGCAGCAGATGGTCAGGCTACAAAGATTATTATCCCATCAGATATTCAGGGAATTGCAGGAAGCGTAAAAGCACTTGCAGAAGTTATTAAAGAATAATATTATGTAGAAATCAGAAAAATTAAAAACTTAATATAATGTAGAGTTATGAAAATTCAGATTATTAAAGTTTAGTTATAATACTTGGGGCATATTTGATGTTAAAGAATACTTGAAAAGTAATGTATTTTAATGTAAGATATGCCCTGATATTAAGCAAAAATAAAACAGGTGAAAATATTATGTACAATGAAGATAGAGTTTTGTGTGGGGCAAATTCCTATGAAAAAAAATATTATTTGAATCCTAAATTTAACAATTTACCGGAACAGGTAAAACAGGAATTACAAATTATGTGTGTTATGTTTACTGAAGAGGTAGGTGGAACACTGATAGTTGAATATGATGAAGATGGTTACCTGCAGCTTATAACTCAGGCTGACGAGGGCGACTTGCTATACGATGAAATCGGAAGCGGATTGAAGATTCATCAGATTCAATTAGAGAAAAGAGAGCTTTTAGAAGCTCTTGAAATGTACTATAAAGTGTTTGTTTTAGGAGAAACGGAATAATGTTACTAACAGTAGATGTAGGAAATACAAATATCACATTGGGATTATTTAAAGGAGATAAAGTTTTTGCAAATTTGCGACTTAAGACTCAGTCAGCAAGAACATCAGATGAATATGGTTCATTGATTGCTGAAATGATAGTGAGAAAAGGCATAGACATTTCATCCATAAGCGATGTAATAATTGCCTCTGTTGTTCCAAAAGTAATGTATTCACTAAACAGTGGTATAATAAAGTATTTTGGAATCAAACCTATTATTGTAGGAGTTGGCACAAAAACAGGAATAAAAATCAACAGAACTGATCCAAGAGAAGTAGGAGCAGACAGAATTGTAGATGCTGTTGCAGCTTATGAGTTGTATGGCGGTCCATGTATTGTAATTGATTTTGGCACAGCCACAACTTATGACCTTATAAGCGAAAACGGTACATTAGAAGCTGGTGTTATTTCACCAGGAATTCAAATATGTGCAAAAGCATTATGGGATGGAACAGCAAAACTTCCTGAAGTTGAAATCAAAAAACCTGACTCTATTTTAGGAAAAGACATAATCACTAACATGCAGGCAGGAATTGTGTATGGTTATATAGGTCAGACTGAATATATTGTCAATAAGATTAAGGAAGAAAGCAAAATAAAAGACCTTAAAGTTATTGCTACAGGTGGTCTTGGAAATGTTATATACAAAAACACAGACTGCATCGATGTATATGATAAAGAACTTACTTTGCAGGGAATGCGAATTATATACGAAAAGAATAAAAAATAACTCATAAAGGGATAGAATAATGAAAATTGGTAATCTTGAAATTCAAAACCCTTTAGCGTTAGGACCAATGGCAGGCGTAACAGACCTGCCATTTCGTCTGCTTTGTAAAGAGCAGGGATGCGGAATTTTATATTCTGAAATGGTTAGCGCAAAGGCTATTTTATATAACAATAAAAAAACAAAAGATTTACTTGCTATTGATGAAGATGAGCATCCAATAGGAATTCAGCTGTTTGGTTCAGATCCGGATATAATGGCAGAAATTGCAGGCAGAGTTTCCTATGGAGCCTGTGATTTTATTGATATTAACATGGGCTGTCCGGTTCCTAAAATTGTTAATAATCATGAAGGTTCATATTTATTAACTCAGCCAAAGCTTGTTGAAGAAATTTTAACAAAAATGGTTAAGGAAAGCATTAAGCCCATAACAATTAAAATAAGAAAAGGCTTTAAAGATGGAGAACTACAGGCAACGGAAATTGCAAAAATTGCAGAAGCTTGTGGTGTATCCGCCATTGCAGTCCATGGGCGTACAAGGGAACAATACTACAGTGGAAAAGCTGACTGGGATGCAATCAAACAGGTAAAAGAAGCGGTTAATATACCTGTTATTGGAAATGGTGATATTTTTACACCGGAAGATGCCAAAGCAATGAAAGAATATACCGGGTGTGACGGGCTTATGGTTGGGCGTGCAGCAAGAGGAAATCCTTGGATATTTAAACAGATAAATGAGTATTTAAACACAGGAAAGCACATAGACAAGCCAACATCTGGGGAAGTAAAGGAAATGATTTTAAAACATGCCAACCTTATTGTGGAGTACAAAGGTGAATATACCGGAGTTCACGAAATGCGAAAACATATAGCCTGGTACACAGGTGGTTTGCCACATTCTGCTGAATTAAGAAGATTGTGTAACACAATGGAAACATATGAAGAATTAAAAGACTTAATAAACGAGAGATTGTAATATATAAAGGGGTTTTTGTTGACAATGGCAAAGGCTCTTGTTATTATAAAGTGTAAAACTTTGAACAAATTTGATTGGAGGAAGCAATAATGGCAGATAATGCAAAGAAAAATATACTTACTTATGCAGGTCTTCAGGAACTTGAGGCTGAATTAGAAGATTTAAAGGTAAATAAACGTAAAGAAGTTGCTCAGAAGATTAAAGAAGCAAGAGAACAGGGTGACTTATCAGAAAATGCTGAATATGATGCAGCAAAAGATGAACAAAGAGATATTGAAGCTCGTATCGAAGAAATCGAAAAAATCCTCAAGAACGTAGAAGTTGTTGGAGAAGATGATATTGATGATACAAAGATTAGTGTTGGATGCCATATTGTAATTCATGATTTTGAATATGATGAAGATCTTGAATTTAGCATTGTTGGTTCAACACAGACTAACAGTTTACAGGGCAAGATTTCAAACGAATCACCTATTGGAACAGCTTTAATCGGTCACGAAGTTGGTGATGTTGTAGAAGTTGAAATTGGTGAAACAGTTTCAAAATACAAAGTTCTTGAAATTAAGAAGACTAAATAAATATATTTAAAATATAAAGAGCGCACTACAGGTGCGCTTTAAATTGCGAAAACAGAGGAGAGAAAAATGGCAGGACAAAATAAGAATAACAACCAGGAAGTTGATACAAAGCAACTTTTAAAGGTGCGTCGCGAAAAGTTAGCTGACTTACAGGAAAGAGGCAAAGATCCTTTCCAGATTACAAAGTATGATGTAACACATCATAGCATGGAAATTAAAGAACATTTTGACGAATTAGAATGTGGACATGATGAAGAAGGCAAGTTAATAAAGGATCCTTCAAAGCTTGTATCTGTTGCAGGTCGTATTATGTTAAAGCGTGTAATGGGTAAGGCTTCATTCTGTAACATTCAGGATTTACAGGGAAATATTCAGGTTTACGTTGCAAGAAACGAAATCTGTGAAGAACCATTTGAAGAATACAAAGACTTCAAGAAGATGGATATTGGTGATATTGTTGGAATTAAGGGATATCCATTTAAGACAAAGACAGGTGAAATGAGTATTCATGCAACAGAAGTAACTTTACTTACAAAGAGTTTACAGATTTTACCTGAAAAGCATCATGGTTTAACAAATACAGACTTAAGATATCGTCAGAGATATTTAGACCTTATTATGAATCAGGAAGCAAAGGACGTATTTGTTAAGCGTTCAAAGATTATCGGCGAAATTAGAAGATACTTAGACGGACAGGGATTCATGGAAGTTGAAACACCTATGCTTGTACACAATGCAGGTGGTGCAGCAGCCCGTCCATTTGAAACTCATTTTAATGCATTAGATGAAGATGTTAAACTTCGTATTTCATTAGAGCTTTACCTTAAGAGACTTATTGTAGGTGGCTTAGAAAGAGTATACGAAATCGGTAGAGTTTTCCGTAATGAAGGTGTTGATACAAGACACAACCCTGAATTTACACTTATGGAATTATACCAGGCATACACAGATTACAACGGCATGATGGATTTAACAGAAAATCTTTACAGACATCTTGCAGAAACTGTATGTGGTAGTGCAAAGATTGTTTACAATGGAATCGAAATGGATTTAAGCAAGCCATTTGAAAGACTTACAATGGTTGATGCAGTAAAAAAATATGCAGGAGTAGACTGGAACGAAGTTGAAACAGTTGAACAGGCTAGAGAACTTGCAAAAGAACATCATGTAGAATACGAAGAACACCATAAGAAGGGTGACATCTTAAACTTATTCTTTGAGGAATTTGTTGAAGAACACCTTATTCAGCCAACATTTATTATGGATCATCCAATTGAGATTTCTCCTTTAACAAAGAAGAAACCTGAAAATCCTGAATATGTTGAACGTTTTGAATTCTTCATGAACGGCTGGGAAATGGCAAATGCTTACTCAGAACTTAACGATCCAATTGATCAGAGAGAAAGATTCAAGGCTCAGGAAGAATTATTAGCACTTGGTGATGAAGAAGCTAATACAACAGATGAAGATTTTATGAACGCTCTTGAAATCGGTATGCCACCAACAGGCGGTATCGGATTTGGTATCGACAGAATGTGTATGTTACTTACAGATTCAGCAGCTATCAGAGACGTATTATTATTCCCGACAATGAAGCAGTTGGATAAATAAAGCCCATAAATAAAGGGATTGTAGAGGCTTAAATTAAATTTGACATCAAATTGACATCAAATCAGAAAATTAATACGAAGAGTTATGCATCAATATGGGATACGTAACTGTCAGATAACTATATAATAGTTAATCCTAATTAGGACACTTTTTAAAAAGCAATTTTTAAAAAGTGTCTTTTTTGTTGCTATTTTGCATAGGCTCAAATTTTATTAAGGAGATTTATTATGGAAAGAAAACAAGAATTTATGCCAATTAGAGAAGTTAAGGAAAAAAGAAGAAATCTTGAAAAGAAGTTTTTAAGATATCAGGAAGCAGAACATGTTTATAGTATTCAACATAAAAAATTGTTTGAATTGGCAAGTAAGGCTGGGGCTATTTACAGAATTGATGGATATGTATTAATAAACAGAGATATTTTCAATGAATATTTAGAGCAATTTCACGAACCGGCAAAGAAATAGGAGGAGAACAAAATATGAGTGGAAATATTTGGATGTATTCATATGACATTGACGAACAGGACATTGATATGTTGCAGAGAGACTTTATTACTTTTAAGCAAGGAGCAGAGTATTACAAGATGGGAATGAAACCTTTTATAAGAATATGCAGAGAATCAGGAGCAGTTTATAAAATTGGCAAAATGGTAAGGGTTAACAGACACATTTTAGAGCAACATATCAGAGAAATTAGATTGAAGGAGGAAGAAAAATGATTAATAAAGCAGGAACAGTAAGAGAAACAAAGGCATTAGCAAAGAAATTTGTTAGATATAAAGAAGGTGCAGAACTGTATAGTATGGGACATAGCAAGTTTGAAAAATTAGCTAAAGAAGCAAAAGCAACCTATAAGGTTAATGGGATTGTGTTGGTGAATTGCGAAATCTTTGAGAAGTATTTAGAGAAATTTAGGGAAGTATAGGAGGAAGTATATGAGTAAGATAATTGCAATAGCAAATCAGAAAGGCGGTTGTGGAAAAAGCACAACCGCAGTGAATTTAGGAATAGGTTTAGTGAGAAAAGGAAAAAGAGTGTTGATAGTGGACGCAGATCCCCAAGGAAGTGCATCAATCTGCTTAGGTATAAATGAACCGGATGAACTTGATTATACATTGGCAAATGCAATGTTGGATGTAATCAATGATGAAGAAATTGATTATGAAAAATTAATTCATCATCATTGTGAGGGAGTAGATTTCATTCCTGCAAACATTGAACTGTCTGGTTTGGAAGTGTCAATGGTAAATGTAATGAGCAGGGAAATGGTAATGAAGTGTTTGTTAGGAGAACTGACGGAACAATATGATGTCATATTAATTGATTGCATGCCAAGTTTGGGCGTTATTACCATAAATGCATTAACCTGTGCTAATTCGGTAATAATACCTAGTCAGGCGGCATATTTGCCGGTTAAGGGATTACAGCAACTAATTAAAACTATAAGTCGAGTAAAGAAACAGATTAATCCGGGTCTTACAATTGAGGGACTGTTGCTTACAATGGTCGACATGCGTTCAAATTATACAAAGGACATTATCGAGGCATTGGGAAATACATATGGAGAGAGCATAAGAATCTTTGACAATAAGATTCCAATGTCAGTAAGAGCTGCAGAAACAAGTGCGGTAGGCAAGAGCATATACACACATGATGCCAAAAGTAAAGTTGCAAAGAGCTATGAATTATTAACAGAGGAGGTCTTGGAAAATGAGTAAATTTGGAGAGAAGATAAAACTAACAAGTTATGATGAATTACTTGGTGTGAATAATGAAAATGAGGGAACAAAGGAATTAGACATTAACTTATTAAGGGAGTTTGAAAATCATCCATTTAAGGTGCTGGATGATGAAAGAATGGAGGAACTTGTTAGTTCAATAAGGGAAAGAGGAATACTGTCACCCATTTTGGTAAGAAAAAAGGATAACTTCTATGAAGTAATATCAGGGCACAGAAGAAAGAGAGCTGCAGAAATAATAGGACTTGAAAAAGTGCCTGTAATAATAAAGGAGTTAACGGATGATGATGCCACAATAATTATGGTTGACAGTAACATTCAAAGAGAGGAAATACTACCAAGTGAAAAGGCATTTGCCTTTAAGATGAAGATGGACGCCATAAGTCACATGGGGAAAAAGGGAGACAGAAGTCGTGAGATTGTTGGAGAGGACAACGGACTTGGAGGCAGACAGGTTACCCGATACGTCAAACTAACAAACCTGATTGCCGAATTATTGGATATGGTGGATCAGAAGAAGCTAACAATCACGTTAGCGGTAAAAATTGCTGATTTATCAGAAAAAAAGCAGAAAGAAGTATTAAATTACATTAATCAGGGATACAGCATTAATGATGAGCAAATTAAGCGTATTAGAGAAATGAATAAAGAAAGCAAGGAACAGATTTCTGATGTGGTTGGAAATATTGATTCGAAACCAAGGAAAAAGAAAAAAGTAATATTACCAGAGAATAAATTAGAAAAGTACTTTCCGGAAGAATATTCGAGAAAGGACATAGAAAAAATAATTTATCAGCTTCTGGAGAAATGGAAGAGTGAAGGATATGGCATTTGATTATTATTATGGAAACCAAGCCGACCAATTCAATTTCATAAAGATACCAAAGACAATGATAACAGATCCAATGTTTGAAAATTTGTCAGTTAATGCAAAACTTTTGTATGGAGTGCTGCTTGACAGAATGAATCTATCAATGAAAAACAGATGGTTTGATGACGAGAACAGAGTGTACATAATATATCAGGTTGCTGAAATAATGGAAGATTTCAATTTTAGCAAGAAGACTGCAGTAAAATATCTTAATGAATTGGTTGAATTTGGCTTAGTTGAAAAGAAAAGAAGGGGATTAGGCTTACCAAGCCTGTTGTATGTAAAAAGCTTCATAATTGAAAGGGATTATTCAGGAGATAAAGAAGATATTGAAACTTCACAGGATAATTGCGGCGATTCCAGAGGTGTAACATCTTACACTTCAAGAGGTGTAAGGGAGAAAACCTCCAGAGGTGTAACACATTACACTTCAAGAAGTGTAGGAGAGGAAACTTCAAGAGGTGTAAATATTACACTTCAAGAGGTTACCGATGATACACCACTTAATAATAAGACTAATAGTAGTAATACTAATATAAATAATACTAATGAGAGTCATATCACATCTAATCATATCATACCTACTGTAGGTGATAGGATGGGAAGGGATATGATAAAACTAAAATACGAAGCATACCAAAAATTGATAAAACACAACATTGATTACGACCTCCTGATTGAGAATAACATAACTGACAGAGAACAAGTTGACAATCTGGTTGACATTATGGTTGAGGCAATAGTAAGTGACAAGGAGTATCAGATAATCAGTGGCAATAGAATTTCGACAGAAATGATAAAGTCAAGATTTTGTAAATTAGACAAGAGTCATATCGAATATGTTTTAGATTGCCTGAACCATAATAGCTCTGATGTAAGAAACATAAAAAAATATTTGCTAGCGACGTTATATAATGCTCCAATGACAATTGACAGTTATTATAAGGCATTGGTTCAGCATGACATGCCGGAGTTGGCAATGAGAACAAAATTTAGAAGCAATTAAATGAAAAAGAACCATAGTAGACTCGAAAAAGGTCAAAAAAAGACCATACTAGAGTTTTGTTTTACAGATTTGTTGTGCTATTATAGTCCTATCAACAGTTGATGTATTTACCACTGCATTGATGTTGATAAATGTTTGTTATAAATGGACTTAAATTTTGCGCAGAAGGGTTGGTACCATGATTAAAAAAATTAAATATGTGATTATAGTAATGTTGATTATCGCCAATGTGATATGTTCAAGTAGTGTTGAAGCGGCAGAAATATCCAAAGTGACTAATGTAAGGACAAGAGAAGTTACCAAGACTTTTAAGAGCATCAAGAATGCCAGTCTTGCAACAACTAAGTTAAAGTATACAGTAGGTTACAAGATAAGTTGGAAAAAGCAAAAGAAAGTTGTAGGTTACTGTGTTTATGTTTACTATCCGGTAACAAAAAACTGGAAGAAAGTAAAAACAACAAAGAAAAATTACTTTACATTAACTAATTGTTTTCAGGATGAAAAAGTTAAGATAAGGATAAGGGCATACAAGAAAATTAATGGAAACAATGTGTATGGACAATTTTCAAAAGTGAAAAGTGTTAAAATAAAGAAAGAACTTTATCCAAGAACAAAGTGGGGCAAAGTTAAGAAGCCTTTCACAGACAGAATAGCATCTGAAAATGCATTTGAACTTCAAAACAAGTACAGAAAATCTGCAGGAGCAGAGAGAATTGAATGGTCAGAGAATGTATATAATGTTTGTTTGGAGAGAGCAAAGCAAATCAGCAAGAACTACAGCCATGACGGATGGTATGAAACAGCAATGAAGGTTTTCTCAAAAAAATATAAGATTGATGATGAGTTTATTTGGATTGAGGAAGGAGATTCTGAATATGGCATAAATTATGTTTCTAGTGAAAACATTCTTGAAGGAGCTTTCTCATACAAGGAAGCGATGAAGCAATGGAAAAGAAGCAGTGCTCATTACAAAAATCTAATATCAAAGAGTCACGTTAAGGGAGCGATAGTATGCTATAGAGCAAGTGGAGGTTATTATTGGGTTGCATTGTTTGCAGATGCAGACATAGATAAACTTCTAGAAGAAAAATGTAAAAAATGAATAAATGACAGATAACGCCTTATTAAATCATTAGTGATTTGATAAGGCATTTTTTTGTCTTTTTCAAGAAAGGAAAGAGGTATAAGATGTTTAAGAAGATAAAAAAAATGGTAGCAGGATTGTTGGCTGCAGTAATGATTACAACAAATGTTTGTCCAATGGTTTCAGTAAGTGCTGCAAGTGGAGTTGCCAGCTTGGAATCACTGGGAAAATTAGGAACAGTGAATATAGGTTCAAAGAGTGAGAGCGGAACATGGCTTCAAACGCAGGTAGATTCAAAACCGGTTTTTTGTATGGATTTGGGAAAAGCATGTCATACAGGATACACTTACAAATCTGAATCAAAAACAATTAGTAGTGATGATGCCAACACAAAGAATAAGTTAGAAGCCAAGATTGGATATTGGTATGATCAAGTGAAAAAAGGTAGTAATAAGGCTTGGGTTTATGCACAGTGTCTTATCTGGAGTGTTGAAGAGGGATACACAAGTGAAAGTAATTTAAAAAGTGTAATTAATCAGGTTAAAAAGAATACAGGATATTATAAAGATGATACGTTATATTCGGACATTTTTGAAGTAGGGAAAAAAGTGGAATGCGATATTTATATCTGGAAATATTCAGGCTCCACGGATGACAGTGAAGTTCAAAAACTGTTGCAAATAAAATCAACTAATGAAGAATATAAATATTTAGCTACAAGTGGAAAAAGATATTATAGACAAAGAATAACACTTGAAAAAGTTGATGAAGATGGAACTACTCTTCCAAAAGTTACTTTTAGATTTACAGCTAAAAACATAAAGGAATTATATTCATATCAGTATAATGGTTGGGGAGATTCAGTGAAAGAAGATGCGGATGAGGATGCAACAAAGTTTAGTCAGGATGTAATGACAGATTCAAACGGAAAAATTGTATTTAGATTTACATATGTATTGAATTCAAAAAAATATTATTATGTTTCTGATGATGAATTATCAAAGATGAGTACATCTGACAAAAAGCAAATGAAAGACCTATTGGATGATAAAGGATATAATTATGCATCTGATTTATCTAAGGCTGGTGCAGAAAAATTAAAAAAAGCAGACCTTGATGACCAGATGAATGATATCAGTAATAAATATGTTATTGAGGAAGTAAATTCAGGAAGCGACAACCTATTAACTTCTTTTGTGGTAGACAAGGGAAATAATAAGATGACTGATTTAACTAATAATAAAGTGACAGTAACACTTACTAAGGCTGATTCTTGGGTTAAAAACGATGATGGTGATTGGCCTGAAACTGCAGAAGGAACTTATAGTAACTATAAGCTTGCATACAAGCCTGTTCTTAAGGACAAGTACAAGAAGGTGAAATTAACTGCCGTAAAGATTGATGAAGAAACAGGCAAGACTGCTCAGGGTGATGCAACACTTGAAGGAGCAGTGTATGGTGTATATTCAGATGCAACCTGTACAAAGCTTATTAATACATATACAACAGACAAGAACTACCAGTTTGAAACAGACTACATGAGATGTGGAAAGACTTATTACCTAAAGGAAATCACACCGCCAAAGGGATATCTTAAGAATGACAAGGTGTATGACATTGTGGCTGACGGTGCCAAATTCACTGCAGAATACAATTCGGTTGAAAAGCAGGTTTCAGAAAAGCCAATCAAGGGTGATGTGGCAATCATCAAGGGCATGGGTAACGGAACTGCAGGCATTGTGCCATTTGAAAAGAGTGCACAGTTTCAGATTTATCTTGCAAGTGCAGGCTCTTATGCCAAGGCAAAAGCCACTGAAAGAGACATCTTAACAACAGACTTAAACGGCTATGCCAAGTCAAAACAGTTACCATATGGTACATATGTGGTTCATCAGACCATTGGAGCAGACAATACCGAAAAGTGTCCAGACTTTTATGTGAATGTAACTGAAAACGGTAAGACTTATCAGTACTTATTAAACAATCCTGAATTTACGGCATATTTAAAAATTGTAAAGAAGGATTCAAAGACACATCAGACAGTATTAAAGAAAGGCACAACATATCAGATTTACAAGGTAGACAAGGAAGGAAATGAAACTCTTGTAACACAGAAGTACAGCAACGGTAACAAAATGGTGGTCGTTGACAGATTTGTAACAGATGAAACAGGAGAAATCATTACCTATGAGAAGCTTAAGGCAGGATCATACAAGGTGTACGAAATCGAGGGACCGGAAGGATACAAGGTAAACGAGAGTCCTGTTACTGTTGAAATAAACAGCAATTCATACAAAACAATGAAGGATGAGCTTGGAAATGAATATCTTTATGCAGAGTGCGAGTATTACAATGATGTGACTTATGGAAAGTTTACATTAGACAAGATGGGACCGGAGTTATGTGGCAGAAATGATGAAAGTGGTGTAGAAGAAAATAAAACAAACGATAATACATCAGACAAGACTGACGTAGTTTCAAACAAGGTGCAAGAAGCATTAAGCAGCACTGACAAAACAACGGAGGCCAATGTAAATCCATTTGATTATGATGATGTAAAGCTTAACGGTGTTGTGTTTGAACTTACTGCAAAAGAAGACATCATGTCACAGGATAATCAGGGAACAGTGCTTTTTAAGAAGGATTCAGTTGTGGCAACAATTACAACAGGTGAAAAGGCTGAGTTTACAAATGACTGTAATGGCATTTGCAACTACACAGTAAATGATGATGGCACAATGACATTAAACGTACCGCTTGGTGAATACACATTGAAGGAAGTAAAGACAAGGCACGGTTATGTTCTTCCAAAACAGGCATCATGGGACTTAAGCTTTAAGTGGAATAACAAGGATGATGAATATGTACTTGATGTTTCTGAAAATTCCAAGGATGGAAAGGTAGATGTTTACAATGAACTTGTAAAGACAGACATCACACTTCAAAAGCAGGATTCAAGAACAGGAGAATCCATAGCTGATGCAGTGTTTGGATTTTATTCAAGGGACAACATTTATAACCGAAAAGGAAATGTGATTGTAAAGGCTGGAGAGAAAATTGCCACAGTCACAACAGATGAAAATGGTGTGGCAAAGATACCATTTAATGTGCCGGTAATGGGTGAAGGTTACGGCAAGGTTGATGAGCAGGGAAAACTTATTAATGAGGCATTAAATTCAGGTAATTACTATTTCCTAGAGCAGAGTGTAAGTGGCAGCTATTACATTGACAGGGAAATGCATGATGTTCACCTTGAATACAAGAATCAGGAAACAGCAACAGTTTCAGCAAGGGTAATGGTTAAGGAAGACCAGACTGAAACAGTAATCAGCAAGAGAATGATTGCATCATCAGTGGAAATCAAGGACTGTCATTTAAGGATAAATGATGACAAGGGCAATGAAATCATAAGCTGGGTTTCAGGTGACATTTCATCAGTTAAGTTAAATGAAAATCTTAAGAAAATGGGATATTCCAACGTTCATGTCGAAAAAGATAACGATTATGCATTAAAAATCAATGGACTTCTTAAGGATAAGGAATACACATTAACTGAAACGAGACCTGCAGATGGATTTGTAACTGCAGATGCCATTACATTCAAGCTTGTTGAAAGTGGTAGCAATAATTGTAGGACAAAGGTTTATGTTAAGAGTGGAGACAGCTTTAAGGAAAATATTGATAATCAGGTGGTAATGTATGATGACACAACAAAGATTGAATTTTCAAAGAAGGACATTACAAACGGAAGGGAACTTTCAGGATGTCACATGCAGGTAACTGAAAAGGACACAGGAGTTGTAATGGATGAATGGGTTTCAACGGAAGAAAGCCATGTGATTGAAGGTAAGTATGCTGTAGGCAAGACGTATGTTTTAACTGAAAAACAGCCAAGAGACGGTTATGCAACTGCAGAAAGCATTGAGTTTACCGTGGCAGATGATGGAAAGGTTCAGAAGGTAAGCATGACTGATGACACAATAAAGGTTCAGTTTAGCAAGAATGCATCAGACACAAAGAAGCAGCTTAGCGGTGCAAAATACAAGGTGTATGACAGCAAGGGCAAGAAAGTGTATGAATTTACAACCGGCAAGAATTCTGAACTCATTGAAGGAATCCTAAAGGCAGGAGAAACATATACCTTTAAGGAAGTAAGCGCACCAAAGCATTACAAGGTTGCAAAGGATAAGAAAATCAGGATAAGGGACACAGGAAAGCTTCAGAAGCTTACAGTGGTTGATGAAAGAATACCTGAAGTACCTGACACGCCACAGACAGGAATAAAGGGAAAGACTGCAGGAATGATGATTTCACTTATCTCATTATTAATGGCACTTGGATGTTTTGCATGCGTGAGAGCAAAGGACAAGTCAAAATACAATTTCAAACAGGAGAAGAAGGAAAATGAAGAGAATGATTAAAATATCTCTGATACTTCTTTTATTGGGGATGGCTGTGATTGCAGCTGTCCCTTTTTTAAAGGAAAAAGAAGCGGAGAGGAAAAGTGAGAATGGATTTAAGGAAATACAGGAAAGTGTTACTGAGAAAAAAGACAAAACAATGAATGTGACAAAACTAAAGGGAGAAAACAAGGACTGCATTGGATACTTGGAAGTGCCAGGAACTAGCATAAGTTATCCTATAATGCAGACAAGGGATAATCCGAACTATTATTTATATCATGACTTTGATAAAAATTATAGCTTTTATGGAACACCATACTTAAGTGCTTATTGTGACTTAAAGAAATCTGACAATCTAATTATTTACGGTCATAACATAAACGGTGGAAAAATGTTTGGAGCACTGGAACAGTATAAGGAGAAGGATTTTTTCGATAGACACAGAAAGATATATTTCACAACGGACAGAAGAAGAGAATATGAAGTGTTTGCCGTTATGAGTGTGAACGTAAGAAAATTTAAATATTGGAAGTTTATAATGGCAAGGGATGAGAAGGACTATGATGAATTTGTCCAAAAGGTGCTGGAGCATAGCATGTGGAATATAGGGGGAAAGCCTAAGTATAAGGAACAGATTCTGATGTTGTCTACTTGCGATAATGGGAAAGAAGATGACTGGAGAATTGTGGTGGTGGGGAAGGAAATATGATATAATAGTTTAAAGTTTTTAAGCAAAATACAAATTTAAAGTTGTGGAGAAATCTGTTTAAGTTTGTTCAGATGATGTGATAATTAAGAACCGCCTTGGCAGTCGGAGGATAAAATGGATTTAATTGAAGAGTTAAAAAATTATTGTGATATAAACAATCCAGTTGGTGCCCTAATGCTATCTGGAGAGTGGGGATGTGGTAAAACATATCTTATTAAAAACAAATTTATTCCATTAATGAGAGATAGATATGTTTTTGTGTGTGTTAGTTTATTTGGTATAGATTCTTTAGATAATTTAAGAGTCGAGGTAAAGAAAAAATGGTTGGGTAAAGCAAGTGAAGTTGAAAAACTGAATGGAACAAATGTTTCAAAGGTTGCAGATTCTTATAAAAAAATATTTGGTACAATCAAGGATTTTTTGCCTGAAAATTTGCAAAAAAAAGGAGAAGTAGTTTCTTCTATTATGGACTTAGTTAATTTTGTGCCTATAAGTAATACAATACTTGAAAAAAAGGTTATACTTATTTTTGATGACTTAGAGAGGGCAAATATTTCGTACACAGATCTTCTGGGATGCATCAATGATTACTGTGAAAATCAGAGTTTTAATACGATTATAGTTGCAAATGAAAAAAAAATAAAAGATGGATCAGATAATGAATTATCATACCGCGAAATTAAAGAAAAAATAGTGCAAAGAGTTATTACGTTTGCTCCTGATTATGGAGAAATCGTCTCTAACTCTATAGAATCAATGTCGTGTGGTATAGAATATAAGGGGTTTCTCAGAGAAAATAAGGAATTATTGGTTAAAATTTTGTCGGGAGATTTTAATGATAACGTAATCATTGAACAGTATAAGGCTGAAAATTATAAGCCTGGTGGTAACAAGAAAAGAGAAGAATATCAAAAAGAAGAGGAAAAACTTCGAGATTTGTTAGCACAAAGACCGCATAATATACGGAGTTTTAAATGTGCCATTCAAGATTTTGAACGTGTATATAATAAGTTGATTAAAGCGAATATTCAAGACTGTAGTAACTGGCTTCTCTCTTTTACATGTCTTATGATGACGAATAAAGCAGGATTGATTTGTAAATTCCCAAGATACGGGGATTTGTTTCAGTATCTTAATGTCGAAAAACTTTATCCTGAAGTATTTGATACTAATTTTATTGTGAATGGATTCTCAAAGTGGATTATTAATGGGGAGTGGAATGATGAAGTTATATCAAAAGAGATACAGTTGTTTTTGGATAAAGAGAAAGCAGCCACTCCACTTGAAATTATCAGAACACATAAACTGCCTGAAGTAGATGAAATAGTAATTGATGAAGGATTTAAAGACTTATTGGTAGAAGCATATGCAGGAAAGTTGTCACTAGATGAGTATGTTCTTTTTCTTGATAATTGTTACTATTCTAGAATCTATGACTTTGATTTACCTACAATTGATTGGGAAAAGGTGAGAGAGGGGATTAGAAATCAAATCAAATATTTGGTTAAATCTGATAAAAAAGATAGTCATTTTTACAGAGTAATCAAGGATGAAAGTAAAGAATATTTTACAGAAGATGAATGGTCTGCATATCAGATTATAAAAGAGTTTAGAGAAAATGATGTGTGGATTTATGAAAAAAATCAAAAGCTTTATATTGATTTGATTAGTTCTGAATTAAGCGTTGCTTTTAGAGAACTGAGCAATAAGAGATACAATATATTTTCTCTTGAGATGGAATCTGCTACAATTAATGCATTTAAGAATGCAGATAATCTAGATAAAAGCCTTTTTTCTAAATGGTTTATTGGAATTTGGGGACAGTATATTAATTCACTAGAAATTGATATGCAAGTCACAATGATTTCACTCAAAAAGTTAAGAGACGATTTGAACTGTGTAATGCAAGAATATAAAGAAAAAAGAAAGAATATTGCAGCTAAACATACACAGAATTTTATTGAAAAATTGGATGACATCATAAAACAGAAAAGGGAGGGTACGCCAGATAAATAGTAGCTATTTTTACAATAAATATGAAATATTTTTGGAAAATAGGGGCATCTGAATTTGATAAAATAGAACTGATAATAGTGGACATTTATAAAATTAGTTGTAATACTATATTTCTTTGATTTTATCTATATAAGGATTTTATTTGAACGAAAAGAAAACGTAATGAAAAAGTAAAACCTCGGGACTTGAAGTCCCGAGGTTTTACTTTTCCACAAAAAGACCATACTAGACTCAAAAAAACTGTAAAAAAGACCATACTAGTTTTTTACAAAATTTTAACTTACCTGTAGAATATAGTTATGAAGTTTGAGAGAGCAAATGCTTTTACAACAGCTTCAAATAATAATTAAAAAACGCCTTATTGAATTATGGAGACAGTATGTCTTCCGTAATTTAGTAGGGCGTTTTTTTGTTTGTAAAAAGTTAGGAGGTGCAGTTGTGGAAAATAGTGCAAATGGTCCGCCAGATTAAAGGTAGTGACAATGTGTAGGTGCAAATTAAGTTTATTTATAACAAATAAAGTATTAAGAAAATTATGGAGGAAAATCAATGTTAAATTACGAAGAATTCAAAGAAAAAGTTAAAGATGAAATTACAGATCATATGAGTTCAAAATATAAGGATTGCATAGTGGATATTAGAGAAACAAAAAAGACAAACAGAGCAGTGGAGGGACTTATGTTGCGTGAAATTCCAGGACTTAGTAATGCATCCCCTACAATTTATGTTAATGACCTATTCGAAGAATATAAAAAAAATGGTGACTTTGAGACAGTGATTGATAGAGCTGGAGAAACAATGGAAACAGCAATCAATAGTTTTGACAAGGATATTGCAAAAGATGCAATAAACACATCAAAGATGATGGAAAATGTATTCTTTACTCTTATCAATGCAGAGCAGAATAGAGAATTATTAGAGACTGTGCCACATCGTGAGTTTGAAGATTTGGCAATAGTATACAGATGGAATATTGGAGCAGGTTCTGATGGTGTTTATACAAATCTAATAAACAATGAATTGACTGAAAAAGAAGGTGTTACAGAAGAAGAATTGTTTAAGGCTGCAAATGAAAATACAAAAAATCTCTTTCCTGTAACTGTTAAGAATATGAATGAAGTCATTGCGGAAATTATATTTGATGTAGGAGAACTTGATGCAGAAATGAGTAAAGAATTTGAAGAAGTTGTTAATGATGTTCCGGATGAACGTTCAATGTATGTTATATCAAACGCATCAAAATTGTTTGGGGCAGCATCAATGTTGTATGAGGAACCACTTCATAAACTATCTGAAAAACTTGGTTCAGACCTTTACATTTTACCGTCTAGCACACATGAAGTTATTGCTATTTCTTCAAACTTTGGAGAACCGGAGGAACTTGCAGAAATGGTTTATGAAATCAATATGGAGCAGGTTGATATTAATGATAGGCTTTCAAATCAGGTTTATCACTATGACAAGGACTTAAGGACATTAAGACTTGCAACAGACACAATGAACAAGAGTCTTGATGATGTGGATCTTGGTGTAAGAGAAAACACAGAAAGAGGTGGAAGATAGTCATAGTGGATTATGAGAAAAAATTGAAGGAGGTTATAAAAATTAAAATTTCAAATTTAAATCAGGATGAAGAGTTTGTCATTAAAGTTGAGGTGGTAACGGATGGAAAAGATAAAGCAGGTATCAATTAGACTTGTTAAAGAACGACCTCTGTTATCAGAAGAACAACTTATTTCTCCTGAAAAGGTAGCAATGGTAGTTGGAGACTACATAAGGGACTTAGATAGGGAAGCATTGTGTGTAATCAATTTTAACAGCAAGCTTCAACCTATTAACTTTAATCTTGTAAGCATTGGAGCTGTAGATACTACCATTGCCACACCAAGAGAAATACTTAAGTCAGCAATATTATCTAATGCAGCAAATATGATGGTTCTGCATAATCATCCCTCCAATATATTGGAGCCTTCAAAGGAAGATATTAGGACAACATCAAAGCTTGTTGAAATTTGCAATCTTGTAGGAATACCTCTTCTGGACCACATTATTGTTGGTCCGGATAAAGGGAGGTATTTCAGCTTAAGAAATAAGAAGCTAGTTAATTTTAGTAAAAGCAAAGTATATTCAGATAAGCTAGAATTTTTAAACTTCAAGACAGACAAAGACATAAGGATAGCAGAGGAAGTAAAGACCAGATAAATATAGAGGTTTTAGGATTTTTCCTAACAAGAATGCATTTGTATATACAAATGCGTATCTTGCATTAGACATACCCCACTTATCGGAAATCGAAAAAAGTGAACTATTAGAAAAATTTGAGAAAGAGAGAAGGTGAAATTTGTGAGCAAACAAAGTAGAGATATTTCAAGGCTGATTAGATTTAGCAACAGAGAATACAACTTGATTATGGAGAGAGCTATAGATAACAATATGAAATTTTCTACATATATGAGATTTATGGCACTGAGTAGGGATGCAACAGATCCCAAACTTAGAAAGTTGATTATGAAATTGATTAATGAAGTCAATTACATTGGTCACAACATTAATCAGATAGTTAGAAATAACAATAGTGGTTTGTACTTGGAGTCTGACAAAACAAGACTTATAGAGTATATGAGAACACTTAATATGAAATTAGGAGAAGTAATGAATAAATATGGCTATAAGTAGAATTCTTCACATAAATAGCCATGAGCATTCGAGCAGCTCACATTTGCAAGTGGCTATTAACTATATCTTAAAAGATGAAAAGACCATGAATGGTTTACTTACCGGAAGTGTTAATTGCATAAAAGAAGACGCATATGAAAATATGAAAGCTACAAAAAAACTTTTTGGAAAAATAGATAAAAGGCAAGGGTATCATCTCATAATTTCGTTTGAAGAAAATGAATGTGATGAAAATACAGCCATGAAGGTTATTCAGGAATTTGTAAACGAGTATCTGGAAAGTGATTATGAAGCAGTGTATGCAGTGCATAACAATACAAGTCATATTCATGGTCATATTATCTGGAATAGTGTCAGATTCACAGACGGATATAAATATCACTACAAAAAGGGCGATTGGGAAAGAGACATTCAATCCAGAGTAGATAGAATTTGTGAAAAATATGGGCTAAATAAACTGGAAGTGCGAAAAGACAAAGAAGAAATAAAAAACAACAAGGAATGGGATCAGCTAAAAGATGGACCTTTTGTATGGAATGATCAAATAAAGAAGGACATTGATGCAAATATTATAAGAGCTTATGATTTTGAGTCATTCATAGTAGGACTGGAAAATCAAGGATATCAGATAAAGTATGGAAAGTATTTAGCCATAAAGCCCCCTGAAATGAAAAAATTCAGAAGACTGAAAACACTAGGAGAGGGATATAGTGAAGAAGAAATAAAAGTTCGTATTACAAAGGAAGACCTTAAGTCATATAGACGTTCAGAGATTATCGGGGCTCCACGTATCAATAGTTTTAAGTCCAACAGAATCAGGAAACGCAAACTGACAGGTCTGCAAAAAGAGTATTTTAGAATGATGTATCAATTAGGAAAAATTAAGAAAAGACCTTACTCTCAGGCATGGAAATATAAAAGAGATGTAAAGAGATTTGAATACTTGCAAAGACAATATCTGTATCTATCTCATTATGACATTAATAAAGCAGAAGAAATACCAAAGGTGCAATCAGAAATAAGAAACAAGATAGGTGTCCTTAATAAGGCGAAAGATGTCATAACTGAAGAAATGGAAAAACATTTTGAAGTATTTAATGCAGTAAATGTTATAGAGAATGAAAAGAATGCCTATATGTTTTATAAAACAGGAGATGAAACATTTAGGGAATCAGCTAAGGTTGTCGAAGCAGCAAAACAAGTATTAAAGGAAAATAACATATCTTTCAAAGAAGTGAAGAAACTTAAGGAACATTACGAAAAGTTAATGAATGAGAACAAATCTCAAATAAAAAAATTGAGATTAGAAATTAGTACAGGTTACAGAATATTGAAAGAAATTAAAGAAAAGGAATTACAAAGAGAGTATGTAGAAAATAAGGAACGTGACATAGATAAAAAGCAGGTGAAAAGGAGATGATTAAATGGTGGATGGAAAAGATTTTGATAGTGAATTAGAAGTTATAAGAGTTAGAAACACTGGTTCTAAGAATATAACAGATGCTGTTGCTTCAAAGGCAGATGGAAAAATAGAGATTGAGAAGCATGTTCCAAAGCGTGCACCTTTGGAATTAATCAAAAGATTATTTTTATCCAAGAAGTATAACAACAATCTTGTGGAAAGATTATCGAATGGAGATTTAACCATAGGACAAATGAAACAGATAAAGAATGCAATAAAAAGTGGATTGTCAGAAAAACAGATAGATTCACTAATAAGTTGTAAGAAAGATGAAAAAGCAATGGCAACCATTATTGAAATTGCAATAATGCTCAACAAGAAAGGAGATAGTTAAATGGCAGACGAAATTTCACAGGCAATACAGATTATAAGATTAGAGTTTGACGGATTAAGATTTGGAATGAATGTAACTGGAGCTACAGCAAAACAAGTAAAGAACCTCACTATTTTTCTATATGCTCTTCTTACAAGAGAAAAACTTCAAGGAAGGACATCGCTTAAGAAAATGATAAGTAGGGATGGAAACTTACAGGTTCTTAAAATAAAAGAAACTGATTATAAGAAATTCTCAAAGGTTGCAAAAAAGTATGGACTGCTTTATTCAAAACTTCCGGACATTAACAAAGATGATGGGATGATGGAGATATTGTTCCATACAGAAGCAACACCAAGAATAAATGCACTCATAGAAAAAATGGGAAGTGGCAGCATAGAGGATTTGGTTGATTATGTTAAAAATGGTAAAGATGGAGACTTTGAAAAAATAACAGATTATCTTCAACATAATAATGTGTTAAGAAGTGATAAAAGCATTACACCCAGTGAAGAAAAGAAAAGTCAAATAAATAGCATATCAAGAAACTTAGATTACAACGCAAAATTAGAGGATGATCGTTTGGTAGATGTGACAGTAGCAAAGAAGTTATACATGGAGGAAAATCTTACACAATTAAAAATGAGGATTCCGAATACATATGGAGCAAGTGCAAGATATGTATGGATTGATAAAGATGATGCAATTCCAATCAATGATGGAAAGACATTTTATGTATTTTTCAAAAAAGATGAGGAATATAAAATTCTTGATAAGGATGACAACATTGTAGAAAAAGTTAAGGGATTACAACTTAAGAATGCTCATTACGATGGGGTATCAGATGAAGTTAAGTACCGGGCAATGAGACAACAGCAAATCAATAAAAGAAGAAAAAATAAATCTAAGTCAGTACAAATTAATAAGTCAAAGTCCAACCTCGGGACTTCAAGTCCCGAGGTTAGGATAAAGAGGTAATTGACTATGAAGACTGGTAAAATTACTTACTTTGGAATAACGATTGGAGCCATAGCTAGTGCTTATGTTTCATATGTGCTAAATGGAGTGTGGAGCAAGGGAATGGATATAACCACATTTACAGACACATTTCTTTTTGCCTTACAGCACCCATCAAGAAACTATTACAACACTAACACTGATAAAGCAATAGTCTATGGTCTAATTATATATGGAATGGCTGTTCTTATGTATTTAACCAATAAAAGAAAATTAATGATTGGTAAGGAATACGGAACAGCAAAGTTTGCAAACATAAAAATGGTAAATAAAAGATTGGCTGACAAAGATAAAGAAAAAAACAGGATTCTCAGTAAACATGTGAGAATGAGCACAGACACAAGGCGAACAATGATTAACAATAACTTGTTGGTCATTGGTGGTTCAGGTGCAGGAAAGACATTTTTTATGGTAAAACCAAACATTATGCAATTATTACCAAATGGTTCATTTATGTGTACTGATCCAAAGGGTGAGGTGGCAAGGTTTACAGGAAACATGTTAAAGAAAAATGGATATAACGTTAAGGTAATTAATTTAATTGATATGTCAAAATCAGATTGTTACAATCCGTTCCGATATATTCGAGAAGAAAATGATGTAATCAAACTTGTAACAAACATTATTAGCAATACAACACCAAAGGATGGTGCACCAACCGATCCATTTTGGACAAAATCAGAAGGATTATTATTGCAGTCATTAATTTATTATGTTTGGTTGGAAATGCCAGAAAAAAAACAGAACTTTCGAACTGTAATGGAATTATTATCAGAAGCAAAGGTGGATCCGAAAGGTAAGGATAGTAAGCTGACAATTAAGATAAAGAATCTTGCGAAGAAAAGTTCTATGGGCTCAAATCATCCAGCATATAAACAGTATATGAAGGTAGTGGATGCTGCAGGAGATACCGTCAGATCAATTATTATCAGTGCTAACGCAAGACTTGCATTGTTAGAGAACCCACAAATCCTAAGAGTTTTATCAAGAGATGATTTAAAACTTGAAGAATTAGGAATAGGAGTAAATGGTGACCTGAAGACAAGAACAGCTTTGTTTTGTATTATTCCGGATTCAGATAAGTCTTACAACTTTATTATAGGAATGTTGTATACACAATTATTTCAGGAATTATATTTTCAGGCAGATTTTAAGTATGGTGGGAAACTTCCACTGCAGGTTACTTTACTGATGGACGAATTTGCAAATGTTGCATTACCGGAAGACTTCTGTTCATTGTTATCTACAATGCGAAGCAGGGGAATAAGTAGCACAATAATAATTCAGAATCTTGCACAGATTAAGGCATTGTTCAAGGACACATGGGAGACTATCACAGGTAACTGTGACACATTGGTTTATCTGGGTGGAAATGAAAAATCAACTCATCAATATATTTCCGAAATGCTAGGAAAGAGTACCATTGATAAACGCTCAAATGGAGAAACAAGAGGAATTCACGGTAGTTCAAGTAGAAATTATGATGTCTTGGGTAGAGAGTTGATGACTCCGGATGAAGTGAGAAATATGAGCAATAAGAAATGCTTAATATTTATACGAGGATTTGATCCAATATTTGATGATAAATACATACCTATGAAACATAAAAGGTTTAAGGAAACAGAAGATGGTGGAGCAAAACCGTATGTACACATACCGGTGGCATCAACACAATCAATACTGACTATTATGAGTGAAAATCAAATTAAGGAACTAATAAACAATAAGAAACAAAATGAAAAAATACAGATAATGGATCTTAGCATAGAAGAAATAATGATGCTTGGAGATGCAAGTCAAATATATTTTGGAGAAGGAACAAATGTTACCGGAACTGAAAACAAAGTGACAGATAGTAATAATTCAGATGATGAATATCAGGTTATTACCAGACAGGAAATGCTAGAGAATTTATCAGATGAAGAATTGAAGGAAGAGATGACAAGTCGTTTGGTTGATATGGAATTTGAACCAAATCAGATAGAAGAATTGTATAAGGCATTGGATGCACACATAAAACTTTCTGTTATTTTAAGTTATCTGTACCCAACAACGACTGTAGAAGAAATGAAAAGTAGAAGAAAAAATTATTTGAAAATAAAAGGAGATTAAGCGATATGAAGAGGATAAAGAAAAAACTAAAGAAATTGGTAAACGTAGTAACTGCAAGTGCATTTATGACTTGCGCACAGATAAGTACAGTAATGGCTGCAACTGATACAAGTTCAGTAACAAAGCCATTAGATAGCCTTAAGACATTACTATTATCCGTAATTGGTGCTGTAGGTGTAATAATTCTTGCAAAGAATGTAATGGAGTTTGCACAGGCATATCAGCACAACGATTCAGCAACAATGAATTCAGCACTTAAGGGAATTGCCGGTGGTGCCATGATGGCAGGAATTACATCTGTACTTGGAGTATTAGGCTTTTAGGAGGAATTGAAGTATGGATATATTCAGCTTAGGCGGAGTAATCCTAGACCTTCTTAAAACTGTTGTAGCCTTTTGGAATGATAAGATAGCGTTAGTATTTGAACTGTTGGGGCAATCCCCAACAGAATTCAAAGGAGGTGGACCTTGGAGAGTCATAAGTGACATTGAACCCATATTTGTGGGTGTAGGTTCATCACTGGTGGTTCTATTCTTTGTAATAGGTTTTTGTTCAGAAAGCATTGACGTAAAAGAAGAAATACGTTTTGAAACAGTACTTAGGATGCTTATGAGATTAGGCATAGCAGAATGGCTGGTAGCAAATAATGTAACAATAATGAAAGCTTTCTTTCAGTCGGTGGGAACATTGGTAGGACTCATCACAAATAGTGGAACTACAAAATTAAAGATACCACAAGAACAGCAGGACATAATTGAAGGTTTAGGATTCGGAGAGAGTCTTTTAATGATGATATTAGCAGTAATAATTGCGTTAGTAATTATATTCTGTGGATTTATGATTGTTTACACAGTGTACTTCAGATTCCTAAAAATATTAGTAATAGTGCCGTTTGGTGCAATTGCATTTTCAACAACTAGTGGAAATAGAATGGTAAGTCACACAGCAGTAACATATGCAAAGCATTTTCTTGCAGTATTACTTGAAGCAGTAACAATGGCATTAGCAATCATAGTATGCAATGCATTCTTAAATGCAGGATTACCAACTTTTACAAGCGATTATGCAGATTGGACAAAAGCACTGATGTACATGTGTGAATTGACATTTAGTGTAGCAATGACAGTAGGTTCAGTAAAGGGAGCGCAAAGCTTAACAAGTAAGATGCTTGGATTATAGAGAGGAGACAAAATGAACATTTCAATAAATAAGGATATCGAAAGATACAAAGAATCAATAGTAATGGGACTTACAGCAAAACAACTGATATATTCAGTAATTGCATTGGCATTAGGAGCAGGCATTGTACTTTCAACATATAAGTATGTTGGATTAACAGTATCAGTATACATAGCGATACCTGTAGTGGCACCAATTGCGTTAAATGGATTTTATGAATATCAGGGAATGAGTTTCACAGAGATGATGAAACGAAAATTCAAATGTTTATTTATGAGTCCACAGCTTACTTACATTTCAGAAGAAGGTGAAGAAATGTTAAAGGAGTTGCAGGCAGAAGAATTAAATAAGTAGAAAATAGCAGATAAGAAATCAAGAAAATTAAAGAATGGTAGTAGAGCAAGTAAAAAGGATAAAGGCTACGTTAATGATAGTCGTGTTAAGAAGAAAAAGAGAAAGGATGGATAACGATGGGATTATTTAAGGACAATTTCACATTACTCAAAAAGGCATCAGAGCCACTATACAAGACACCAAAATCTGTTCAACAGACAATAGAAATTATGAAAATTTCTGAATGTGGAATATTTGAAGTGGCAGTTGGAAGATACTCAAAGACGTATAGATTTAGTGATGTGAATTATGCAACCAGAACAGAAAATGAACAGGAAAGTTTTTTTCAAAGATATTGCAAATGCCTCAATTCATTTGATTGTACATTTAAAATTACGGTCAATAACAAGAATAAAGATATGGAACTGTTAAAGAAAGACGTAATGCTTTCGTATGAACAGGATGGTTTCGATAAAATGCGTAAGAGTTATAACAATATCATTGAAGAAAAAATATTAGAAGGAAGACAGGGAATAGAGCAAGAAAGATACATAACAATCAGCATAGAGAGAAAGAACTTTGAGGAAGCAAAGGCACAGTTTACAACAATTGAAAATTCTTTATTTAAAAATTTTGCGGAGCTTGGTTCTAAATTAATTCCTATTTCTGGAAATGAAAGATTAAAGATTCTTCATGACTACTACAGATTAGGAAGAGAAGAAGAATTTGATTTTGATATTAAGGAAGGCAAGAAAACGGGAACAGATTTTAGAAATGACATTTGTAATTCAAAACTTAAGTTTTATCAGGATTATTATGAAGATGAATCCAAGGTATGCAGAGTGCTTTACATCAAGAAGTATCCTACATATTTATCAGACAGATTTTTTACGGAACTAACTTTTTTACCTATTCATTCAATAACGAGTGTTGATGTGGTTCCGGTACCAAAGGATATGACAATGAGAATTCTTCAAAAGAAATATCTTGGCATTGAGTCAAATATTATTAAACAGCAGCAAACACGAAATAAGAATAATGATTTTTCATCAGAAATTTCATACACAACAAGAAGACAAAAGGCAGATATTGAGGATATTATGAACAATGTTAGAGAGAATGATGAAAGCTTATTCTTTGTGGGAGTGACGATGGTAGTTATGGCTGAAAATATTGAAGAATTAGACAGTATATGTGAGTCTGTTGATTCAATAGCAAGGGGAGCAGGATGTTCGATTGATATTTGTCAGTACAAACAGAGAGAAGCACTTAATACAGTACTTCCAATAGGTGTGCGACAGATTGAAACTATGAGAACAATGCTGACACAAAGTCTTGCAGTTCTTATGCCGTTCAATGTTCAGGAAATTTGCGATAAGGGTGGAATTTATTATGGGGTAAACCAGATTTCAAAGAACATCATTGTTGGAAACAGAAAGAAATTGTTAAACGGCAACGGATTCATATTTGGCGTGTCCGGTGCAGGAAAGTCGTTTCAGGCAAAGATGGAAATGGGTTCAGTTTTACTTTCAACAAAGGATAATGTTATCTGCGTGGATCCGATGGGGGAATATGAAGATGTGGTTGAAAAGTATGATGGCACATATATCAATATATCAAACAATACACGAAATTATATAAACCCTATGGATATGGATGTATGGAACCTTGACATATTAGATAGCAAGGGATGGGTTAGAGACAAGTGTCAGTTTATGCTAAGTATCTGTGAGCAGATAATGAAGGAAATCACACCACAGCAGCGTTCAATTATTTCAAGATGTGTTAAGGACCTTTATATGGAAATTGCACGTAGCAAGGAAAAGTATGTTCCAACAATGGAAGATTTGTATAATAAGTTACTTGAACAGGAAGATAAGGAAGCAAGGGACGTTGCACTTGGACTTGAAATATTTGTGACAGGCGCACTTAACATATTTAATCATCAGACAAACATAAACGTAAACAACAGATTCATTGTTTACGGAATAAGGGACCTTGGAGAATCACTTGCCCCACTTGCAATGCTTGTGATGATGGAGACAATACAGCAGAAAATCATACAAAACGGAGAACACGGAAAGGCAACATGGTTCTACATAGATGAAGTGCATGTGCTCCTTAATTCACCATTCAGTGCGGAATACCTTAGACAGATGTGGAAGAAGGTAAGAAAGCAGGGAGGACTGTGTACAGGAATCACACAGAACATTGTGGACCTTTTAATGAGTGAGACAAGCACCACAATGCTTTCAAACTCAGCATTCATACTTCTTTTAAATCAGTCAAGCAAGGATATAGAAAAGATAGTGGAGGCACTGGAAATATCAGAGGAGCAGCTTAACTACGTGATAGACTCACCGTCAGGATGCGGGCTTATAAAATGCGGAAGTAGGATGGTGCCATTTGATAATGTGATAACAAAGGACAGCGAGTTGTACAAGCTGTATAACACTAATTTGTATGAGAAGATGGAAATAGGAGGAGTGTAGATAGTAATTGATTATGGATATAGTTTGGAAAAATTTAGTTTTTATTACGAATGAAAAGAAAAATAAATAAGATATAAACGCCAAGTTAGCAAGGAACTAATTTGGCGTTAATTTTTACTCAAAATCAAGGAGGACAACATGAAAATAAACAAGGAGCAAGAAGTTAAGACAGAAATACACAAGAAAAAGACCGGAAAGATTCATAAAAAGAATGAAACAAAGAGTGACAACAAAACAATAACAACCAGAGCCAAAAGAAGTGTAAATTTAGCAGGAATAATGGCTGAATCAGCTATTACTGAAAACGTTGAGGGTGGTGAAAACATTGATGGAGCATTTGAGGCAACAGGCATTGCAATAAGACCTGTAAAAGGGGCAATAAGTGAGGGGAATCGAATTAGAAAAAAGATAAACACGTCAAAACTACAAAAGAAAGTGGCAGGCAAGAGAATCAGAAAGCAAGCATCAACCAAAGGTAAAGAACTTGCCAAAAAGTCAGCAAAGAATGCGTCAAAAAATGTAGCAAAGAAAACATCCAAAAAGGTAGCCAAGGATGCAACAAAGGAAGTTACCAAGGAAAGTACAAAACTTGCAGTAAAAACCGGTACTACAGTTGCCGGTCCTGAAGGCACATTAATTGGAATGGCTGCAGGTGAAGCAGTGGGAATGAAGATTGAAAACACATTTTACAGGGCAGAGCAAAAAAGCAGGATGATGAAATATTTCATGGACAAACTAAAGCCCGGTGATGAGCAAAATGACAGCATATTCAAACTTGCAGGAAGCCTGATAAAAAACAAGATGGCATATATGATTAAGCAGGTGGCATCCTTGCTTGCACCATTGGTAGTTCCAATACTAGTAGTGGTAATGGTCGCAACAGGAATTGTGTTTGCAATCATAGCAGTGCTATATAATTCACCATTTGCAATCTTTCTTCCACCACTTGAAAGTGGAGATACAATACAGACAGTAACAACGCAGTATGTATCTGAATTTAATCAGGAAATACAGACATTGGTGGATGAACACAAGAATGCGGATGAGGGAAGAAAGGTGTATGTGGACTACGAGGGAATGAACAGCGAGCCTTCAAACTACTATGACATAATGTGTGTGTACATGGTGGAATATGGTTACGAAAACACGGCAACAAAAATGAATGAAACAAACAAGCAGAATTTAAAGGCAGTGTTTGATGACATGTGCAAGTATACAACAGAAAAGATAACAGAGAAAAAAGGAAAAAAGAAGAAAAAGTATCTTGAGATACGAATAACCTTAAAAAACTACACGGAAATGTCAGAGAAGTATCAGTTTGATTATGAAAGGCAGGCAACACTTAATCAACTAATGAGTGCTTGCGTCACAAGTAATCCGTCAGGTGGTCAGACAGGTGGAAGTCAGCTAAGTGGCTTGCAGGGAAGCCTTACCCCACAGGAAATAATAAGCATAACAGACAAAATAACAAACCCAATACAAAAGACCGTGGCATCATTTGTATTGTCTAAGGTAGGATATCCGTATAGTCAGAACTTAAGAAATAGTGGAAAGGCATTTGATTGTAGTTCGCTGGCATACTACGCATGGAAATCAGAAGGCATTGACATAGCATTTGGTGGCTCAACAACTGCAGCTGCAGAAGCGAAGGGATTGAAGGATAAAAGCGTAAAGGAAGAAAATTTACAGCCTGGAGACTTGATATTTTATAGTTACACAACCAATGGAAGATACAAAAACATCAGCCACGTGGGGATTTATGTAGGTAACGGAAAGATGGTTGAGGCAGTAGATGAGGCACACGGAGTATGCTTGGGGAATTATCATAATGGTGGACTGGTGATGATATGCAGACCGGGAAAATAGAGCAAATTTGTTTATTATGCTAATGTGATGCTTAAGATAAAATAAGAAAACCAGCAACACCCAAAATCGGTGTTTGCTGGTAGTAAAGAAATTAATAAATTTTAGCAACAGTATTATGTATTTATATTTCAATATTTTTTGACATAAAAACAGTGTTTATCTTTTCAAGTATAACTAATAGGGCTACTAGATTTATTGATGAGAAAAGTGTAGTAGCATATAGAAAAAAGTTTATTACAATCAGAGTTATCCCAATAATGGCAATAGAAAACAGAATAATACGTTTTATTTTGGTATATCTTATGATTTCGCAATTATCCAAATAACGAGTCTGATTACCGGTTGTTTTAATGCAAAATAAATAAATAAAATTCACAAAAGAAATTAAGAGAAAAATGATAATATTGTTGCAAAACAAATTTTGAATGTTCAATAAGAGTAGAATAATAACATTGGAAAATAAATAGCAAAGAATGCGAGATTTACAATGTATTCCTCCACAGTATGAACGTAATGGTATAAACGAAACAAGAAAAAATAGCAAAATAAATGTTTTTTGCATCATAAATGAAAGAAAGAATGTTGTCATAAAATTTATTAGTATCATAATGCCATTATTTAATCCATAAATATAAATCTCTTTATCATCAACAACAATATTTTTTTGCAGCATCTTGTTAACTAAATAGTCTGCTACGGACATAACTAAAATTTCCTAAGTTTTTTACTGTTTTTAGGTAATATTTCTTCATGTAATACATACCAACATCTCTGATTAGATGCAATGGTAGTAATAACTAATGCAAATGTAGCAAGTGAAGAAAGTATTTTAATATTTGTCTTCTCAACTAAACTTTTAATTTTTGTTTTCATATAGAACCTCCTCGTTTTTTGTATTGTAAAAATATTATCATAAATTGTCTGAAAAATTGTAAAGATGTAACAAAAGGTACTTTATATGTAATATTTTTACAAATTTCGCAGAAAAAATTGTTGAAACAAGGGACTATATATAGACCTAATATGAAAAATAAACAAGTAAAATTCTTAATAGGACTATATATGGGAGGACTATTATGACTTCAAATGAAGCAATTTGTAGAAGATTAACAGATTTGTGTGGAGAGGCGAATATTAGTTATTATGCTTTAGCATCCCTTGCGGCTATCCCAAAGTCTACGCTTAAGAATATATTTAATGGGACAAATCCAACCATTGCAACAATTAATAAGATATGTAATGGTCTAGGAATAACAATGCATGAGTTTTTTAACTCAGAATATTTTGACTACTGTGAAGATGATTAATAAGAGGGGGATTTAGAGTGTTACGTTTGGCTATTTGCGATGATAATGAATATGTTGTAGAACAGATAGAATCATATATAGAAAGAATAAAAGAAGTTGCTATTAAATATGAAGTATATTTTTCGGCAGAAGAATTTTATAAAAATATGCATGAGATGGATTTTGATGTATATTTTTTAGATATAGAAATAGCAAATACATCAGGGATAGAATTAGCTGAAAAGATTAGGAAGAGTAATCAATATTCATTAATAGTTTTTATTACCAGTCATTCCAGATATGCTCTAGATGTTTTTAGAGTAAATACATTTGATTTTCTATTAAAACCTATATCGTTTGAAAGGTTTAAAGAAGAAATATGCAAGATTGACAACTATATTTTTACTCTAAAGAACAATTTTGTATTTATGCAAAATAAAAACAAATATGCAATTCCCTGTTATGATATTGTTTATATTGAAAAAATTAGGCGAAAAGCATATATTCATAAAAAATTAGAAAATATATATGAATGTAATATGACTATGGATGAGATTATAAATAGATTGCCAACAGATATGTTTGTTAAAATAAATAGAAGTTGTGTTGTGAATATGTCTATGATTGATGAGATTGTAAAAAATGAACTATATCTGAAAAACGGCAAAGTATTATATATTGCAAGGGACTATAAGATTAAGGTAAAAGAAAAACATATAAAATACGTTCTACGACAAATATAGTTTAGTAAAAACATTATATTAAAAGTAATAAAGTCTGGACTATTTTATTCTTATAAGATAGTATATTTGTAATACATACTTATAGGATAAGGGGAATTAAATGAAAATTGCAATTTGTGATGATGATAGAACAGTAATTGAACAAGTAGAACAGTATATTGAAACAATTAATGATAGAACAATAGAATATGAAGTGTTTTTTTGTTCAGAAGAATTGTATAAATACATAGAAAAATATGAAAAGGAGTTTGATGTATTTATTCTAGACATAGAAATGAAAGAAATGTCAGGAATAGATTTTGCAAAAAAAATTCGAGAAAAAAATACAAGTGCCTTAATTGTTTTTATGACAAGTCATTCACAATATGTTTTCGATGTATTTGAAACAATAACATTTGATTTTATTGAGAAGCCTTTAACATTTGAGAAAATAAAGAGGGTATTAGAAAAAACAAAAAAATATCTAGGATCGTCAAGAAATAGTTTTGCGTTTAAATACAGAAAAAACAGTTATAACGTTTCGTTTTCAAATATTTGTTATTTAGAAAAAGATGGCAGAAGATTGTGCATTTATACAATGGATGATAAAAAGTATCAATGTAATATGAGATTGAAAGAAGTCTGGTCACAGTTAGACAGTGAAATATTTGGAATGTTGAATAAATCAGTGATTGTAAATATTTCAAATGTTGAAAGCATTGCTGGAGATAATGTAATATTGCAGGATGGTAAGAAATTATATATAAGTAGAAATTATAGAAAAGAACTCAAGAAAAAACATTTTGACTATTTAAGGGGGCTTGTATGAGTATATTTTTGGATTTAATAATAAATGTAATTGATTATTTAATTATTTTTAGATACTTTAATTTTTTTAGTGAAAAAAGAAATATTGAAAGGAAATATTGTGTTAGTCTTTTTTTTAGCTGTATCATATTAATGAGTGCAGCTAATCAGTTTCAGAGTCAGAGAGTAAATCTTATTTTATGTATATTAATGATTTATCTGTATAGTCTTTCATTTTCATATAGTATTTCTTATCATATCATCCTGCCGGTTTTATATATAGGATTTGGAATTGTAGCAGAACTTATAGGTTTTTTGATTTTAAATGTTTCAGGAGAAGTGATTCCGTATTTTATCCGTTATTATGGTAGTTCTTTTATCTGTGAATTTATTCGTTTTCTGATTGTTTACGCTGTCTGTAGCATTAAGAAAATAAATCTTCCCAAATTGTCTTTTAGCACAGGCAAATTTCTAGTTATTATTCCGTTTTCAAGTCTTGTCATATGTTGTATGGCTATCAATATTATTCAAAATAGTAAGAATAATCTGGTCAATATAATGTGTCTGGTGATAATTATTATGACAATTACCAGTAATATTTTGATGGTTAAAATGTTTTTTAAAGTGATAGATACATTATCGGATAATTATCAAAAAGAAATGTTATTACAGGAAGCAGAGGCAAAAGAAGAATATTATCAGGAAGTGGAAAAGAGTAGCAGAGAAGTTCAAAAGATAAAGCATGATTTAAAAAATATGTTGTTAGCGATATGCGGAAGTTATAAAGAAAAAAATAAAATTTCAGAGGAAATCAGAAAAATTGTGCAGGAATTGGATAATAGTGATAAAAAAATATATACATCTAATGTGGTTATTAATACAATAATTAACAATAAAATTAGTCAGGCAGAAAGTTTGGAGATAAAAACAGAGATTGATATTAAGGTTCCAAAATCTGTGAGTTTGGATTATAAGGATGCAGGAATTTTGTTAGGAAATATATTAGATAATGCAATAGAAGCATGTGAGAGGATTAATAAAGATAGAAGATGGATTAAGATAGATATATTTCGCCAAAAGAATGTATTGTTTATTAAAGTATGTAATACTAAAAATAAAGAGCTAGCAAATATTAGTAAAAGTAGCAAACGTGATGTTCATAATCATGGGATTGGTGTATCAAGTATAGAGTCTATTGTAAAGAAGTATGATGGTTATGTAGAATTTGCAGATAAGGGAGAAAAATTTGAGGTTGATGTAAGTTTATATGGAATGATATCTTGAAAATCGGAATTTATAGAGTGTTATCTTATTATTGATATGTATGATTTATTGAGGCAGAGTATGTAGATGGTATATACTCTGTTTTTTTATGCGATGCAAGACACAAATAAAAAATCTGCTCAGAGTGAGTGACCGAAATTTTATAGGGGCTCACTATTGAGTGCTTACTGCATGTTTAACTAAGACAAGATATCAATATATGCTAATTATGTTTGATAAAGAGTCGGATAAAATAAAGTTTGTAAATAGACATTTTATGATAAATAGGTTAATCGATATTTGTTGTTAAAAATATTATAAAACTTTACTATCTAGTTTAAAGCAGTAATAATATTTTTTAGAATATATATGTGATTAATTTCTTAAAATAATAAAAGCAATTTCGCATATAAAATTAACTGTCGTTTTATAACAATTCCAAAAAAATAACAATAATGTGCATTTCGTTACAGATAAACGACAAATTATGACATTTAAAACAGAAAAGAAAATAAGTAATGTATAATATAGTTACTGTTGTTTAATTGAAAAAATAACAGGATTGTATCGAGTAAGTATTTGTGTTCTTAAACTGTTTATCTCGCGACAGTAAATTAATGATAAGAGATTGATTTACCTAGTATATAGATATAATTGACATAATCAATATAGTTTTATATGACAACGTGACAAGGTGGTGATATTGGCAATGCACGAAAATCATTAAGTTTAAAATGGTTTTCTGTCGCTAGGTAAGTCGTGTGATAAAAAAAGTTGATAGATTAATTAAAAGAAGGTCAGGAAAAATAGCTGGATAAGAATGGAAGGTATGTGGCAGAAAAGTCGTTTTGCAGTTTCATTTATTAATGTCTATTTCATCCTGTAAATAAATGTATATTCTCGAGAAACTCAAAACCAATTTATAGATATAAATTTGAATATAGATTGGGGAAAGGTGGATTATGGCATTATTAGTTGAGACAGAAGAAATGATTTTTAATAACTTGCTTTTTTTCGAAAGAGAAGTCACACGACCTCAAACTATTAAGCGAGAGATTGATATGCTCATGCCACGGCTCCACAAAATTGGAGTACAGCACAAAAATATTGTGATAAGCAGAGTTATAAAAAATAATCATGTAAAAAAGACAATGCTCATGCAGATACATATGCCAATTGATGTGAACGCTTCGTTACTGGAATTTATAGATGAAAACCCTCGATACTCGCTGGAAAATAATTTTTCAATAGGAAAGGGACTAAAATTAGTTATTTCTAACAATGAAGATGAATTTCGCGAGGGAATTAATCAGTTAATGAAAAGAAGACCAGATTTTGATATGTCAAAGAATCCCATTGTGGAAATGTCGCATATCTCATATGACGGCACAGTTATGAGCTTTGAACTTTTTCTAGAAGATAAAATATTATTATAAGGTAGGGACATTAAAAAATGATTAAACTTTTTAAAGATTTGCAGTTTTTTCGCTGTACAAAGTCGAAGTATCTTGTGAAAAAAGGAAGTATGTCAAATTATTCATTTGACATTATAGATGAGAAAGGTACTGGCGTTTTAGAATATATATTTGAGAAAGAAAAGTATCCGGTAGATGAGGAGAATTTTAATTCAACTGTTCGAAAATACCTTGGAGACGAATCAAATGATTTTATAGAGAAACTTATAGAACTTGAAGTTTTAAAACGGGTTGAAAAAAAAGTGGATAAGCGAACGGTTTTTGTTATTACAGGAAACGAGAATAAAGAGTTACTGATAGGGAAATTAGAGGAAATGAACTTTGAATCTATTGGTTCTTATGATATTGAAAAGTTGTCTGAATCGAATCAGGAACTAGAAAATGGAATTAATAAATGCGATATTGTGCTTGTTCTAAGCAATACTTTTCGCCCGGATGTTTTTTATGCGCTCAATTCTTACATTGTGGCAAATGATAAAAAAACTGTAATTGCCTATATGGATGGTGATGAAGGCGTCATTTTGCCGTTAGTTTCCCCCAAGAAATTTGGCTGCTATAATGATTTTGAACTTCTTCGCGAGGCGACATTCCATAATTTACTAGAGTATCAGGTGATGAAGGAAGAAATAGTAAAGAACAAGGTTAGTAGAGAAGCTACAATTTATAGTAAGATGCTTATGGATTGGGCAATTGTCATTATGAATTCTATTTGTAAAGAAACGCTTATCAACCACTTTGCGTATTCGCTTGATTTTGAGAGAATGCATTTTTCTAAAATCAAGCTGTTCCGCTTCCCTAAATGTCCTAGCTGTCAGGGAGATGTGAATCTTACGCATCCTTTTATTTGAGAAATTGAGGTGTAATAATGGATTTTTGGATACAAGAAAATGAAAAACAACAAGACTTCACTGGTGAAGAAATTGCTTCATTTAAACGGTATATAGAAGAAAATGATGTTTATAATGATAATACATTTGAATTTACAGAAAGAAATTTAGATTATTTTTCTGCACGATATACGAGAGATGATTTTACTTGTTATGCTGAATTGTTTCATGTAAATTCTGATTTCTGGAATTCTGATGAGATGGATGAGAATATCGAATTGTATGAAAAATCGGTACAATGGAGAAATAAAACTGTACATCCTGAGGATTCAGAATATGTGATAAAAGAAGAAAAGTATTTATACTTAGAATCCTTTTCTGAAAAATTTCGTAATATAGTGTCTTCATTGAATAAACAGCAAGCTGAACTTTTCTCATGTATTGATTTACTGTTTTTTGTTGAGGGAAGTTTCTATCAGTACTTGCCACAGAAAAATTTTGTGTTTATGTGGGAAAAAAACGGGAAAAAAATTGTTGATCAGATTTCAGAGTGGCTATCGGTAGATTTTGAGGATAAGATAGTTGTAATTCCAATTTTTGTTCCGATTAGAAAGATGCTATTTTTTGGAGAGTATGGATATCGTGAGGCAATGATAGATTATGGTCGTGTTTTGTCGGAAATAACACATAGTGTTTCAGACGCCAAGATAATTCGTAGATTTGAAACAAGAGCAATGAATGAAAAATTTCGGTTAGACAGTGTTGAAAAAAGTATATTAAGTATTATTTCATGCTAATGAAAGGGGGGTTAAATGGAAGGAATTAGACTAAATCAATATGAAAAAGAAATTAATAATATAAATGAACAAATTGCCACATTGCCAGATGTTGAGCAGCTTGCTATTCTACACGAGATAATTGATGATACGCCTTTTAAGACGCAAAATTATAATAAATATGCTCATGAAGAATACTATATTTGTCATAACAAACCGAAGATTATTGAAAGTGAAAAAAAACGTGTTTCGTTAAAACCATACAAAACAATGCCGGATTGCGATTTGGCAAAACTTATTTCGGGACGAGATTCTGTTCGAGACTATGCTAATAAAGAAGTTACATTTGAGCAATTTAGTACACTACTCCATTATAGTTTTGGGGTAAAACGAATTGCAAGAGGTGCATATGATCAAAGAGAATATCCATTCCGTTACTGCAACAGTGCAGGCGGATTAAATCATTTGGACTTATATGTGTTTGTCAATAATGTTAGAGGCTTGGAAAGTGGTATATATTATTATGATTTTATCAATGATGATTTAATTCAAATGGAATATGGGAATATGAGAAGTATTATTGGTCGTCTGAATTTTCAAAATGAGTTTTCAATATATTCAAATTTTGTTGTGGCTATAGTATCTGATCTTTCAAGAATAGTGCCGAAATATTACAAACGTGCCTATCGTATGGTACATGTCGATGCGGGGATTGCATTATCTTACTTACAAATAATTGGTGAATATGTAGGGGTTTCATCTTGCATTGTTGCCGGATTTCTTGAAAATGAATTAGAACGTTTGTTATGCCTTTCAAGAGATGACTATCCGATTGCAACGATGGCATTTGGTATAAAGAGTTGATGATTGAATATTATGTATTGATATTTTTTATAATACCGACTATTGAATTATTTGTTAATAAGTTTATCCGGTCTCGTATAGTGGTGTTGGGCTCATATTTTGCATTTATAACTACCATTGCTACATTAATAATAATATGTAATTTGTATGCTTTAAAAAGTGAATTTGTTAATGTGAAAATATTGTCGGTACTCCTATGTGTGTTGTTGGGAATTTTTTTATATGTTATTGATTTAGCGATAAAAAATATTGTGTTGAATGATGTGCTGATTTTAGATTTTACATATTATTTTTCATTTAATAGAGACACATCTTTTAAAATATTGTTATCGGTTTTGATTGCAATTGAAGAGGAATTGATTTTTAGATTTCCGTTATGTTTATTTGAGGGGATATCATTTTTTCTTCTCTTTGTTGGGACACTTTCATTTGGTCTTGCACATATGTTTTTTTCTAAATATGATGTAGCATCGAAAATGATAATTGGAATTTTATTAGGTATTATTAGTATTGTTTCTCATAATGTTTTTCATGCTATAATCATTCATGCGGTTTACAATTTGATCGTAGGTATTTGTGGAGGTATTAATTTAAAAAACATAATATAAAATCACAAATTTAGAAGGGAGAATATATGAACTTAGTTGTAGAGGGAATAAAAAAGCAATACAGTAAAACGGTATTACAGAATATCAATTTGACAATTAGCAAGCCGGGAGTTTACTTGATTGCAGGTCCTAATGGAAGCGGCAAGACTACTTTATTGGAAATCATTGTTGGACTTCGTAAACCAGATGGTGGGACTGTTATGATTAATAATCATCAATGTGGTTCTGTAGAAGCAAAAAAGGAAATTGGATTTCTCTGCCAGCAAAATGGATTGCGAAAAACAATAAAACTAAAAGAAGAAATGCAACTTATTAAAGAAGTCTTTGGTGCTAAGGTTGAGGATATAGAGTATTTGAAAAAATACAATTTAGAAGAATATTATAAGAATAAAACAAGAACACTTTCTGGAGGAACGCAAAGGCGATTTTTAACAGCGATGTTGTTTCTCGCTGGTCAAAACATTGTGATTTTGGATGAACCAGCATCTGGACTTGATACATATAGTCGTGATGAGATTTGGAACACTATCAGTGAATACGGAAAAGAACATATTGTTATTGTTTCTGATCATTATTTGAATCAGGCAAGGCTCTATTCCGATAGAATTATAATGCTAGATCAAGGGAAAATAATTGCAAATGACACATTTAATGAAATAAAAAAATGCTGCCAATGTGAAAAATTGATTAAGGTGCGTAACGAACATTTTGAGCCTGTAAAAAGAAAAATTGATGAAGTTGGAGCAGAATATGAGATTAAAGTATCTGGTACAGTCTATAATATTTATCTTAAAAATCATACCACAGAAGTATTGGAATCTCTTAAGGAACAGAAGATTACTTCACATGATTTGGACTTGGAAGACATTTATTTTTATATGACAGGTAGACAAAGTTATTCTGAGGAGGTGAAATGATGAGTACAATTAAACCGTTTTTTAAGATGGAAATGCGTGCACTGTCAAGAGAATATGTTTCACTCTTCTTTATGATTGTGCTTCCAATGATTTTAACTATCGTTTTTGGTGGAGCATTTGGTACTGAAGCTACGCAGTACGGACCGAAAATTCTTGGCATTGATACTGTTGTACCTGTAAATGTTGTGTTTTTACTCGCAAATACTGGGTTAATGGGGGTACCAATTACAGTTTTAGAAGTAAAGGATCAGGGGGTTTTAAAACGATATATAACTTATCCTGTTTCATATGGAATGTATTTTCTTGCGCTTATGTTGACATTCATGATTGTTTGTATTCTTTCCACCGTTTTATTTATGGGCGCATCGTTTATTGTCTATGGTGCAACTTGGTTTATGAATTTTAAATCGATAGTGTTGTTTATTGTGGCGTATTTTGATACAATGTTTATCTTTTTTATTTTGGGTTATTCATTAGCCTTGTTGATTAAATCAACAAGAACAGCAAGTTTAGTTTCATCTGGTATCTTTATGTTTTTATTGTTTACGTCAGGTGTAGCACTTCCAGTTGAATCATTGCCTAAAATTGTACAGCAGGTTGCACATGTTTTTCCAATGTATCATGCAATTCAAGTGATTCAAATGCTTTGGATTAATGAATTTTCATGGGCGGAAAATGGTGCTAATTGTTTAGCAATGATTTTCTACTCGATTTTAGCCGTTGTATTACTTGTGAAAGTGAGGATAAAATGGGATTAATTATTAAAGTGTATAATCACAGAAAAATTTCAGAACCAGCCGAGTTTCAAGTCGAAGATTTCATGAATTACAGAGAAATGATGACTTATCTGGGTTATTTTAATCTGATTAAGAAATTAGATATTGTTCTTGCACCATTTTCTGAACTTCCATTATTTATTGGAAACTGTGAATTTGCAAATATTGACTTTATATTTAATTATCTTCTTGGAAGAACTAGTCAAAGTATTTCATTAAGTGAATCTATTTTTGCTGGAGGAAAAGGTTTTACATATTATAAGGCAATCTGTTCTTCGTTGGGAGAGGCTTTCGAACGATTTATGGCTTGTCTTGAATATTTTGTTCAAGAGAAGAATATTGTCGTAGCTTCTTATGATGAATTATGCAAGCAAAACAGGTATGCTGCGAATCCAGCAGAGTATTCATTGTTTTCTGAAAAACAGTATGAACAGTCTAATTTTCTTTTTGATAAGTTTGATAATAATAGTGTGGTTGGTTGGATCCCAATGAAAGAATACCGTACAGAGAAAGAAATTCTCTTTCCAGCCTGTTTGGTTTTGATGTATTATGTGCAGCAGGAAAAGAATGAAGCTCGTATTGGATATTCAACATCAGGAGGTCTCACCTCTCAGTATGAACCCGAACGAGGAATATTACATGGTATTGAAGAGATTATTGAACGTCATGAAATCAATTTATCTTGGTATTGTAAAATACCTCCGAAAGAGATTATTTTGGACAAGGTTGAGAATCCTAGATTATTAAAGTTTGAGGAATATATTAAGGATAAAAATATTCATTTTTATCGTCATAATGTTGATCAGGAAAACTTCCATGTTGTTACAGCTATGTCATTTGACCACGATATGACAAAATATTCTTTTAATGCTGGTGGAGGTGTCGCTAATGATATTGAAAGTGCTATTGTGGGCGCCTTAGAAGAGTATATGCAATCTGTAAATAATACAAGAAAGATAGTATATGCACCTAATTGGATAACCTCAAGTTTTTCAAATCAAGTTTTAGAAGTACATGAGGGTGATGATCCTAAAAACTTTAAAACATTCTATCAAGCAGTTTCATTCTATGGACTGGCCTGTTATAAGGATAGGTTGAATTGGTTTGTTAAAGGAAATAAGAGGATTAAGCTTTCAAAATTACGTAAAGAACAAAGGAATTATTCTATTGCAGAATATGTCATTCAAAATAGTATCGAACCAGTGTGTTCTGTTTTGAATATGCAAAGTTGCTTTAGGAGAATCTATATTTCTAAAGTATATATGAAAGAATTTTCTTCTGCGTTCATTGCAGGTATCCCAGCTTTGGGACATAAATGTTACAGTAAATATTTGAAAGAAGGCGAAATAATCAATGAGGATATTTTGCCATTTCCATAAGCTAATTCTCTTGGTTAAATAGAATGTTGTATAAGATTTTTGGTATTTTCTTTTCTGCTAAATTGATAATTGGATGTAATATATTAAATACAAATTTGTAGTAAACATTTCATCACACTATGAAAGGAGAAATAAAATATGAAGATTGTGAAAAAAATTGAAGACCAGAAAGACTTCAACGCAAGTGCACTGTCTCCAGGCGGTTGGTGCTGTTGTTGCTGTTGCTGGTGTTGGGCTAATGTTTTTAACTTCTAATATTTCTGCTGGTGGCAAGCGTCTATATCATATGTTGCTATGTGGTTAATATTCGTAAGTTTTGTGTTTTAGCAGAAAGGTTGTACATAAAAATAACAAAAGAGTCAAGTGTTCTTGGCTTTTTTGTTATTTGCCGATGATACGTGTTCCTAAATGGTAAAAGCCCTTCGCAGTCCTAGCAGTTAGGCAGAACAGTTGAATAGTTGAAATATTAAGAGGTGTGGAACTTTTGAAATTATTTAAAATATTGATAAAAGAAAAAGTAGTAGGATGAAGGGAATTTGTTATTAGATAGGGCATATACAGTTGACTTACTCTTAAAATGATGATTATAAAATCAGAAATCAGAGATAAGATATATTTTATAAAGATAAAGAACATAATATAAAGATGAATGATATAACATTAGAAAAAAATAGACTAACAAAAAGATTAGAAATGATACAAAAACACTGATAAAGCTTTTGAGTATGTATGAATATAATTGTTGTTAGAGGGATTGTGTAATTTAAATAGAAGTTAATGACTTGAAAAATAATTGAAGTTAGAGTTAACCAATTGTAATTAAGAATCAGTTGTTATAATCGTATATGCTAAAAAAGACCATCCTAGATTCAAAAATAACAAAATAAAGACCATACTAGTTTTAGACATAATAATTTACAACTGATAAAATTATAACATCACTTAGAAAATACTAAGTAACAATTTAATAACGCCTTATCAATATTCTATTCTAGTTAATGGAGTATTTGATAGGGCGTTTTTATTTTGCACCTACAATAGGAAAAAAATATGAAAGGAGATTCAGGATGAGACATGTAAAAGATAAGGAGTCAGCTCGTGAAATAGGATATTTGTTTCAAGCATTACAGCATGAGTGGGAACGTTCTGGGAAAACAGTTGTTACTAGGCGCATTGGTCAGGATGAATATGATGAGTTTGCAAAATGTTATTCAAAGAAACTGAAAAATTATGACAAAGAGCGAAATGAAGATGAAGCAATGCAGATAAAGGTAATACTAAAATCAATGAAAGAAATGTGCGTGTTAAGTCGCATTGCTAAAAAGATTTGTAACAAAGCAGCGCTTAGTTCAAGTAAAAAATGGGGACATTTCGACATTGAGTTAGACAGGGAAGAAAGAAAATGTTTAGAAGAAATAATAGGAATATATTAATTGGAAGGAGAGAAATGTAAATGAATTATAGTATAAGAATTTTTAAAACAAAAAATCAAGAAAGAAGTACAAAAGCGTATGCATCAGTAACATTTAATAAATGTTTTATAGTTACAGGAATTACTGTAAGAGAAAATAAAAATGGTGAACTGTTTGTGTCAATGCCGAGTTACAAAAGTAAGTCTGTTGATGATAATGGAAAGCCAGTATACAAGGAATATTGCAATCCAACGACAAAAGAATTCAGAGATGAGTTATATGGAAATATTCTGAAAAACTTTAAAGAAGGTGTTAACGAGTATGAAGTGAAAGGGCTGGATGATAAAATGCAAATTGGAATTTCACTCAATACAATGTCAGGTACAAACCTAGAAGCAATTGGTAGGGTTTATTTAAACAAGTGCTTTGTCATAAATAATGTTAAGGTTATGACAAGTGAAAAAGGTTCTTTTGTAGCAATGCCGTCTCAGTTAGTAAACAGAGGAGATGAAGGAAAAAAATATGAAGATGTTTGTTTTCCGATAACAAAGGAATTCAGAACTGAGTTGTACAATGCAATTTTAAGTGAAAAAGAAAAAGTATATGAAAAAATGAATGAAGAATTTATGCAGATGGACAAAGCATTAGATGGTGTGGAAACACCCTTTAGATAAGGAGGAAAAGAATATGCAGATAAATAAAGTATTTGAAAACGTAAAAGAAAGAACAATCAGAGAAAATGAAAAGAATAAACGTGAATTATTTCCAAATAAGGGGAAAAAAGCAGCTATTGTGATTACATATGATGAGCTAGAACAAAAAACATATGAAGAATTTGCTGAAATGTGTACAATTGCCAAGGAGCAGGGATTTGAAGTTTGCGAAAGTGAAAGTGGATGTGAATTTTGGGGCATAGTTCCAACAAATAGTTTAGATGACGTAGGATATGGCAAATTAATAATGCAACTGGCACATACTGCAGATGTTATATTTATAGACAAGAATGTGTATGATGCTCTAGATTATATAGAACAAACTATTTTTGTAGCAGGAATGAAACTCATAAATGTAGAAGTACGAGAGGTACAGTCAGGTGTAACATTCATTGCAGATCCTATATACGAACATGAAATACAGAGAGCCTTAGCAAAAAGAGTGGCAGTATCTCCAATTGCTAAAGATCCAAATCCTAAGATTGCTGAACAGGCTATATTATATGAATTAGTCGTTGTGATGAGCAATATATGGAAATGTGAAAGAGTAAAGCCAAAAGAAATCTAGAATAATGTATTATGTATTGTTTTTTACGCTGGTGTTTAAGATGACATCAGCGTTTTAGCATATAAAGCATATGAATGTATATTTGCAAATTTGGGTATTTACATATCAGTTTAAAAGTAATATAATTACAATGCTTAAAGAAATCGAACACATATTCGATTGTACTTTGATCTGGAAATAAGTATGAAGCAAAGAATTGCATACATAGATTTGTTTGCAATTTGTAAAAGAAAATTAAACAGTAGTATCAGAGAAACTTAATATTAGGAGGTGAACCAGGATGGCTTATACAAGTCAGTTAACAGACAGACAGTTAAAGACCTATGAATGCATCATAGACTTTATTAAAGAATTTGGTTTTGCACCAACCGTAAGAGAGTTGTGCGAAAAAACAGGTTTTACTTCTACATCTTCTATAGCTGGACATTTAAAGGCACTTGAAAAGTTAGGATATATAAGAAGATATCCAACATGCCCTAGAGCGATAACAGTATTGAAATAGGAGTGTTAGACGGAAATTAACCAAGGTAAAAGATCAGCAAATTAACTAGTTACTATGTGTTGCTAAACAGGCGTAGTTAATTAGCAATCACTTACAAGGAAAAGTTTCCCATCCTTTGTGAGTACAAACTTAAAACATTAAATTTGTATTATAACAAAAGGAGACAACACATTTGAAGATAGACATTATGAAATCCGGGTCAGACCCGGTTAGAAAGGATTATTACGACAGTGACAAAGTAGGTAATAGGCTTCAAGAAAGTCGAGAGGAAAGCAAATTAACGCAGGAAAAAGCTGCAGAGAAGCTAGATATTCATATTAATACACTTGCAAGATATGAACATGGAGCACCTGTACCATCAGAAGTGTTAAAAAAGATGTGTATAATATATCAAAAGTCAGCAGATTATTTAATTGGTAATACTAACGACAATTATTATGATGTACAGATTATGCGATTGCTTGAACAGAACGACATGAAGACCAATAAAGCTATTTATGAAATAGTTGAAAGAATAATGAAGATAAGACTTGCCTATTGAAAATTTTTATATACAATTAGTATTAAAATAAAATACATAATGGTATTATAGTGTTAGTGTAAAGAGTCACAAAAAGTGGCTCTTTACTTTTAAAGAAGTGAAAGAGATTATAAAGATGAAAAGTATTTAAGTATACAATATAAATACAAGGAGTGATAGTTTTGACAACAAAGGGAGTAGTAGATAAGTATTCAAAAAAATATAAAGAGTATTGTAAGAATGTAACAGAAGATGAACTGAATGAGGCTTTAACAGTTTTAAGTAAATATATTGGAAGAGAAGGTGACGATATATTTATTAGAGATGAATATAAAAAAGAGGCTCGTAAAATGGAATACGAAGATGAATTTGCAGATGCAATTTATGATTTTGTGGAATATAAAAATCCTACATGTTATACCGCATATAATGCAAGAATGCTTAGGGAAGAGGAAAATCCGATGGACTTAATATATATGGCATTGTATAAAAGACATTCAAACAGGCAAACATACGCAAAGAATAGAGAGAGAGTCGAAAAGGAAAGGAAGCAGAAAGAAGAATATCCAGCACTTAAATATATGTTCATTAGAGAATCAGGTATTATAGTTTCAAGAGACATAGATAATCCTAATGAAAAAACATTTGATTTTGTTAGTGTTGAGGTTTTTAAAGGCACATATTCGATAGAATTTATTAAACAACACAGGGATGAAATAATGGATGCAGTGTTATATAAGATATCCAAGTTTCGAAAATTTATCAAATTCAACGTTCCAGTAAGCATTTTAAAATTAGATAAAATAAGAATAATAGGTTGTGATATGATTTTATATTTTTCAATAAAGGAATTATAAAACAATCTGTCTTAAAATTAGGGCCAGTGCAAATTGGCTCTTTTTTTATTGAATTTAGAATTACCCACTAAAATTTGTGGGGATTATTATTAAATTCCACAATTTCGTGTGTACGAATATCTTCTTATTTAACATAGAATAATTACATAGTCATTGATTACCAACCCAATGACACAGACTTACAGATAATAAGAAAAAACTTCTGCCAGTAATGGCTAGATTTGCTTATGCCGTAATCGGTGATGTAGTCATCGTAGCAATTCAAACTTATACTGACGACGGTCAGATCAAAAGAAGTTACTAATGAGATGGAAATTAAGGCGTTTCCTCTGTTGTGGTAAACAGTCATTAGAGATGCAGGCGTGCTAACTTATGAAAATGTAAGTGTTCATTTATAACAAACATTACTAGTAATGTATTTCAACAAAATAAACAGATGCTAGAAAACATAACTAACAGAATTGAGGTAAAAATGAAATACAATAAATTAGCAGTTGGAGACAAACTAAAAGAAATAAGAACAAAACTAAATATATCTCCCGGTGAAGCAGGAGATATGGTGGATTGTAGTGAGTCACATATTAGACAATTAGAGAGAGGGTGCAGAAATCTAACAGTAAATATGCTTTACAAATTTATTGAAGCATATGATACGGATGCTAATACTATACTTGGAATCAAGCACGGAACGAAAGACAGACTTGAAGATAATTTGAGTAAGCTATCATTTGATGAGCGGGAACAATGTTTAGTTCTTTATGCAGACATGGTGGAGACGATGGTAAGAATGAAGGAGGCGATATAGATGACAGAAGCAGGCAAGGTTTCAGTTAGAGGAAAAGCAATGGCAAAAAAATTTGTTAGATATAAAGAAGGTTCAGACCTATATAGTATAGGGATGACAAAGTTTCAAGCGTTGGCAAAGGAAGCTGGAGCTGTGTATAAGATAGATGGAATGGCTTTAGTCAATTGCGAAGTATTTGAAAAATTTTTAGAAACATTTAGAGAATTTTAGAAATAAAAAAGTTAATATAGAACATTAAAGAGTTTGTACTATTTAATAGTTGATTTTTTGTCATACAAAATATATAATAAACGCATGGAGGTATGCAATATGGCAAATAAAGGAAGACCTAAGTTAGAGAAAACTAAAGACAAGGTTCTTAGTATTCGCATTTCAGATGAGATGTATCAAAGGTTATTGCAGTATACCGAAAAACATAATGAGTCTATGACAAAAGTCGCAACGAAAGGTCTTGAGGAAATATTATCAAGAGATAAATAGTATGAGCTCTTTCTTATTAAGGAGGAACTTATGGCAAATAGAAAAGATCCTAGAGGTAGAACACTTAAATCAGGTGAGGTTTATAGAAAAGATGGTCGTTATGTTTATACGTACACTAATCCATTGGGACAGCGAAAATACATTTATGCTAATGACCTTGTATCTCTTAGGAAAAAGGAACAAGAACTATTAAAGGCTCAGTTAGATGGCTTAGATGTGTACACAGCAGGAAATGCTTCAATCAATTTTGTATTTGATAGGTACATTTCCTTGAAACAGCATCTAAAGGATTCTACAAGGAGCGGATATATATATACTTATAACCATTTCGTGAGAAAAGATTTTGGTAAAAAGAAAATCGCAGACATTAAATATTCAGATGTAGTGCAATATTATCTATACTTATTGAAAGATAAGAATATTGCCCTTGGAACTTTGGATTCAATTCATTGTCTTTTGCATCCAACTTTTGAGTTGGCGGTAAGGGATGACATAATAAGAAAGAATCCTGCTACAGGCGCAATGAAAGAGGTAAATAGAAAATCTGGTAAAAACAGAGGTATTCGGCATGCACTGACAATTGAACAGCAAAGAGCATTTATGAATTATATTGCAAATAGTCCGGTGTATTATCACTGGTGGCCATTATTCACATTTTTGCTAGGTACAGGATGTAGAATTGGGGAAGCTATTGCATTAAGATGGGATGACTTGGATTTTGAAAATAAAATGATTACTATTAATCATAGTATTGCAAATTATAAGTCGGCAGAAAAGAATAAATGTGTGTCAACGCTGTCTACTCCAAAAACAGAGGCAGGTATTAGAACAATTCCAATGCTTGATGTTGTGTATGATGCTCTAAAATTAGAAGAAGAGGATCAACAAGAGAATGGATTTAATGAGACTGTTATAGATGGCGTAAGTGGTTTTGTTTTTCAAAACAGATTCGGAAATATTCTGAATCAACAAGCAGTGAATTCAGCAATAAAAAGAATTGTAACTAATTATAATAATGAAGAAGAAATCACTGCAGCAAGAGAAAAAAGGAATCCGTTAATATTACCATATTTTTCATGTCACATTCTTAGACACACATTTGCAACAAGGCTATGTGAACAGGAAACTAATCTGAAAGTTATTCAGTCTATTATGGGACATAGAAACATTGAAACAACAATGGATATATATGCGGAAGCTACAGATGAAAAGAAGAAAGAGTCTTTTGAAAATTTATCTGTGAAATTAGATGTTTTTTAAGAAGTATAATTGGGAATTTGACATCAAATTTTCCGATTGACATCAATTTGACAACAAAATAGATAGAATATTAATTAAAAATGAAGGATTACGAATAGTCTATTTATATAATTTTATATTAGTATAGTTTAATATGAAGCTCTGTGAATAATTGCCAGACGACGTCCCAACAATGAAGCAGTTGGATAAATAAAAGCCTTTATTTATAAGGGATTGAGATAATTAAAGTCGAGAATTGCGACCGATTTGCGACCAATTAAAGAGAATACGCTCAAAAAAACTAGAAGTAGTTAGCTTCTAGTTTTTTTTTACCTAGTTTTATCATGTTTAATTACATCGCTTACTTCACAGTCTAAAATAAAACATAATGCATCCAAAGTTTCAGTAGTACATGGCAAGCCTTTCTTTATTCTGTGGATAGTGTTAGCAGACATTCCTTGTTTAAAGATAAGATTATATTCTGTGATATTTTTCTTGTACATAGTTTCAAAAAGTGGTTCGTATGAAATCAAACTTACACCTCCTTAAATCTTTAAGGGTAAGATAACATACTTAATTCATTGACTATACTCAATATATTGAGTATAATGTTAAAAAAGTTAAGGAGTGTTTAATTATGAAAAAATCAGGAAAATTGTTAATTTTAATTATTATGATGTGTACATTTTATTGTATGTCAAATCATATTGTTAATGCTAAGGAATATCCTCAAATTAGCATGGGAAAAGTTTATTCAGGAAAAATTAGTGATAAAAATGTGTGCGACACATACATAGTAAAGGTAGAACAAACTGGAACAGTTTATTTTGACATGAATGTTTCGGATGCTTTAGATGTTTATATTTCTGATAAAAATGGTAATAAATTAGAACCAAATTTTCATTGTGGATATGGGGACGAACCTTTTAATATATCAGTAAATAAGGGAACGTATTATATTGATGTTGTTCGTTATGCATATGGGGATATAAAATATAGATTTGAATGTTCATTTTCGCCAGCTTACGAAACATTTGGATATAGTAATAATTTCAAATCAGATTTAAAATCTGTATCTTCTGTTCCATACGAAACTAAAATAAATGGTCAGATGTCAATGGATGAAACATATGATTACTATAAAATATATTCACCTAAAAAGGGAACGTTACAACTTGATTTTACAAATAATATAGATCAACTTCTAGTATCTGTTGTAGATAGCAATAATAATAGTATTATAGAACATTACACATATAGTGGAAAAAAATATTCATATGATATAGAGGTTGGCAAGGGAACATATTACCTAAAGCTTATAAGGTGTTTTAATGACCTTGGAACATATAGTTTTAAATTAGGACATAGCAAAGAATCGTTAAATGTATTTAAACTTTTTAAGATTTCATCAAAGTCATTTAAAATTGTTGTATCTAAAACAGGTGGAACAACAGGTTATCAAATAAAATATAAACAAGATGGCAAAAAGTGGAGAATAAAAACAATTAAATCCACAAAATTAAATAATACTATAAGAAAATTAAAAAAGAAAAAAACTTATAGAGTAAAAATAAGGACATATTATACGTATAAGGGTAAAAATATTTACTCTGATTGGAGTAGGAGCAAAAAAATATCTTTGAAATAAACATATATATCAAAGGCATTATATTTGTTAAAAAAATAAACATCAGAAAATGAAGGAGAAAGATTATGGGGAAGCTAAAGAAAATATGTGCCATTATTTTGGTATTCATAATGGCATTTACCGTAACACCAGAGAGTGTTTTTGCAGCAAAGAAAGTAAAATTAAACAAGACAAAGGCAACTGTTTATGTTGGAAAAACAGTTCAGTTAAGATTAAAAAATAATAAGAAAAAAGTAAGATGGTCAACATCTAATAAGAAAGTTGCTAGAGTAAGTAAGAAGGGAAAAGTTACAGGTAAAAAGAAAGGTAAAGCAACAGTTACAGCTAAAATTGGTAAAAAGAAATACAAATGTAAGATTATAGTAAAAAAGAAAGCAATAGTTAATCGTTCAAAAGTTCCAGAGACAACAAAGCCTGTGGAACAACCTACAACAAAGCCTATAGAACAACCAACTACTAAGCCGACAATAGTTGATGGGTCGAAATTAAATAATAATGACAAAGAAGTTCTCAAAAAAATAATCAAGGAACAAAAAGAAAAAGGTGCTGATGTTGAAGAGGATATAAAGGATTCAAGCTACGAATGGGATGCAAATGGTAATCTGATTGGAATAAAATGGTTTGATGAAGAGAATGGTAAAGGTTTAGAATTAAAGGGAAAATTAGATTTAACAGGATTAAAATCATTAAAATACTTGGATTGCGATGGTAGTATGCTTACAAACATTAACATTTCTGATAATAATGAATTAGAAGAGCTTTATTGTAATGAAAATCAATTAGAAAAATTGGATGTTTCTGAAAATAGTAATTTAAGAGAGTTAAGCTGTGAATCTAATCAAATCGAAAGTCTGTATCTTGATGAGTGTAGGAAGCTGATAACTCTCGATTGTGGAGAAAATAGATTAGAAGAATTATCGGTTTCCAAAAACAGTAGTTTAGAAAATTTATATTGTTCATCTAATAATATTAAGAACTTAGATTTGGTAAATAATACTGAATTGGAGGAATTATGGTGTTCGCATAATCAAATCGAGAGTTTACAGCTTAATAATTGTAAGAAACTAATAAATATTCATTGTTCAGATAATCAGATTAAAGAGATGAATATTTCAAATTGCAAAGATTTAGATAATTTAGATTGTGTCAACAACAATATAAAACAAATAGATGTGTCAAATAATTTAGAATTGCGAGGTCTTTTTTGCGCTAACAACCAAATAAGTGTGTTGGATTTATCTAAAAATTTGAATTTGAATGATGTATGGTGCAGCGAAAATCAAATGAAGAGTTTGAAACTACCTGAAAACACAGATGATTTTACAATTTTGCATTGTGACAACAATTTATTAACCAATTTAGATATCTCAAATAATCCAGAGATAGAATACATTTATGCGAACAATAATAAATTAAAGTCAATAGATATTTCTAATAACAAAAATTTAAAATTCTTGCATTGCTATTATAATGAAATAGAAAATTTAGATTTATCGAATAACACAGCATTAGAAAGTATTATGTGTGGTAATAACAAATTAAAAACAATAGATGTTTCTGCTAATGTTAATTTAGATAGGATAGATTGTAGTTGTAATGAAATAGGAAAATTAGATTTATCAAATAATTTAGCTTTAAAGGATTTATGTTTTAGTAATAATAAATTAAAAACAATAGATTTATCAAAAAATAAAGGGTTAGAGAATTTAGAATGTAATGGAAATTTATTAACTAATCTAGATGTATCAAACAATGTATCAATGAATAGTTTGGATTGTTCTGATAACCAACTTACAGATATAGATTTATCTAAAAATATTAACTTGGAATGGCTTGCTTGTACAAGCAATAATATTACAACGTTATATCTTACAAATAATACTGAATTATGGTTTTTGGCATGTGATAAGGAGGTAAGTGCAGTTGGTTATACAGGAAAGAGATACGAAAGTGTTGTAAAAGATTAATAAAATTAATATGCTATTTGTTTGGTAGACAAAGCAGAATAGATGCCTATGAACGACCATAATATACGCGTTGTATCATAGGCATCTATTTTTATTATAAATATTTGGAGTCTGTTAAATAATTTGTTTATTTCTTCTTTGGTGAAGTAAGATTAAGAAGGTTAATAATCTTATTGAGTTTTTTTCTTATTTTTCAAGATATTTCTCTAGCATATGAACAAAAAGTTGTCCGATTTTCTCTTTTTGAATATCTATTTTTTCTTTCGTAAGAAGAACATGAAAACAGTAATTAACAAGATAATCAATTAGAATTTGATAGTTCTGAGGATTATCGGTAACTATACCGAGTTTATTTAAAATATTTGTAGATAAGCAGGTGTTTATATTGATGCATTCATCCATTTTTTTGATTGCAAAAGAAAACTTATCGTGAGGTAAAGCAGAGATAAGATATTCTTTTAGGGATGTTTTGTCATATTGGCTTAATGGTGTGAATGCTTGATAACCTTGAAATATATCTGACAGCAAGGCTTTCAGAGGGTCCTTTAGGTTGTCAACTTCACTATTCACAAGAAAATCTTTCCATGCATTAAGAGTGGTCGAATTGACAAGCGCATAACAATTATCTGGATGCATAAAATAATTGAGAAAATCTCTATAATTATCATCACTTATGGCTTTATTTATTATATCAATGTTGATTGTGGAGTAGTGAGAAGCAATTGAGGAAGGTGTGAATCCAATGAGTTCTTCTGCCCCTAATAAGTAATCAATATTACAATCTAAGACATTACAAATATCTGCCACCTTGTCAATTGTAGGAATTGTTGTTCCGTTTTCCCATTTTCCATAAGTTCTGCGCTCAACATTCAGTTTTTCTGATAGAGTATCTTGTGATTTGCAGTAAGCATATTTTTCGTAAGGATTGTTCCGTTTGTCCTGATTATTCTTATATTGTTTCCAACGAGATTCTCGTAAATTTTTTAATTGGGTTGAAAATAAATTTTTGTCATACATAAGTGACATATACCTCCTTTTATAAAATGCAGTATGGCTTGCACTTGGCATTTATATGTGAGATATTATAGAGTAAAATTAAAATTGTCAAGGGCTAAGACAATAGGTCAGCAACCCATGGATAAGCTGATAAAAGAAAGGAGGCGCACAACTATGTTAATGCAGTTCGTTGGAATATCAGAAATGTCATTTGATACCAAAGAAGGTAATCACATAGAAGGTACAAACTTATACTTACTCACACAGAATCCTAATGTTGAAGGTTTAGAGGCACTCAAATTATTTGTTCCTAGAAGTATCGCTTTACCTAAGGGCATGGAATTAAATAAAAAGGTAGATGTTGAGTTTAATCATAAAGGAAAACTTGTAAAAATTAGTTTGGCATAATTGATAAAGAAACTCTACTGACATTATGTAAACAGATGAAGCAAAGGGAGGAAATAATCCTCCCGATGCTTGTCTATTAAGGAGAACACAATAATGAATAAAGAAATTGAAACAAAGCTTATTGAATGTCATATCCTCATGGTTGAAGCTCTGAAAGGATATGAAGATAGAGCTTTTCAGAGCAACAAGCTGTTTGAATTAAGACAGTATAGTAATCAGCTTCCAGAAGATATGAAGAGAAAGATTGTGGATTACGCAGACGAAATCATTCGTCCTATGGTATATGATATTGACTACTGGTCTTTCATTGAAAAGGATGAGCAGTATGGGTGTTTCGATGATGAGAATCACTTCATCATTGATAGCGACCGCTCGCTTGAGAGTATCATTTTCAGAAAATATAATCATATATGTGATTTGCATGAGAAGTTAAATGCATTTATGTTGAAAGGGTTTCATTTGAATTATGGTTGCTAAGTATATTTCTGGGGAGTGGGTATTCCATTCCCTTACTTGCTAAGAAGGGAGATATATGGACAATAAAGAATTTAATGAGCAGAGGCACAACAGAAAAAAGCAACAGTATAGATTTATTCTTGGAATTCAGCAGTTATGGAATTATCCATTATTAAATCTTATATGGGGCTTGCTTGCCGGTGGCGTTGTGTTGTTGATTATGACTAAAAGTAGATATATTGCTAGCGTGGAAGTATATCCTATGTTTGAAACTATATTTACTGTATGTGTGACCGCAATAATTATAATATTTCCGATTATATGTGCAATAGGAATAGTCCAGTTGGTAGGCTTCTTGTTTGCAATTAGAGATGAAGCGGATATGGAGATTGTATTCGGAGATAAACAAGATGTGAAAAATCAACCGCCAATATTAATATCTAAGAAAAAAGATAGAAAATCGGGAGTTATTAAAAGAGAATTCTATACTACTATTCCGATGGAACGATGGCAGGAAAAGAAGGAAGCTATCTGTGACAGACTGGATGTGCATCTTATAGGTGATATTACTTATGGTGGTAGGAAAAAGGATAAAGGTAACCATATCTATTTTGAATCGGCTAAGGGCAGGAATCCAAAGGAACGAGGTGTGTTGTATGATGATACCTTCTAAGGAATTGCTTATAGGCTATGATTATGATGCATGGTATGGATTTGGTAATAGAGTACCTGTAACTGTGGATGCATCCACTAAGAATAACTCCCAGACGCTTATATGTGGCATGAGTGGTTCTGGTAAAAGCTATTTGACAAATCAGTATTTTGCTCGAATTTGTTTACATGGGGGCGAAGATTCGGTGGTGTATTTTGCAGATTTTAAGCAGGATGATAGTTTTACTCATCTTCGAGGCTGTCCTCGATATTATCCTTATGATAAAACCATAGAGGCTCTTGAAGAGGTGTATGAAATCATGCATAAGCGTCAACGTGGAGAAGATACATCAAGGCATTATGTGACACTTGTTTGGGATGAATACATGGCTAACATTTTGGCTTTGCTTGGTTCAGAAAAGAAGAAAGCAGAAGCAGTTATGCATAAGGTTTCAGAAATCCTTATGCTCGGACGCTCGTTAGCGGTCAGATTAGTGATTGCCTGTCAGCGTCCAGATGCCTCAGCTTTTCCAACTGGCTCAAGACTTAATTTTGGCGTGATTATTATTGTAGGTGCGACCTTAGAGAGCATATACTCCATGCTCATGCCGAAAGAGTTGATAGATAAAGTCGGAAATCGAGAATTTCATACTGGTGAAGGTGTCATGCTGTGGCAGGGGTCAGAACTTAGATTTATAAAGGTGCCTGTGATAAGGAATGAAGAGAAAATGAAGGCAATATGTATTGAAGCATTAACAAGATAACAAACAGAAGCGGTGGCTGTGGCGAAGCCACAAGCCATCCGCAACAGGTTTGGCTTAGTATTACCCAAACCTGCACAAACATGTGCACTCCTTGTATTTACAGGCTTTGTAGCATGTTCGCAAGGCTGCACATAATGAACAGGAGGCGATAGCAATTAAAGATACTCAGAGCTTTATGTATCAGCTTACGATTAACGCTCCAGAGGAAAAAGGATGGACGCATGAACACATATTAGGGGTGATGCGCGGAAACTTCAAAACACTTGTATATATCTGCATGGCAGATGAGCAGGGAAGCTGTTATCACACGCATATATTTGTAGTATTTGCATCCAGAGTTAGATTCAGTATGGTTAAGCGTTATTTTGAGGAAGCACATATTGAAAAATGCAAAGGTTCAGTATCTGATAATGTGAATTATGTTAAAAAGACTGGTAAATGGGAAACAGACGAGTCGAAACAGGAAAAGAAAATTGAAGGAACATTTGAGGAATATGGTACACAACCGCCAGACAGTAAGGGCAAGAGAAGTGATATGTCGGAGCTTTACCAGATGGTAATGGACAATATGACTAATGCGGAAATACTGGCTCAGAATCAAGACTATATTCTTCAAATTGATAAGATAGATAAAGTTAGAACGACATTATTAACAGAAAAATATAAAGAGACAGTCAGACTGGATTTAGAAGTGGTTTACATTAGCGGAGCTACTGGAACAGGGAAAACCAGAGGTGTTCTTGAAAAGAATGGATATTCAAATGTATATCGTGTAACTGATTACCTGCATCCTTTTGATTCATACAATGGACAGCCAGTAATTGCATTTGATGAATTCCGTTCTTCTTTGAGAATTAAAGAAATGCTTTTATTCTGTGATATATATCCTATCGAGCTTCCGAGTAGATATACTAATAAATACGCTTGTTATAACAAGGTGTATATAATATCGAATTGGTCTCTGGAAAAACAGTATTATGAAGTCCAGAGGGATGATAGAGAATCTTGGGATGCTTTTCTTAGAAGAATTCACAAGGTGGTTATCTATTCAAAAGATGGAAGTATAAAAGAATATGATTCTGTAAAAGCATATCTGGAAAGAGATGAATTCGTTGAGATAGACGATGATGTAGATTTACATTTTGATTGAAGGGAGTGATTGTTATAGATAAGAAATACGTTCCCTTATGGGAAAAAGCAAACTTAACACTTGAGGAAGCCTCAATGTATTTTGGAATCGGTCAGAATAAGCTTAGGGAATTAACGAACAGCGATAATTGTCCTTATGTTATCTGGTGCGGAAACAAACGTCTTATTAAACGGAAGCTGTTTGCTGAATACTTAGAAAAGATGTATTCAATTTAATTTGATAGAGATGTAACTTTTAATAGACAATGAGAACATGTTGAGGCTATAATGTACTTGAGCGTGTTCTCTTTGTTGTTATGAAAGGAGATTTTATATGGCAGTAGAGAGACGCAAAGACAATAAAAATAGAGTTTTGAAAGAAGGCGAATACCAGAGAAGTAGCGGAACTTACGAGTTCAAATGGAGAGACAAGCGAGGCGGTCGGCACTCTATTAGTGCAGTTACTCTTGAGGAATTAAGAGAAAAAGAATTGGATGTGCTTCGAGATGTTTTAGATGGTGTCAGAGCGGATAAGAATAATCTTACCATCAATGATTTGTATAATAGTTGGGTACAGCTTAAGAGAGGTCTTAAGGATAATACATTCTCTAATTACAAATACATGTACACCATGTTTGTTGAACCAGATTTTGGCAAGAGCAGGCTCGTTGATTTGAAGCGTTCAGATGTTAGGGGATTTTATAATTATCTGGCGGATGAAAGAAATATACAGGTTAATACAATCGACAGTATTCATACTGTACTGCATCAAGTATTAGAGCTTGGAGTTGAGGATGATTATCTTAGATATAATCCTTCTGACAACGCCTTAAAAGAACTAAAGAAAGCTCGGAATTTTGAAGTTGAAAAAAGACGAGCATTAACAGTTCCAGAGCAGGAGCTATTCGAGAAGTTTCTCAGCAAGCAGGGGCAGTATCATAGATGGTATCCTATTTTTACTATCATGTTATGGACTGGGATGCGTGTTGGAGAAATCACAGGGCTTAGATGGTGTGATATTGATTTAGAGGAAGAAGTAATCAATGTGAATCATACATTGGTATATTACTGCACAAGAACAGAGGCAGGACAGATTTTTGCAATCAATACCACTAAGACAAAAGCAGGTGAGAGAACAATTCCGATGCTTCCAATCGTAAAAGAAGCTTTCCTCATGGAGAGGGAATATCAAGAAGAATGTGGAATTAAGAGTGAAGCTGTTGTTGATGGTTATCGAGATTTTATATTTGTAAATCGTTTTGGTAATGTTCAGCATCAAGGCACACTTAATAAAGCTCTAAGGAGAATTATTAGAGACTGCAATTTCGAGGTACTTGATAAAGATCACCGAGATAATGCAGTTATTCTTCCAAAATTTAGCAATCATTCTTTGAGACATACTTTTACAACCAGAATGTGTGAAGCAGGTGTAAACATTAAAGCTATGCAGGATATTCTGGGACATGCAGATGCAGAAACTACGATGCAGATTTATGCAGAAGCTACTAAGGATTTGAAGAAGTCAGAGCTTATCAATTTTGACGAGTATTTCGCTAAACAGAAGAAGGCTCAATCTTGTAATTAACAGGTTGCAACATTATTGAAAAAATGATATTATATTTTTGCTAATTTGTTGGCAACAGATTTTGGTTCGATTCCAAATATTCCCTACATAATTATGACATTGGTTTCCATTGTCTCCGCTGGCATCTGCTATGATGCAATTAAAGATATCTTTGATAATACAAAAGGGGGACACACTATGAAGAAAATGGCACAAATTATTATTAGCTGGCTATGTTGCTGCGGGAATATGGTGTAATGGTAGCATGGTGAAAAGTATCACATAGTCAGCACCAAAAATAATCTGTGATGTTATCGTGGTTGCGACATTGCGACCAATATGCGACTGATTTGCGACCACTTATGAAGATTAGTGTAGATTTATGAAATCAGAGCATAAAACACAGGTAACGGAAACACAGTTATAATAAGATATAAAGACATATTCGTAATATCGGACGATATTCCCGACAATGAAACAGTTGGATAAATAATTTATTTTTAAAAACTGTAGAACCCCTTTATTTATGGGCATTGTAGCAAGTTATTAGTAATTACAAATTCACTAATTAAAGCAAAAGGACGTATAAAAGGACGTAGAAATTTTACGCGATAATATGTCATAGTACGTTAACTTAATAATTAAATAAAAAATTTGGACACTTTCTAAAAAAAATTTTTTAGAAGGTGTCTTTTTTTATTTACATTTTCAACATTTGTGATCTTGTAGGAGATATAAAAAATATATAAGGAGGAAGAAAGAAATGTGTAAGGTAATTGCAATAGCAAACCAGAAGGGTGGAGTAGGAAAAACTACCACAACAGTTAATTTAGGTATTGGATTAGCAAGAAAGGGGAAGAGAGTTCTGTTAATAGATGCAGACCCACAGGGAAGTATGACAGTAAGTCTTGGAATTGATGAACCAGACAAGATTGAGTATTCATTAGCAAATGTGTTAATGGATGTTGTAAATGAGGAGGAAATTGATTATGAAAAAATAATTTTAAAACATGAAGAAAACATTGATTTTATCCCGGCAAACATAGAATTGGCAGGATTAGAGGTTTCTATGGTTAATGTAATGAGCAGAGAATTAGTAATGAAAAGATTTATTTCTAATATAAAAGAAAACTATGACTATATTCTTATTGACTGCATGCCGAGCCTTGGAATGATAACCATTAATGCATTTGTGTGTGCCAATTCAGTGTTAATTCCTGTTCAGGCATCATATTTACCGGTAAAAGGATTACAACAGTTAATAAAGACAATAAGCAGAGTAAGAAGACAAATAAATCCGGAACTAAAAATAGAAGGTATGGTTATGACAATGGTTGATATGCGTTCTAACTATACAAAGGACATATTAGAGGCATTAGAGAGCACCTATGGAGAAACAATTGGAATATTTGATAGCAGAATACCGATGTCAGTAAGAGCTGCAGAAACAAGTGCTGAGGGAAAGAGTATATATATTCATGACCCAAAAGGAAAAGTGGCAAGAAGTTATGAAGAATTAACAGAGGAGGTGCTTGTACATGAGTAAAGTAAGAGAAAAAATAAAATTAACAAGTTACGATGAATTATTGAAAGTGGAAACAACAGATGGATTAAAAGAAATAGATGTAGATAAATTACATGATTTTAGTAATCATCCATTTAAGGTTTCGGATGATGAAAAGATGGAAGAATTAACAGAGTCAATAAGGGAAAGAGGCGTACTTCTTCCTATATTGGTAAGGAAAACAAATGACGAAGAATACGAGATAATATCAGGGCACAGAAGAACACATGCAGCAAGGCTTGCAGGACTTGAAAAGGTGCCGGTTATTATAAGAGAATTGAGTGATGACGATGCAACAATAGTAATGGTTGATTCAAACATTCAAAGGGAAGAAATACTTCCAAGTGAAAAAGCCTATGCATTTCAAATGAAACTTGAAGCGATTCACCATAAAGGAATAAAAGGAGCAGAAAGCAGGGAAGTTGTAGGAGAGGCAAATGGCTTGTCAGGGAGACAGGTATCACGATACATAAAACTTACTAATCTGTTACCGGAGTTACTTGAAATGGTAGATGAAAAAAAGATTGCCATAAAACTTGCAGTGGAAATAGCAGAATTGTCAGAGAATGAACAGCAGGACATTTTAGATTATTTCAATCTTGGATATAAGGTTAGTTTAGAGCAAGTTAAGGCAATTAAAAATAAGGAAAAATCAACAGACATCATTGAAAGACCGGAAGAGAAAAACAAGGAGAGTGCAAAGGTTACAATATCCCGAAAGAAACTTAAGCAGTATTTTCCTGAAAATTATACAAAGGCAGAAATGGAGAACATAATTTACCAGTTATTGGAGAAATGGAAGAGTGATGGTTATGACATTTGATTATTATTATGGAGCTCAGGCAGAGCAGTTTAATTTCATAAGAATTCCCAAAGCAATGATTGTAGACCCAATGTTTGAAGATTTGTCAGTCAATGCAAAACTTCTTTATGGAGTTTTGCTTGACCGAATGAACCTGTCAATGAAGAACAGATGGTTTGATTCAGAGAACAGAGTATACATAATATACCAGATTGCAGAAATAATGGAGGACTTTAACTTTAGTAAAAAGACAGCTGTAAGGTATTTAAATGAGCTTGAGAATTTTGGATTGGTTGAAAAGAAAAGAAGAGGTTTGGGACTTCCAAGCCTCTTATATGTAAAGAATTTTGTTGTGTTTCAGGACCATTCGGAGCCTGATGACACAGATTTTGATGATGTAGCAGAAGATGACAATTTGAATGAAAATATGGAAACTTCAAGAGGT